>CAZASG010000034.1:0-41316 GCA_964487745.1 uncultured Anaerolineaceae bacterium | reverse complement strand
CCGTGAAGGCGGTCTGACCGTCGGCGCTGGCGTCATTACCAAAATTATTGAATAAATAGAAGAGGACGATCCGCGTTAGGGTCGTAAGTGAAAGTTATGTCTGGTAAAAGAGGTGTTCGCCCTGTAGTCACCCTCGCTTGCGAAGAGTGCAAAGAGCGAAATTACACAACTGAAAAGAATCGGCGCAATGACCCTGCGCGCATCGAATTGAAAAAATTCTGTTCTCGCTGTCGCAAACACACTTTGCACCGCGAAACAAAATAAAAAAGAGCAGTGTCACGCAGAGTTCAGGCGTGGCACTGCCACCTTAGGCCAGTAGCTCAATTTGGCAGAGCGACGGTCTCCAAAACCGTAGGTTGTGGGTTCGATTCCTGCCTGGCCTGTCTGATAACGCCGTCCTCCCGTAAGCGGTATGAGGCGGCGTTTTACCCGTCAATAGGAAGAAGGAGAAGCTCTTGGCTGCGAAGAAAAAAACAGGCAAAAAACAGAATGCGATCCAGCGTTTCGTACGAGAAACATCTGGCGAGCTTCGTAAAGTTTCTTGGCCCTCTAGAGAAGAAGCATGGCACCTGACGGTTATCGTTATCATTACGATGATCGTGGTCGGGATATTTTTGAGTTCAGTTAGTGGGCTTTCTGGTCGCTTGCTGAATATGCTGCTCGGTATCTAAATAATTTGAAGTAGAGGTCTCTCATGGGTATGCAAAATCCGGAAGAAAATTTCGATGAGATTGAAAACGCTGACGAGTTGGAAGACTCCTCGGCATCTCTTCCGTTAAGCGATTCCGCCGCAGCGCCCATGGACGAGGAAATTGCTTCCGAACAAGAGGCAACCCCCGCCGTTGAAGAGATTCCCGACGACGAGGAAGACCCCTCTGACTGGTTCGTTGTCCATTGTTATTCCGGCTACGAGAAAAAGGTTCGCCATAATCTCGAGCAACGTATTGAAACAATGGGCATGCGGGATATGATCTTTGATGTGATCATCCCAACCCAGGAAGAAGTCGAAGTCAAAGATGGGAAGCGACGTACGGTTGAGCGCCATATTTTCCCCGGTTATGTTCTCGTGAACATGATCCTGACAGAAGAATCATGGTTCGTCGTTCGCAATACCCCTGGTGTGACAGGCTTCGTTGGTATGGGAAATCTGCCGACTCCGCTGCGCCCTGAAGAAGTTGCCCAGATCATCAAGCGAATGGAATCCGATTCGCCAATGGTCAATGTTACCTTCAAGGTTGGCGAGCGTGTCCGCATTGTGGATGGTCCCTTCAATGATTTTCGTGGCGTGGTCAAGGATATTGATATGGAGCGCACAAAAGTGCGTGTGATGGTCAGTTTCTTTGGGCGTGAAACTCCTGTTGAGTTAGACTTCTTACAAGTAGAAAAAGCATAATATATCAATTTCTGGCAAGCAAAATGCTTGCTGGTTAAAAAGTGGGAGGGTGCAGCCAGCACCCGTCAAAACCACCAAGGAGTAAAAATGGCAAAGAAATTTAAAGCAATTGTAAAACTTCAGATCGAAGCAGGCAAAGCCAACCCTGCGCCCCCGATCGGTCCTGCATTGGCTGGTCATGGCGTCAATATTATGGCGTTCTGCAAAGAATATAATGCCCGTACTTCGAGCCGCCCTGGCGAAATCCTTCCGGCGGAAATCACCGTCTTCACAGATGGTTCTTTCACTTTCGTTTTGAAGACTCCCCCTGCTGCTGAGCTTCTCCGCAAAGCCGCGGGTGTGGATAAAGGCTCTGGTGAGCCGAATCGTGAAAAAGTTGGTACAGTTACCCGTGACCAGGTTCGCGAAATCGCCGAAACCAAAATGAAAGACTTGAACGCTATCAACATCGAAGGCGCAATGTTGCAAATTGAAGGTACTGCCCGCAGCATGGGCATTATTGTTACTGACTAGTATAAGGTGGGAGGGCGAAGGTCTTGTGCCGGAGCCCGCTTGCACCACGGAGGATTATTATGGCAAAGCATGGAAAGAAATACCGAGCCGCAGCAGAAAAAATAGACCGCGATAATTTCTACGCCCCCGCCGATGCGATGGGATTGGCTGTTGAGACCTCGACCACAAAATTTGACTCAACTGTTGAAGTTCACTTGCGCATGGGGCTTGACCCCCGCAAAGCAGACCAGCAGGTACGTGATGTTGTGAACCTGCCTCATGGCTTGGGTAAAACCGTTCGCGTTTTGGTCTTCGCTTCTGGTGAAGGCGCCACGATCGCCCGCGATGCCGGTGCAGATTTCGTTGCAGACGATGATGAAATGATGAAGAAGATCCAGGGTGGCTGGACCGATTTTGATGTCGCCATTGCGACACCTGATATGATGGGACAGGCCGGTCGTTTGGGTCGTGTCCTCGGGCCTCGAGGCTTGATGCCCAATCCTAAAGCGGGAACCGTTGTCCCGGCGAGCGATCTCCCCCGTGTGATCGAAGAATCAAAAGCCGGTCGTGTGGAATATCGTCTTGATAAGACTTCTAATATCCACGTCCCGATCGGAAAAGTATCCTTCGGCGCTGAAAAATTGCTTGATAATTTTGCCGCTCTTCTGGAAGCGATCAAGAAATCCAAGCCCGCTGCAGCAAAGGGCAATTATATTCAGCGTATTACCGTTACCTCGACCATGGGTCCTGGCGTAAAAATTGACGCCAATCAGGCACAAGCTTTGGAAGAAAAGTAAACGAGTAGAACAGACTCGATAACTTACGAATAAAACCTATCACTTCGCCGAAGAAAGCAGGTGCTCCTAAAAGAGCTTAATTCCCTGCCCAGACGAAGACTGAACGAGAGTTTCCAACCCTTTAGGGTTGTCTCCTACGGGAGAAAAAAGTCTTTGCCTGGATGATAGGCAAAGACTTTTTTTGAAAGGAGGTTACCTTTGGCACTATCAAAGCAACGTAAAGAAGAAGTATTGGCTCAATATAAAGAATGGATGAGTCAAAGCCAGGCGCTGATCCTGATGGATTATAAAGGCGCTTCTGTAAAAGATATGGAAGAAGTACGCTCTAAGGTTCGTGAAACTGGTGGAGAATTCCATGTTGTCAAAAACCGTTTAGCTAAATTGGCTCTCAAAGAGAAAGATTACGAGATTCCTGAAGGCTATTTGGAAAATAGTACGGCAATTGGCTTTGCGTTTGAAGATGTTGCATCAACAGCAAAAGCTTTGTCTGAACAGACAAAAGAAGTTGAAGCATTCAAATTCAAAGGCGGTTTTATGGGTGCTGAGCTTCTCAGCCCAGAGCAGGTTACTGCGCTCGCGAAACTTCCGCCCTTGGCTGTCTTACAAGCCCAGTTGTTGGGCGTTTTGCAGGCTCCTGCCAGCAAATTGGTCCGCACAGTTGCCGAACCCGCACGTGGTCTCGCAGCTGTTATCAAAGCAAAATCTGAAGAATCTGCCGCTGCCTAAGTGGACGGGTTCAATATCTTATAACTATTAGAAGCTATAACAAGGAGTTTAAAATGGCTGCTGATCTCGAAAAAATTGTTAAAGAACTGAGCACTTTGAGCGTTCTCGAAGCTGCTGAATTGGTCACCCTCTTGGAAGAAAAATGGGGCGTTTCCGCTGCTGCCCCCGTTGCTGTTGCTGCCGCTGGTGGCGCTGCTCCGGCTGCTGAAGCTGCAGAAGAGAAGACCGAATTTGATGTTGTCATCAAAGATGCTGGTCCCAAGAAGATTGATGTCATCAAAGCTATCCGTCAGCTCACAAGCTTGGGTCTTAAAGAATCCAAAGAATTGGCTGAAACCGCTGGTTCCAAGATCCTTACCCAGGTTGGTAAAGAAGCTGCTGCTGATGCCAAAGAAAAACTCGAAGCTGCTGGTGCAGTTGTCGAATTGGCTTAGTTTCACAACACCAATAAAAAAAGCGGCTCCGTATGGAGCCGCTTTTTGATTCTTTCAATTTTCTCTAAATAATGGTCTTTTGTACTTGGCGGATGACCATAACAACTTTACCTTTGATCTCCAACTCTTCATCTTGCCGAACCATGATCGGTTCCATCGTCGGGTTGGCAGGTTGCAGGCGATAGCCATCCTTTTCTTTATAGAAATACTTCAGGGTTGTTTCATCCCGTTCAGGAAGCCATACAGCGACCATTTCTCCGTTCTTGGCTTCTCCGCCAGTAGGCTTCATGATGACAATATCGCCATCATTGACCATTGCGTCAATCATCGAGTCTCCGTCGACTTCCAGCGCAAAAAGCTCGTCGCTCTTATCACTTGGGAGAAGTGAACGAGCAATATCAACGGATGTTTCTGCATCATAATAGTTGAAGTCAGATGCGGGGACGGGGATCGGTTCGCCCGCGACAATACGACCTGCTACCGGTATCTTGAACATCTCTCCAAGAGGAGATGTGTTTGCCAGCCGCACCCCGCGCGAGATCTTGCGCTGACGCTCAATCTTGCCCATCTTTTCCAGTTGATCCAAGTAATAGTTGACCACCGAGGTGGATGAAATATCCGTCTCCTCGCCAATTTCCCGGATGGTAGGGGGGTAGCCCTCACGTTCTTGGTAAACCCTTAGGAACTCAAGGATTTTTTTATGGCGTTCACCAAGACCTTTTGATTTGCGTGCCATCATAGAATTACCTCCAGAACGAATCATCGCTCATTTGTGCTATGAAATAATACTCGAACATTCGTTCTTCGTCAAGGCTTGTTTTAGTGAGTTTTGGGAATGCTGGGCATTTTAAATGCATTTTCTTTAGGAACTTCTTGGAAAGTAAATAAAATAAACTTAAACATTGAAAAAATTAATATTAACTTGACTTTTTTTACTTTTTGAATATAATGCAGTTAAGTTTGATGAAGTGTTACGAAAATAAAGGAGAGCTACAATGTTTCCTACTAATCATCAGGTATTACAAAAAGCGCGTCAGCGCGATTTGGAAGTTGCGGCAGAGAAATATCGTCGTGTGTCTTCCTTGGCAAAAAAGAATGGTGTTTCCCCCCTCCGCCAACACATTGGCTCGTTGTTGATCGGACTTGGCCAAAAAATTGCACAAGAATCGCAACAGGAGATTCGCCTGATTTTATCGGCACGCCAATAATCCTCTTTTTGAGGGAAGGTTTTGAAACCTTCCCTCAAAAAATACAAGCAGGTAATAATGTTAAAAAAGCAGATCAGAAATTGGAAAGAAACCTATCATGAATATCCCAGCACCTTTTGGATGTTAGTCGGAGTTTCTTTTATTGACCAACTAGGCGGCGCATTACTTTTCCCCTTCTTCGCTCTATATGTAACGATGAAATTCAATGTTGGTATGGTGGAAGTGGGTTATCTCTTTGCACTTTTCTCTGTTTCCAATTTTGTAGGCAGTCTTTTGGGTGGAGCACTCACAGACCGCTTTGGACGCAAGCAGATTATTATTTTTAGCTTGATCGCTACATCGATCAGCAGTGTCTTTATGGGATTAGTTAGCGATTTGCAAGCTTTTTATTTGATCGCTGTACTTTCCGGTGTGTTCAGTGTTGGTGGCCCCGCACGCCAAGCGATGGTCGCCGATTTGCTAACTGAGAAAAAGCGTGCACAGGGCTATGGAATTTTACGTGTTTCGCACAATCTGTCTGTTGCCATAGGGCCAGCAATTGGGGGACTACTTTTGGCGGTAACGTCGTATTTGACGCTGTTTATTATTGATGCAGTGGTCAGCCTGGTCGTAGCTGTGTTGTTCTACCTGCTTATCGCTGAGACAAAAACCGAAGCAGCGGAAGCAAGTTCACCGGAGAGCGTCTCCCAATCCTTCAGTGGATATTTCATTGTTTTCCGTGATCTACTCTTCATGCTTTTCATCGGCGTTTGCATCCTGATGGGTTTGGTCTACACCAATATGAATGCCGCTTTGGGTGTTTATTTGCGCGATGTTTTTGGGGTTTCGGAAGCAAGCTATGGGCTTTTACTCAGTCTGAATGCGGCAATGGTGGTTCTCTTCCAGTTTGCGATCACGCGTCGTATTGAAAATCGTCCCCCTCTTTTGGTAATGGCTGCCGGAATGCTGCTTTATACGATCGGTTTCGGGATGTATGGTTTTGTTTCAACTACAGCGATGTTTGTGCTGGCAATGGTGATTTTGACCATTGGTGAGATGTTGATCGCACCAGTTTCACAAGCATTGGTGGCAAAGTTCTCACCCGAGGAAATGCGTGGTCGTTATATGGCGATCTTCGGCATCTCCTGGATGATCCCCTTTGCAGTGGGCCCTTATCTGGCAGGTTTGATCATGGATAATACAGACCCACGCTGGGTTTGGTATGCCGCTGGCATTGTAGGCATAGTTGCAGTCATGGGTTTTCTCTGGTTGCATCGAATGGTCTCAGAGAAAAGCCCCAATGTTGAAGCAGATGTTGCTGTAGAAATGATCTAGGAAATATAAGAATAAGAATACGAAGGAGTATTTTATGAACCCAGTACTTACCCAATGCCCTGTTTGTAAAGATGAGCTTGCTATTACGCGCCTGCATTGCAATACGTGTAATACGTCCATCGAGGGGCATTTCTATACCAGTCATTTTGCAAATCTTTCGCCTGAGCACATGGAGTTCATTGAAGTATTTGTGCGCTGTGAAGGCAAGATCAAACGCGTAGAGGAAGAGCTGAGCCTTTCTTATCCCACTATTCGAAATCGTCTGCATGAAGTGATCCGTGCGATGGGCTATGAGCCCGGCAAAGACGAAGTTTTTGATATGGACGAAGAAAAACGCCGCAGCATCCTCGCTGAGCTTGATGCCGGTCGTATTTCCGCAGAGGATGCCATGCGTGCTCTCGATGGCGAGGAGGAATAAGATGGAACGGAAAACCCTTTCTCTTGGGCGAGAAACGATCCTGAAAATTGATCTTATTCCTGGCGATTTGCGCCTGACAGGCTGGGATGAAAACGAGATCAAAGCCAAAACGAATGGCAGCTCTCTTGAACTTCTTTCCGATGGAGAAGTGGTAACTTTGAGCTGTGATAATGATCTGGTTGTCTCGCTTCCCAGGCATCTTAGTATCGAAATTGGTGAAGCGAACGGTGATGCCAGCCTGCGTGTGCTGGAAGGCGTGGCCAAACTCGGGCAGGTTAGCGGCGATCTGGCATTACGCAATATTGGCGATGTGGAAATAAATATTCTGGAGGGCGATCTTGTCGTTCGTCATGCCAGCGGTGCGCTGAAAGCTGAAAAGATCGGTGGAGACGCATCTGTCCGCGATATTAAAGGTGAGATCAATATATCCAATATCGATGGCGACCTGCATTTGCGCAACCCGCATAGTAATGTGAATATCAATGTTGGCGGTGATATCGTTGCCTATATTCATCCACAGGCAGAGGAAGCTTATCAATTGAAAGCCGATTCAGACGTCCTTTTGCGCTTGCCAGTCGAAGCGGACGTGATGCTGACGCTTTCAGCTGAAGCAGATCTGGGTGTAAAGATCCCAGGTGTGGAAGATACGGATGAAACGCCTCGCTCACTGACCTTGGGGACTGGTTCCGCTAAAATGAATATCGTTGCCGGTGGAGATCTTCTCGTGACCACGCGCTCCGACGATTGGGAAGATTGGGCAGATTTCGATATCAGCCTGCCCTTTATTGGGGCAGACTTCCCCGGTTTGTCAGATGACTTTGCCGAGAACATTGCCAAAAAAGCTGAAGAAGCTGCTCGCAAAGTGGAAGAAAAAATGCGTCAGTCTGAATATAAAATTCGAGCTGCAACGCGTCGTGCAGAGAGACACGCAAAACGCACCGGAAGGCATGTAGAACGCCATATCCGCTTCGGAAAACACCCCTTCCCGCCACGTGCTCCAAGGCGTCCAGTTGCTCCTTCTGAGCCTGTTTCTGAAGAAGAACGCTTACTTATCTTGAAGATGCTGGAAGAAAAGAAAATTACCGCCGCAGATGCCGAAAAGCTACTGGCTGCATTGGAGTAAGTAATGTCTGAAGAGAAAAAACAGATACTGAAGATGGTTGAAGATGGCAAAATCTCGGCTGAAGAAGCAATGGAGTTGCTCAAGGCAGTTGGCTTGGATGATGTTGAAAACGAAGTAGATGATTATGAAGCGGAAGCCAGCCCAGGGTCCGCGTCTGACCCGGATGAAAATCTGGAAGCCATTGCAAATAAAGCACGTCGCTTTTGGAATATTCCCCTGTGGATTGGCGTCGGCTTTACTATCCTCGGTGGATTATGGATGTTCTGGTCAATGCAGGCATCAGGCTTTGGTTTTTGGTTTTATTGTGCATGGCTTCCTTTTTTGTTGGGCGTTTTGGTTGTTGCCACTGCTGCCGGAAGCCGCAACTCACGCTGGATTTTTGTACATGTCAAGCAGGCGCCCGGTGAGAGGCCCCAAAATATCACCTTTGGGCTGCCATTACCTTTACGTTTCAGTGCCTGGATAATGCGCACTTTTGGACATTGGATTCCCGATGTAGATGGTGTTGCGGTAAGTGACCTTCTGGAAACAATGGCAGATTCACCAACAGATAAGGCCGCTGTAATTGTGGATGTACATGATGATGAAGATGGCGAACACGTTCAAGTCTTCATTGGCTAAAAGGAGAAGAGAAAATGATGGCAACAACTGAAGAACGCATGAAGATCCTAAAGATGATCGAGGAAGAAAAAATTACAGCTGAAGAGGGTGCAAAGCTGCTCTCCCTTTTGGGAAGTGGAGGCAACGTACCAAAAAGGATGCCGCGTGGGCGCGCAGGTTCAGCACGAACGCTGCGTGTGCGCGTAACCGATGTGCGTACTGGACGCTCGAAAGCTTCGGTGCAGATCCCGCTCAGCTTGGTGGATGCCGGCATGAAGATCGGGGCGCATTTTGCGCCGGAGATCGAAGGTGTGGAAATGGAAAGTGTAATGGATGCTTTTCGTTCAGGTATGACGGGCAAGATCATCGATGTGGTTGATGAAGAAGATGGTGAGCACGTTGAGATCTTTATTGACTAAGAAGATTTCTCCCCTCGTGAAAAACTAAGAAGCATTCCAAAAGATGCTTTGCCAAAGTGGCGGTGGTTAGGAGAAATAGCTCTTGATCACCGTTTTATTTATGTGAAATTTTAATAAGTAATCAGGTAAGCTTGCTTATAAACTCACAATATTCGCGCTGAACAAGGGTTGAATATGTCTCCTTATAAGAGCAGATTTGTACACGTAAATGGAATTTGTTTACACTATTTGGATTGGGGTGGAAGTGGTGAAACCCTTTTATTTCTTACAGGTATGGGATATTCTGCCCATCTCTTTCATCCGTTTGCATCAAGATTTATAGACAAATTTCGTGTGCTGGCTTTGACCCGCCGAGGACAAGGTGAGTCGGACTATCCACAAAACGGATATGATATCCATACACTCACAGATGATATTTATCATTTCTTAGCATTTTTAGAAATTGATGAAGTAAACCTTGTAGGGCATTCTTTTGCTGGCTTGGAACTCGCACATTTCGTTGAGAAGTTTCCTGACAAAGTTTTGAAACTGATTTATTTGGACACTCCTTATGATAGTGCAGGGAGAATAGAGTTAGAGCAAAAGAATCCATTGCGGGGTATTTATCCCCCTGATTTAAAAGAAGAATTTGAGTCTGTTGAAGAGTACGCTGCGTACATCAAATATCTAATTCCAAGTATTTCTATGGTATGGAATGAAGCATGGGATAAGCAAGTAGCTTTTGATCTTGAAAAAACAGCTCAAGGAAAGTTTGTGGAAAAGGATACGTCTTCAGTTGAAAAGCAGATACTTGATACTTTACAAAAATATGATCATCGGCAAGCAAATATTGGTGTTCCTGTTCTAAGCTTTGATGCTAATTCCAGTTCCACACCAATCGCTCCAATCTTTTACACTGAAGAGCAAAAAGAACTGCAACTTGAATATCATAAAGAGTTGATGGAATTTAGAAAAAAAGAAATGAGGAAGTTCCTTGATGATATTCCGCATGCGAGGTTGGTTGAAGTGCCCAATGGCCATCACTATTGCTTTATTGCACAAGAAAATTTTATTTATGATGAAATAAGAAAGTTTTTATTGGGAGCCAATAGAAAGTAGATCTTTCCTTCTTGAGAGAAAAAAGCACCTATGAGGTGCTTTTTTAGTTGATAATTGTTTCACAATCGCTTGTTGTATCTGAGCCGTGTTTGACATTGCAGCTGTCTGCCCCTGCACCGCCATCGAGATGATCATCTCCTGGCCCACCGCTGAGGTCATCATTGCCTCCCCCGCCGAGGATAATGTCGTTACCCTGACCTCCATTGATGGAATCATTTCCTGCGCCACCGATAATGCAATCGTCTCCGCCTTTGCCGTTTAGCCTGTTCCCTCCGCTGTCGTTACCGCCAGTGCCTAGAATAAGATCGTTTCCTTGTGTTGCCGTTTGTCCTCCACTGGGAACAATGATCGTGGTTAGAGTCATTGTACAGGCGGCAGGCTTTAATTGCTCGGCTGTCATTGAGTGGCTGGTATCACTGGCTCCGTTTGCGACAACAACCGTATTTGCTGCTGCAAATCCAGCTAACATGCCAAGAAGAACGAACAGGGTCAAAAAAATGAGAATAGCAAATTGCCAGCGTATTTGCAGAAATGCGAGAAGTTTATTCTTTAGCCAAAACATGAGCTTCGATAACCTGTGGACTTTCGCTACCTTTCATTTCAAGAAAGACGTTGGTGATATTGGGATCAAATTGTTGCCCGGCTTGTTCTCGGAAATAATCAAATATTTCTTCAGTTGTCCACGCTTCACGATAAGGGCGTTTTTGCTGAAGACCGTTCCACACATTGACAATAGCGATGATCCGAGAGCCAAGGGGAATTTCTTCACCTTGCAAACCCTCCGGTTGCCCACTACCATCCCAGCGTTCGTGTTGGTAGTAGATCGCTTCCGCTATGGGCTTGAGCAGTTGTCCGCTCCCCAGATGTTCGCGGGCGTATTTGGGGTGATTGCGGAGAATCTCCAATTCTTTTTTTGTTAGCTTATTCTTTTTTGCCACGATCTTATCAGGAATATTCATCAAGCCGATTTTGTGCAAATGGGCAGCTAAGCGAATATCTTCCAATTCCTTGCCATCAATATTGAGCGCATGAGCTAACTCGTAAGCCATCTCAGCAATACGATCGGCCTGCCCCTCCATTGAAAGACGTATATCTACGGCTTTTGCCCAGCCTTTTAAGGCGTGCTCATAGGCATTTTGAAGCCCATTCTCTCTTCTGATTTTTGGTAACTGCCAACGTCGTGGACGTTGGTTTGCGACCAGTTCTGTGCTCCGTTGTTTTTCTCTAAATGCGTAATGATAGAGTTGCTCATTGGTCTGTACAAAAAAGTGACGCTCTTCTTCTTCAGCAAGATGTAGAATAACACGTTGGTCTTTCTCCGCAAGGGTTGCGAGATCATCCAGACTAGTTACATCGATATAATTATGTTGCTCAAGTAATTGGGGATTACGGGCTTCAACCAGTAGCGGACCATACCACAATCGAAGACGCTCGAATTCGCTCTCCTGTGATGAACGGTATACACGTTGAAATAACAGAAGCAAGCCCAATGCAGCGGAGAGACCGGCGACCAAAGCAAGTGAGCGAGCCAAAGAAACGGGTAGAGAAAATCCTAAAATAGATATTTTGTTTTGTTCCCAGATCGTTTTAGTTAGTACTCCCTCCTTGCTTGGCATAAGCAGAGAGTTTGCCCCATCACTGCTCTGGCGAAGTTGTACCTCGAGGGCGTTGATCTGAAATTCCAGCGCAGGCGCAAAATTCTCTTCCAGTATCAGTTCGTCCAGTGATCCTGAAATTTCAATCTCATTCAGGATCGTTAGCGTATATTGGCTGCGTTGTACACCCGTTTGATCTTCTAATGTATCAATAAAATCCTGGATTTCTTGAAGGTTAAGCGTGCCCCCGACCGTAAAGACCTTATCAGCGAATTCAGTTTTGGGGCTAAGCGCCAAGGTTCGTTTCCAACCCGAGCCATCCTGTACTCGAGCCAAAAGTTGATAAGTACCGCTGATCTCGGCAGGGTGGGTGGAGATAAATATGTAGTCCATTGAAATAGCGAAGGAACCATTCAGTTGTCTAAAAATGGGTTCTCCCGGTTGTACTTCATCTGAATCATAGATGCCCTCAGGGACTTCTGCCGTATAACGATATACAGCCTGCTGTTGATAAGATAAGGGCACTTCAACCGTTCTAAGCAAAGGACGTTGAAACGCAAAAATTCCCAAGACTAACGCCAGAAAGAGTAAAACCCCAAAACTTAAAATCTTTTCGCCAATATAATTGTTTTCGCGCGCCATCCTTTTACCTCTATTCTGATGCTTTTTATCAGAAGGGAATAAGAACCTAAGACTAAAAAGAGAAAAAACCAAAACAAGAATAGCAAAAGCCCACGGAGAACGCAAGGCCAGCAATGTTTTTCCTATGCCGGGGATGTGAAGCCATAACTTTCCAACAATATCTTTTTCAGAAGGCGTATAGGCGTCGATCCAGTCATTATGATCGCCTTTCAGGAGGAAGCGACCATCTTCATGAAAGCCGATAATGCGGTGAAAAACATGCCCGATCTCAGGATGACGATATGCGACCGCATCGCCCTTGCTATAGGCTTGCTCGCTGCGCACCACCACAAGATCACCGGTAAGAAAATTCGGTGCCATGCTGTTCCCGGATAGTATTACATACGACGCACTTCCGCCAAATTGTACGGGAGCAAATAAAACCCAAAAAGTGATCGTTAATGCCAATATCCCGGCTGAAAGCAGGGAGTTGCGCCAATACTTGGAAGGGAACTTTTCCATCTTCTTCTGAATAAAAAAGAGCGCGGATGAATCACTCACCCGCGCTCAGATATTTCTTTCTTCCCCAAAAAAAATGCTACTGAACAGCGATCACCCGCAAGAAGACTATGGAAAGAACCGACGGGTTGGTGGCGAAGTCGCAGGTCCAGGTTGCTCCAGAACCAGAGCAGTTTGTCCAGGCACCAGCAGCTGGAGTGGCGCTATTGTCGGTAGTGACTTTGACCGTAGTCGCTGTGGTGGGATTCAGTGTCAGAGTGAGAGTGTCAATAGTGGAAGGATCAGTTGCATCCAGATTGTACTTCACAGAGACAGTGTAGCCACTAATAACACCGGAGTCTCCATCACCAGCGTTACCTGCGGTGACAGTATTCGCAGCAGCAAAACCATAGGCTACAGCAGAGAGGATCAGTGCAAGCATGATGATCGTGGCAGTACGATAGCTAAATAAACGACGCATAAGAAAAAAACCTCCGTATGAAAAATAAAGCTGTAATATATTCGTATATTACTTACTGATATTCGAAAAAAGGATGATTCCATATGACAGAAAAAAAGCAGGGTGCCCCTGCGATTTTGTCGAAATATCAGTTACTTTGCAAAGAGTCTACCAGTTATCTTCTTGAAATATGTTGATAAACCATAAATAAAACTTTTCAGTTTTGAAAGGTTTGTTTATCGTAATGTGCTCTCTATGCAAAATTTGTGCGATTTTGTCTCATCTTGCATAATGGTCAATAAACATTTATACTCTTTTACAATGAAGGTTGGGTAAGGATTTCCTTACAAAAGAATAGAACGTAATTAGGAGGAAAAATGTATCTCGTTCGTCGTCTATCTATGAGTATCGTATTCGTGGTTTTTATAACTGTTTTGTTGGCATCTTGTACACCCCCCATAGTATTGCCAACAGAGACACCTACGCTTGTTCCTACCAGCACGCTAACCGCAACACCAGTCCCGACAGCGACAAAAACCCCGAAGCCAACAAGCACTCCGAATTTTGTAGCAACTCAAATACAGGAAGATGCGCTTGCAAGGGTGCAAGATTACTATGAACAAGGGTATTTGGCTTCAACGAATGGACATCTTTACACTTTGTCTGATTATTCCCAAGAAATGGCAAAAATCAATTATCTTGATTTTGCGAATACGGGATATAACCAAAAAACAGAGAATTTTGTTGTTTGGGGAGATTTTGAATGGGAAAGTGCTGGCCCGGTGAATTATCCAGAATACTCTGGATGTGGGTTTGGTTATCGTGTTCAGGAGGCGGGGGATTGGTACACTGCCATACTGGCAAATGACGCTGTCTGGATGGGATACTGTGACACAAGCCTTAGGCGATGTGGACGGCTTGGGACAACCAGTGGCACAGGCAGAGTAGATTATGGAAACCCAGCACAGGCTGAGTTCACTTTGATCGTTAATGAAGATCATGCCTATGTTTTCGTTGATGGGGAGTTTGTTGGCGAGTACACTCTCTTCAAAGAGAAACTCCGCGACCCGGGATACGTTTTATACGGCATTATTTCGGGGACGAACAGAGATTTCGGCACGAGTTGTGAAGCAACCAATGTGAAGCTTTGGGTTTCACGCTAACTCATACCAAAAGGGAGCAGAAATATTTCTGCTCCCTTTTCTTTAATTTCACTACTCTCACCTACATAATTCACACACAACTTCTTGACATCTGCCTAATATCTCTCCTTTACCATAGGGGCAGTTCAATAACAATATGTTCAGAAAAGGAGAAAACAAAATGAACAAGAAAGTTGCTTGGATTGTTGGGGCTCTAATGGTTGCCGTGATCGCAGTTGGTGCTTTTGGTACAACGGTTGCTTTTGCTGATGATGGTGGTCCGAATCGCCCCTTTGCCCGCGGAGAAGGTTTTGATGGTAAACGCGGTGGCGATCGTGGCCTGGGTGGCGAAGCCCTCGAGAATGTTGCCGATCTGCTCAACATGAGCACGGACGAAGTCACTGCTGCTTTTGAAGAAGGCAAGAACCTGCAAGATCTTGCTGACGAAGCCGGTGTAGATATCGAAGATATCCAGGATGCCATGAGCGCTCTGCGCGAAGATGGCATGCGTGAACGTATCGCAACTGCGGTCGAAGAAGGCACCATGAGCCAGGAACAAGCCGATTGGTTGCTTGAAGGACTCGAAAAAGGTTTCCTTGGTAAACACGGCGGTTTTGGCGGACGTGGTGGATTTGACAAAGGACAACGCCCGGCTTCTGAATAAAAACCCTAAATATCGGCAAAAACAAGAGCGGAGCGCATTTGCGCTCCGCTCTTTCTATTTGCAAACTAAATTCGTTTTATTGTGACTTGCTCAGCGTTAATTTCAAATTCCCAATAGCCGAGATCGCCGGCCTTATAAACCAGATACAAAGTGTCATCTTCACGTGTAACGGAATCCAGTTTAAAGGTACGTTTGGGGCCAAAGGTGACAATTTCCGGATCCCATTCAGCCTGTTCTTCGGCATCATAGCCATCGGGGGCTTCGTAGAGTCGTTTCATCTCTGTTTCGTTGAGCAGCAAACGCAAGATCGCTTCGGGCGCGTCCATCATCCACAAAAGGCTGGCTTGCGCTTGAGATTCGAGTTCTGCCACGCGTTCTTCTTCGCTCAACTCCCATTGAACGGGGGACCAAACTACGGGCAGATCGTCTACGTGCATGGTTTCATGATCGATAACGGATGGCATATTTGCTCCTAGTCTACTGTCAATGTCTTCGATAAATTGCGCGGGAAATCGGGGTCGTAGCCACGTGCCACGCTCATGTGATAGGAAAGCAATTGCAAAGGCAGCACAGCCAGCAGGGCGCTGATCTCTTCCGGCGCGTCGGGGATGATAATCATCTCGTCGGCGTGGGCGCGCAGGCGTTCGTCGTCGGGGCCGATCACGATGGCGCGCGCACCACGTGCAGCCACTTCGCTGATACCGCTGATGATGAGCGGGATGTCGTTAGGGCCAGCCACAAAGATGATCGGGTAATTTTCGGTCACGGCTGAAAGGGGACCGTGTTTGAATTCTGTGGACAGCATCCCCTCGCAGTGGGCGTAGGTGATCTCTTTGAGCTTGAGTGCGCCCTCCAATGCGATAGGAAGAGTCGCTCCGTACCCGAGCGTATACATGTCCTGAACATCATCGAGCGTGGGGGCCAGGTCGGCAACCCGGGGTGCCACCATCTCTAAAGTTTTTTCCATTAACTCCGGCACGGTTTTTAACTCGTTCGTGTCTTTGCCGGCCATTTTGTAGGCGAGATAAATGAAATTGTAGACCTGATTGGTGAATGTCTTCGTTGCGGGGACGCTGATCTCGTAGCCGCAGCCGAGGGGCAGACAACTATTGGTGAATTGTGTCAACGTCGAGCCGATCACGTTGGCGATGCCGTAGGGCGTCATTCCCTTTTCTTCGGCAGCGGCGAGGGCGTTGAGCACATCTTTGGTTTCGCCAGATTGACTGACGAAGATGCCGACATCGTCGTGATTGACTGTCGGGGCATATTGGGGCATGAACTGCGGCGCAAGGACAGGGATCGCCGCGCGTCCAGCCAGTTGAGCGAATGAAACGGAACCAGCCAAACTGGCGTGATAGCTCGTTCCGCAAGCGATCAGGTAAAGGTTGCGGGCGTTGCGCATTTTCTCGATGATCTCGTCGATGTCGGGAGAATCATCCAAAAGATTATGCAATTCCCGCGCAACCTGGGGCTGTTCGTGGATTTCCTTGAGCATGAAATGGGGGTAGCCGCCTTTTTGGACGGCATCCATTGTTTCGGTGACGGTTTCAGGGTCGCGTTCGATAAAAGTGCCGTCGGTGATGGAACGAAGCTCGACGCTATTGTGGCTGAGAATGATGATCTCGCCATCTTGTGGACGCAGGATTTCGCGGGTGAGCGGGAGCAGGGAGGGCAGGTCGGAGGAGAGGCAGGTGAAATCTTCGCCGATGCCGACCACGAGACCGGAGCCTTTTTTGAGTGCGTAGAGTTTGTCGCTGTCGGTGGGCGCGAGGACGAAGGCGTAGTCGCCTTTCAGGTCGCCGTAAGCCAGGCGCATGGCGTCGATGATCTCGTAGCCTTTTTTCATGTAGCGCTCAACGGCGTGGACGCAGCTCTCGCCATCGTTCTCCGAGCGGACGTTCAGCCCCTCGGCGATGAATTGCTGGCGCAGCTCGATGTTGTTAACCACGTTGCCGTTATGCGCGCCGACCATGTCGCCGTCTGAGTCGAGATGTGGTTGGGCGTTGACCTGTGAAGGCGCGCCGAAAGTCGCCCAACGCAATTGCGTGATGCCGCGCTGTCCGCGCATCTCACCGACGTTGTACTTCTCGGCGACAGAGTCGACTTTGCCGACATCCTTGCGTAGGTCGATCTTCCCATCGAGAATGGTCGCCATCCCGACCGAATCATAGCCGCGATAGGTGAGTCGCTCGGCTGCACCGATGAGAATTTCACCTAAATTATCTTCTTCTTTTTTAACGATACCGAAAATACCGCACATTGAGTCTGTCTCCTGTTTTGGTTTTTTGGATAAGAAGATGACAGTCACTTTTAAAGTGACTGTCATCTCTTTTTTAGAAGTAAGTTTGATTTCTTTAGTCCCTGAATTATAGCTGATGAATGGTTGTGTGAAATTAAATGAAAAAGCCGAGAAAAATCGCTCGGCTTTTTGGCTAACGCTATTATAGCGATAAACCCCAAGGCCAGAACCAACCCAATTTATCGGTGTGAATCCCATGAGTCCATTGCACGCTTTGTTGAGCTTTTCCCATAATTAGCAGTTGCTATCTGGTTATTATTTCACTCTTCTATCAAGACAGGTTTATCTAGTTTGAACTTGTCGGGCTGATCAAAATGTAAAACTGTTTGATATGTGTAGTGAATTGGGTGATTTTTAAAGTTACCATATATGACAATTCTAAGAAGGTATTTCCCAGGTGTTATTTTTTGACCTCCAAACCAAGTTGTGTAATAAACTTTATCACCCCATATATTCTCCTTGTTTGTTCTAGCAACATCACAAACAGCATTATGGCTAGCAACTATTTTTATTGGTTGATTTCCCGATATTTCTTTATTTTGTTCTCTCCCACTCCACGTTAAGTTTTGAATATCTTCAATTATAGATTTCCCTGTTTGAGAATCAACTATATCTATTAATTTTAGGAAACATTCTTCAATGTTTTCTGAAGGAGAAATATTTTTTACCAGTATGGATGCCCATTTATCATCATCTTCTTTTCTTTCTTTTTTAGACTGATACTCTTCTAAGTCAAATGGATTTTCTATAAAGCCCCCCAATTCTTCATACATTTTTGGAGGCATTTCACGTAAGAATACAAAGAAAGAAATCAATAGGGCAATGAGGGACACTAGTATTTGCGATAGACCAGTAAGGGTATTAGCAACTAGATTGTCATTGAAAAAAGAATACTTCATTATTCCGAGCGAAACAGGTATTCCACCTAATCCAATCGCTACAATTAAAACAGCAAGGGCTGGAATTATTAATTTCATGCCAGATTTGTTTATTGCTTCTGCCCATGCCCGTTGCCTGACTTTTCTCCAGTAACTTTTTATATGTGTTTTGTTCATAAAACCCTCTGTGGTTTATTTGTAATAAGAAAAAAGCCCAATGGCGGAAGTTGCGCCTTAGGTGCATACACATCGCCGCGTAGCGAATGTCTGCCCTAACTAGGTGATAGGCGAACTAAAACGCCGTGTAAAATGTGTTTTCAGCATTATACGACAAAAAGCGAAGCCGAAGATTATTCACCGAGAAAAAACAAAAACAACCCCGATGAAACTCATCGGGGCTGCTCTCTAAAATCTAGAGTCTAAGTTTAAAATCTACATATCAAAGCGATCTGCATTCATCACCTTACTCCACGCTGCAACAAAATCGTTCACGAATTTCTCTTTCGCATCATCCTGTGCATAAACTTCTGCCAGCGCGCGCAAGATCGAGTTCGAGCCAAAGACCAGGTCCACACGCGTCGCCGTCCAGCGCACTTTGCCCGTCTTGCGGTCGTGCGCCTTGAAGACACCTTCATCATCGCTGCTGGGTGCCCAGGCAACGCCCATATCGAGCACGTTCACAAAGAAATCGTTCGTCAGTGCGCCAACTTGCTCGGTGAAAACACCATGTTCTGAGCCACCAAAATTCGCGCCGAGCACACGCATCCCGCCGACCAGCGCGGTCATTTCGGGCGCGCTCAGGGTCAGCAACTGCGCCTTGTCCACCAGCAATTCTTCCGCCGAGACGCTGTATGCCTGCTTCTGGTAATTGCGGAAACCATCCGCCACAGGCTCAAGCACTGCAAAGGATTCCACGTCGGTCTGTTCCTGCGATGCATCCGTGCGGCCGGGGGTGAAGGGGACGGTCACGTCAACACCGGCATCTTTGGCTGCTTTTTCGATAGCGGCAGCGCCACCGAGAACAATCAGGTCAGCGAGGGAAACGGGTTTTCCGAAATCTTTCTGGATTTTCTCGAATGTATCGAGAACGCTCGCCAATTTGGCAGGTTCATTGACAGCCCAACTTTTCTGCGGCTCAAGCCGGATGCGTGCTCCGTTCGCCCCACCGCGCATATCCGATCCTCTAAAGGTGGATGCCGATGCCCAAGCTGTGGAGACCAACTCTGAAACCGACAAGCCAGATGCCAAAATTTTGGCTTTCAATTCGGCAACATCACTCTCGCTGACGAGTTCGTGGTCAACAGCGGGAACGGGGTCTTGCCAGATCAACTCTTCGGCAGGCACTTCTGCGCCAAGATAGCGGGCTTTGGGGCCCATATCGCGGTGGGTCAGCTTGAACCACGCACGTGCAAAAGCATCTTCAAACTCAGCGGGGTTTTCAAGGAAACGACGGGAGATCTTTTCATAAGCAGGATCAAATTTGAGCGAAAGATCAGCAGTCGTCATCATCGGGCGGTGTTTCTTGTTCGGGTCAAAGGCATCGACGACCATATCTTCTTCATCGGTATCTTTTGAAAGCCAGATATATGCGCCAGCGGGGCTTTTGAGCAATTCCCATTCATATTTGAAGAGCACTTTCAGGTAGCCCATATCCCATTTCGTGGGATTTGGCTTCCACGCACCTTCGATGCCGCTGCCGATGGTGTCGCCAGCCATACCGCTGCCGTAGCTGCTCTTCCAGCCCAGTCCCATTTCCTCGATGGGAGCGCCTTCGGGCTCAGGGCCTACAAGAGCGGGGTCGCCTGCACCGTGCGCTTTACCGAAAGTATGTCCGCCTGCAATAAGAGCGACGGTTTCTTCGTCGTTCATCGCCATGCGAGCAAAGGTATCGCGCACATCATGTGCGGAATCTGCCGGGATGGGGGATCCGTTGGGCCCCTCTGGATTTACGTAGATCAAACCCATTTGAACGGCAGCAAGCGGATCTTCCAGGTCGCGTTCGCCGGAGTAGCGTTTATCGTCGAGCCACTCCTCTTCGGTGCCCCAGTAAATATCTTCTTCGGGTTGCCAGATATCTTCACGTCCACCGGCAAAACCGAAGGTTTTAAATCCCATTGATTCGAGGGCACAGTTCCCGGCCAGGATCATCAGATCTGCCCATGAAATTTTATTGCCATATTTCTGTTTGATCGGCCAAAGGAGGCGACGCGCCTTGTCGAGATTGACGTTGTCGGGCCAACTGTTAAGCGGCGCAAAACGCTGGTTGCCCGTATTGCCACCGCCGCGACCGTCGCCGGTGCGGTAGGTGCCGGCGCTGTGCCATGCCATGCGGATGAAAAGCGGGCCGTAGTGACCGTAGTCAGCAGGCCACCAATCTTGTGAATCGGTCATCAGATCGTACAGGTCTTGCTTGATGGCAGCGAGATCGAGCTTCTTGAACTCTGCGGCGTAGTCGAAATCCTCGCCCATCGGGTTGCCTTTGGCAGAGTGCTGGTGAAGAATATTGAGATTAAGTTGATTGGGCCACCAATCACGGTTAGATGTGCCGCCCCCGCTGACGGTCGGGTTGTGGTGGACGGGACATTTGCCTTCGGTCATTTTATTTTCTCCTTTTACTGGTTGATCTTGTAGAGTTGTGTTTTTGAATTTTGATATGATGTCTCTATTGTACAGATTTATGTATAGATATAAAATATCAGTTACCTATGGTATACATAGTCTGTATCTATACATAAGGGAATAGAAAATGGAAGTTCATCAATTAGAGTATTTTATCGCGATCGTTGAGACTGGCAGTTTTAGCAAAGCAGCGGAACGTTGTAATGTAGCCCAACCCTCGCTAAGCCAACAGATCAAAAAACTTGAGGCTGAAATTGGACAACTCCTTTTCGACCGTCTGGGTCGAAGAGTTGTTTTAACCAATGCTGGGGAAATGTTAATTCCAAAGGCACAAATAATTTTGGAAGAAATTCAGGGAATTAGAATAGATATTCGATCGGATATTGAAGATGGAAAAGGTAAATTAGCGGTGGGGTTTATCCCCACAATCTCTCCCTTTATTCTTCCAACTGTTATCCGTCGCTTTAGCGAAGATTTCCCGGGTGCATCTTTGGAAGTTCATGAAGATCTAACCGAAGATATTGTCAGAAAATTGGTCTCTGCTGAATTGGATGTTGGCATCACCAGTTTGCCGATCAAAAACAAGATGATCCAGACTGAAGAATTACTAACAGAAACCTTATTGGTTGCTTCATCAGCAAAATATGATCTTGCTACGCGTGCATCTATCCAGGTCAAAGAACTGGATGACTTTCCCTTTATTGCACTTAATGAAGTCCATTGCTTAGGAGAACAAGTGCAGGCATTTTGCTATCAGGAAGAAGTGGACTTGAATATTGTATGCCATACATCACAGCTTTCCACAGTACACAAATGTGTTGCGATGGGCTTGGGCGTGTCTCTTGTTCCACAGGCATTAGCCATCAATGATCCCATTGAAGGTATTGTCTACCGAACGATGAGCGACTCGCTCCCTCAGCGTCAGATTGTTGCCGCTACGCATGCGAAAAGACATACATCTTATTTAGCGAGACAATTTATCGAGATCGTGCGCTCAGAATATCCTGCTCACTTGAAAACTTAGTATCTGTGTCGGGCTGTTGCCTACACTGCCGAAGAGGTGGTGAAATAATCTTAGAAGTTTTATTTAGCCCTTTTATAAAATAAGTTTTTCGCGTTGGAATCGAGCTTTAGCGATTTTTAGAAGCACTACATCAACTCCCCCCAATATGACCATCGTTAGAAAGCCGATGTTGCTCCAATTCGTGCTTTCTAGCCAACCGACAACAAGCTCACTTAGTCCGGCTGGTAAGAATTGGATGACCAGCAAAAAAGAGAAAAATGTGATCATGAAGCCCATGCTGACGGTTTGCTGAGCTTGTCGAACTGTCTCCGCACGCAAAGAGACGATGATCCCGATTCCCGCAGAGAGCAGGGCGATCAGGAAGCTGAAGATAATGCTCGTGGCAAGAACGATCGGTGCATAGATATAGAAAGTGTTATTTGGCAGCCCAAAAGCGATGTTCACAACCCCAATGCTGATGAACATGATGACCATCGTCAATCCCCAACCGTAGAGCAGGGTGGCTGCGATCTTGCCGAGAAGAATGGCTGTGTCCGATACACGGCTTGCCAATAATGTTTCGAGTGTATGTCGTTCCCGTTCACCGGCGATGGCATCCGCGATGGTGCTGCTGACCATTAGAAAAGGCAACCATAGCCAGTAAAAGAACGATATTGGTGTTTCTACCCAATCTGGCCCTGAGGTCAACGGCATAAAAACACCAAATATTCCGGCGATTACCAGCAAGCTGATCAATCCGCCACGTCGATTTCCACGCGCGTTCAATATCTCTTTCAGTTCCTTTGCCATGATGGTCGTAATATCAATGATCATGGGCTTTTCTCCTCACTGTTATTGACCAATGCCATAAAAGTCTCTTCCAAACTTGCATTATCCTTAGAGATTTCTTCGATCTCTGCGCCTGCATGAACCAGGGTGCTGATGAAGGGGGCGACCTTCGTTGCCTGCTTCAGGTGGATGATTAACTTTCCGTTTTCAGGATGAACGTCAACCACATCCACTGAGTTGTGGATCTCTTCCACTGCTATGGTGCTGAAATTCTTCCCTGTGATATCCACACGCGGACCCCCGGCTTGCTCTCGTAACCGATCCATAGTGCCAACTGCGAGCATTTTCCCATTACGGATCACACCCACTTCCTGACACAGCTTTTCAGCTTCCGAGAGATTGTGGGTGGTCAGGAAAATGGTCACACCCTCGCGTCGGGTCAGGTTACTCAGGTCTTCGTGCAGGGTTGCGGAGGCAATCGGATCGAGACCGGCAGTCGGCTCGTCGAGGAAGATCAATTTTGGGCGGTGGATGAGCGTCCGCGCGATTGCCAGCTTTTGCTTCATGCCGCGGCTCCATTTGCCGACCTGCTCATGACGGCGATCCCATAATCCCATATCATTCAATAAGTTTTTTACGCGTTCATTAAATTCACTTTTTGGGAGATGCCAAATCCGCCCATAGAAATTCAAATTATCTTCTGCGCTCAGGCGTTCATATAGACCGTGATGTTCCAATAAAGCCCCACAGCGTAGGCGAATTTCATCTGCTTGGGTTTTGGTGTCAAATCCAAGTACCTTCGCACTACCCTCTTCCGCTTCGAGTAGCCCTAATAGTAAGCGAATCGTTGTTGTTTTCCCTGATCCATTCGGCCCGAGAAAGCCGAAAACGCTCCCGGCTGGAACGTTGATCGAAAGCCCGTCAACGGCTTTAACAGTCCCAAATGAGCGACTAAGCATTTCTGTGTGAATAGCATATTCAAAATTAGACATTATCAACAAAGCTCTTTAACTGCTTTCGATAATCTTCAAAGGCATTTTTCCCAGCCTCTGTAAGTTTGCACAAGGTCAGCGGGATCTTCCCCTTATAGGTTTTTTCAATATCTACATAGCCGGCTTTTTCCAGCTTTGAAAGATGTGCCGAAAGGTTGCCTTTGGTCAAACCTGCTTCTCGCTGCAAGTAAAGAAAGTCCGCGCTTTCAACTGCATAGAGAATCGCGACGATGATCGTTCTGCTCGGCTCATGCAACAGGCGGTCAACACTGGAGATAGAACGAATTTCATCACTCATGATCCGTCTCCGCCGATGGGGTGGTGGATCGCAGATAGGTTGAGAGCACAAATCCGCCAATGATAAGAAGCGCCACTCCCATCGTCCCATAATAGAGTGCCAATCCTGTGTTCATATCCACTTGGATGAACATTGTCGCCGTGCCGATGATAATGCTTAGAAGTGCCACGAAATAAAAACGTGAGATACGCATACGAATTCCAAAGATGGTAGCAGCCACTGCCATCAATAACCCTGTCACACCAGGGAGTCCCTTTAGCGAATAGTCCTGACTAATGCGAACGATGAACTCAGCAGATGAGCTGATGACGGCTGCACTGATCAACGCAGCGATAGTGCCAGCGACTGCCCCGACGATAACCATGCGGACAATACGCTTCTTGCCACTTATTCGTTTGTAAGATACATACCCTGTTCTTGGAAAAGTGACTCGATTTTTGAGTTGTTGAATTAGCCAGTTGACCAGAAAGATCCCACCAATGAAAACCAGCACCATGATTACGCTTAAAACACTGCCAAGTTTTGTCCCTTCAAATTTGGCGAGTAAAAGAAAATACACTGTCAGTAAGAGAAAAATCCCTGCCATATTAAATTCATAGGTGCCGTCTACATACCAATATTGTTTGGCGCGTAGTTGTTTTTCATCTAATTCAGTTGTCATGGGGAACTCCTTTTGCCTTTAGTTTGTAATGCAAACTTGTCTGTATAATATATTAGTTTGCAAAAAGAGTCAAGTTCATTTCCCTCCTGAAGAAAAACGTGGACGGTAAATTTACCGTCCACATGCGATTGGAAGAGATATCAAGTAGTCGAACTATTTCTCCATTTTGGGATTCCAAACTTCCCAGATCTTCCCAACCATATCTGGCCCGGGTTTCAAGGTCAGTTCTCCGGGCTCCCAACCAGCGGGAGTTGCTTCAGCACCTTTCGTCTTGCGCACGTGCTGGAAAGCCTGGATCTGGCGTATGGTTTCTGCCATCTTACGCCCGACGGGTGGGGTTAGCACTTCCATCGCCTGGATGACGCCATCAGGGTCAATGATAAAGCGACCGCGTAGCTCGATGCCTTGCGCTTCATCCCAGACACCATAGGCACGTCCAACATTCCCTGCCTGATCAGCAGCCATATGGAAGGGGATCCCTCCATCCACCATCTTGGTCAATTCATGGTCGTTCCACATCTTATGTACAAAGTGGCTATCTACACTAACGGAGATAACTTCAACCCCTAAAGCCTGCAATTCATTATATTTGTCGGCGACCGCCGATACTTCGGTCGCTCAGACAAAGGTAAAGTCGCCCGGGTAGAAACAGACCAATACCCATTTACCTGCAAAATCAGAAAGCGAAACGTTTGTAAAACCACCCTGGTAATATGCGGGGGCAGTAAATTCTGGAGCTTTTTGCCCAACACGTGCTGTCATTTTTATCTCCTTCTTATCAAGAATTTCTTCGGATGTGTTCTGGTCGTCACGTGGGGCAGCTTCAACACTGCTGGTCACACGTGCGCATCCTTGCGCTTCAGCCATAGAAAACTCCTTTCTTTGTACTGGAATTCACGACCATTTTTATTATAACAAAGTGTGCAGTAAAAAGGACAGAAAACCTTGACCTTTTTTGTAAATCTTTATATTAGTGGATTAAAAACAGCGCATCGCCCTCCTTTCAACTTGCTTCCGTTGCTTCAACATTTATGACTGTCAAGTCAAGTATGCTAAAATAATGGCAATGAAGAAAACACTTTCTCCCCTGAAGAAAAGAGCGGCCTACCAGGCGCATAAGCGTGACCTGATCTGGCAGATATTCATCCCGATCGGCCTCACGATTCTGATCTTCATCGTGGCATCTATTGGTGCCGCGACCCAAACCGGAGCGACTGCCAGCCTATGGGCAGATATCTCTACCATTTGGCTGCTGATCCCGGTAATGTTTTTCTCGTTGATTTTTCTATTTATTCTGGTTGGAATCATTTTCGGACTAGCAAAATTACTGCAAATCACCCCGGAATATACCCATAAGCTATATAAATTCATCCGCCTAGCTGGTGAAAAGATCGCAGGTTTGGCGGATAATACGGCAAAACCCATCTTTGTAATAAAGGGCATTTCTGCAAGCGTTCGAAGATTCTTCGGGCAAAAATAAGGGAGTTCATAAAAATGGACCAGATCGAAAAAAGAGATAATTCTTGGAAAAATAATGCGCTCGTAATCGGCGCACTTATCGGCGCGTTGACGGGAGTCGGCACTGCCTATTTCCTGATCAAGAATGCTGAAAAAGAAGGGGAAACCCTCTCTCTCAGCAGTGGACAGGGGCTAAAATTGGGCTTACTCATTCTCGGCACCCTGCGCCAGGTTATGCAACTGGATGATGGTCAGCCCAAGGGGAAAAAGAAATAGATGCCCAATCCCATCGTTTGGTGGGAGCTAGCCACCCACGATCAGGAAAAGTCGGCTAAATTCTTTCAAGATGTCTTCGATTGGGACTTGAAGATCGATGAAAGCGTAGGCTTTTACAAAATGCGCCACGATCCGCCGCAGATCACCGGCGGCGGGATTTTTACCCTAAAACGTGCAAAGCTGCCTTTCGTCTCGCTCTATATTCAAGTCGAAGATATTCAAGAAATGGCAAAAAAAGTGGAAGAACATGGTGGCTTGGTCAAAGACCCTCCCTTTGAAATTTCACCCGGCGTTTGGCTTTGCCTCTTCAATGAGCCATCAGGTGTTGAATTTGCGATGATCGCTTACGAAGGCAAAATAGACAGCTAACACATATAACTCCTAAAACACAAACACCCCCAAACTTCACGTTTGGGGGTGTCTACTTTTTACTAAAAGCGATCTGCTACCAGCCGCCAAGACCTACATGATCAGGGCTGATATATTGCACACCATGTAATCCGGCGCAAGGGTCGTTTTCCACATACTGAATGACGGCGAACGCTCCCCAAATAGCTTCGCCGATTTCAACGCCATCAGCGGTATACCAATACCCAGCATCAACATAGGCATCAGCAGGCGCAGCGACGATCTTCACAAAGTAGTTCCACTTGCATAGTTCGCCTTCCTCTTCATATTCACCGGATTGGATATTGGTCAGCCAGGCCCCTGATCCAATATAGCTCTCGAAGCCGTAGTGTCGATCCAAAAGACCATCACCATCACAATCTTTGTTGGAAAGCCAGGCATCATTCCATTTCATGAATAAGTTGACATCAGTATAAGGCTGACACCAGGCAGCATCACGATAAGCGTCACAGTACATGCCATTGAAGAGACGTGCTTGATAGTTATATCCCCAGCTGTCATAACCAACGGAGAGAATATTTCCATCAGAGCCAACTAACTCCCCACTTTGAATGGTCGTGCAGGCTGTTTTTGCGTTGACTGAGCTATAGCCGATGTTGCTAAAAGCAAGTACTGCGATAAGCAACATTGCAGCAGTTGTCAAAAGAATTGTCTTTTTCATTATTTTCCTCTTTTTAAACCTAAGGTTAGTGAGAATGAGATAACCGCCCAATAATTTTCCTCCTTATTCGAAAACAAAAACCGGTCGAAGGACCGGTTTCGCCATTAGCTTCCCAAAGATTTTCCAGAGAATGAAGTAGGTTGTGATGAAGGATGAGCGACCAAACTAATCTTTGGTTCATCGCTTCCATAATTCGGACATCTATGTCCGAATTTCAGTATACAAAAAAATAAAACCGAAATCAAGCCCTTTTTCTCTCGCTTGTAAGAATCAAGAATCTTTAGGCATCTCAGAACTATCATGAATATATCAAAAAGTTGGGTTTCCATTATTGCAGTTTTTCTTTTTCTACCGGCATGTGTGCCGTTAACGCCGCAGCCTGTTCCTACGCCAACACCCACCCCGCGACCACGCCGCCTGCTTCCCGGGGAGCTTCAACTCGCGGCCAGCCCCGATGATATTCCGGCGATCTTTGCCAGCGAAGATATTTTCGTTGGCCCGGAAAGTGATGAATGGTCGGATGATGAAGAGATCATCGGTGTAGAGATCAACGGCGATGCGCGGGCGTATCCCATTCGTTTGTTGAGTTTGCACGAGATCGTCAACGATGTTGTTGGGGAAAAGCCCGTTGCGGTGACGTGGTGTCCGCTTTGTTATTCGGCGCTGGTATTTGAGCGTGTTGTGGATGGCACGGAGCTTACTTTTGGCGTGTCGGGTTATCTTTATCGCAATAACTTAGTCATGTACGACCACCAAAGCAACGGGCTCTGGAGCCAACTTCTCGCGCAGGGGATCAAGGGTGCGCATCGGGGTGAGTATTTAGCGGTATTGCCTTCGGTGCTGACAACGTGGGGGGAGTGGAAACAAGCCCATCCTCAGGCGCGTATCCTGTCCGTTGAGCGGCTGGGGCGCGACGCGGCATCCATCATTGATCCCTATAGCGGATATTATCTGAGCGGCAGCGCGGGTTTGGGCGGCCAAGAAAATCTGGATGAGCGTTTGCCCGCCAAGTCGCTTGTGGTTGGGTTGGTGGAAAATGGGGAAGCGCACGCCTATTCACTTGATGACGTGCAGGCGGCTGGCATGATCGATGATGCGCCTTTTGTGCTGACCTATGATGAAACTCTTGACACCGTAATCGTTCAGCGGCGTGGCGCGGATGGTGAGCTATCGCGCGTCGTCAGCCCGTTGGCTTTCTGGTTTGCTTGGTCCGATATCCACCCTGAAACGTCACTCTACACTACGCCCTGACGCACACCAGCCCTTTGAGATACTCGCCCTCGGGGAAATGCAGCGAGACGGGGTGGTCGGCACTCTGCCCAAGTTTTTGGACAATCTGTGCATCGGCTCCCGCATCGAGCGCGGCACCGGCAACGATCTTCTGGAAGAGCGCCATATCAATGCCGCCCGAGCATGAGAAAGTAACCAAAATTCCGCCGGGGCGCAGTAACTTGAAGGCCAGCAGATTGATATCTTTATAGCCGCGCGATGCTTTTTTAACCTGTTTTTTTGTGGGGGCAAATTTTGGGGGATCAAGGATAATCATGTCGAAGGATTTGCGGGAATCACGGAAAGTGCGTAGCTCTTTGAAGACATCGCCCTCGAGCCACTCATGATTTTGGCTTGCTTGCCCGTTAAGGGCAGCATTCTCAGCCCCGAGCTTGAGAGCATCCCCCGACGCGTCGATAGAGAGTACCGATTTGGCCCCGCCCGCCATCGCGTGGATGCTGAATCCGCCTGTATACGAGAAGCAATTTAGGACATCGCGATCTTTAGCAAGTTGACCGACTAAGTGACGGCTTTCGCTTTGGTCGATGTAGAAACCGGTCTTATGGCCGTTGACGATATCCACCTTGAATTTAATGCCATACTCTTCCAAAAGGACATTCTCTGGCAACGTGCCGCGTAAAATGCCCGTGCGTGGCTGCATACCTTCAAGTGAGCGGACATCGACATCGGAGCGTTCGTAGATGTTGGGGATGCCGGTCAATTCAACGAGCAGATCGGCGAGGGTGTCGCGCCAAAACTCTGCACCAGTCGTGAGCACTTGCATGACAAGCAAATCGTTTCCATAACGGTCGACGATCAGGCCGGGGAGGCCGTCTGACTCGGCATGGACGAGGCGTTGGGTATTTGTGTTGATGTTCGTTGCGCGGAATTTTATCGCTGCATCCAGCCGACGGCGCAGGAAATCTGCATCCACGGCCTCATCAAGCCAAGTCCACGTGCGTGCGCGGATATTGGAATGGGGGGAGTAGGCGGCTTTCGCCAGAAATTCGCCAGTGGCAGAGATCACATCTACAGTCGCTCCGGGTTCCGGATTGCCATCGACATGGCTGACTGCGCCGGAGAAGATCCAGGGGTGACGGCGAAGCAGGGATTTTTCGCGTCCGAGGTGAAGGGTAATTGAGGGCATAAAATAAAACGCCGCCGAGACGGCGGCGTGAGCGTTTTTGAATTTAGATGATGCCGATCTCTTTGCCTGCGTGGGCAAGGACATCGAGCGCATAGGCGATCTCGTCGGGCTCGTGGGCTGCGGTGACTGTGGCGCGTAAGCGAGCGAGGCCGTTGGGCACTGCGGGAGAAACGACGGGCAACATGAAGAGATCTTTGGCCTGAGCGGCTGCGGTGAGATCATAGGCACGTTCGTCGTCGCCACAGAGGACGGGGACGATGGCGGTTTCGGTGAGCATGGTGTCGAAGCCAGCGTCTTTTAGACCGCCGATATATTGATGGGTATTGGCCTGAAGTTTTTCCATGCGCCAGGGTTCATCGAGGATGACTTTGAAAGACTCCATCGCAGCAGCGGCCTGTGCAGGGGGCAGGGCGGCTGAGAAGATGTAGGCACGGCTGGAGTGGCGCAGATAGTCGATCATATCTTTTTTGCCAGCAACATAACCACCGACGGAGGGGATGGTTTTGCTGAGGGTGCCCATTTTAATGTCGACAACGTCACCAAGACCGAAGTGTTCTTCGATGCCACGACCGGTTTTGCCGAGTACGCCGACAGAGTGAGCTTCGTCCATCATCAGCCAGGCATCGTATTTCTGACAGAGTTCGACCATTTTTGGCAGGTCGATGATGTCGCCATCCATGCTGAAGACGGCATCGGCGATGACGAGTTTGGCTGCGTCAGCAGGGGCTTGCTGGAGACGTTTTTCAAGGTCTGCCATATCGTTATGTTTGAAGCGGCGGAACATTGCGCCGGACATGAGACAGCCATCGACGATGCTGGCGTGATTGAGTTTGTCGGAGAGTACCCAGTCGCCGCGTCCCATCATGGTGGAGATAATGCTCAGGTTGGTGGCATAGCCGGAAGTGTAGGTAATAGCGGCTTCGGCGTGTTTGAAATCGGCGATGGTCTCTTCGAGTTCGACGTGCAGGTCGAGGGTTCCGGCCAAGGTGCGGACGCCGTTTGTACCGGTGCCGTATTTATCGACGGCGGCTTTGGCGGCGGCAGCAATTCTGGGGTGACCGAGCAAGCCCAAATATCCGTATGAAGCGTACATCCCCATATCTCGTCCATCGACGATGACGCGGGCGCCACCTCGCAGTTCGGTAACGGGCATGTTATAGAAATAACGTTCGCGTGCTTTCAGGTCAGCGACACGGTCGACCATGGCTTGGATGCGCTGTGAGACAGCGTCATTTGCCTTCTTTGATTCCATAAGAAACTCCTTCAAAAAAATCTTTTACGATGATGTCTAAAATAATTGATTGCTGTGAAGTACACCGTAGTGTAGTCGAGTGGAAGGGAACTGTCAATCAGAAGGTGAGAACACGGTTTTGGAGGGGAAGTTATGCTAAAAGCTAATCCAAAATGCGGTTTTCGATCTCCCAGATGTGGTCGACGAGATGGCTGACCACGCTGCGGACAAAGTAGGGCGTGGGCCACATCGCGCCGCCACGCGGACCTTTTTCGGGGATCTTGCCTTTGACTGCCAGAGTAAGCGTTTCGAGCACGGCGATGCGGATGGCGTGCATATCTTCGCGCTGTTCTTTGGGAACTTTTTGCCCCTGTTTACGGAGGTACGCTAACTCCGATTCGCGGACGTGGGCGATGATCTTTTCGCGTGTACGCCCGCCACCACGTGGGCCTTTGCGAAGTTCCTTGCCTTGAGCACTGGCGAGGGCTTTGTCGAAAGCATCCCAGCAGGTGCGGATGAGTTTTTCGTAGTGTTCGGCATCTGCGGCAGTGATCTTGCGTTTGTCTGTATCGGAGATGATGCCGGGCGAACCGAAGGCAGTGGTGGCGTTCCCTTCGTAGCGGTGGACGATGTTGATCTCGTCGAGGCTGGTGGGAGGTTGAAAGTCGATCTCAGCGGATGTGACGATCTCGGTATAGCGTTGGCCGTATTCGAGTAGAGAGGTGAGCACGTCTTCTTCGGTCTTGCCGATGCGATAAAAGCCGATGGCGTTCAAGGCGACGGCGATGGTCCTTTTCTTGGTGACTTCGAGATAAATATCCATGCTAGGCGACCATCTCGCGGATCTCATCTTCGCTGATGGCTTTAACCCCCAAGCTTTTGGCTTGGGTGAGTTTCGAGCCAGCTTTTTCGCCAGCCAGTAGATAGTCGGTTTTTTTGCTGACGGAGCCGGTGACTTTGCCACCATGCTCTTGAATGAAGGCTTTTGCTTCAGTACGGCTCATGCTGGGCAGTGTACCAGTGATGACGAAGGTCAGGCCCCCAAGGGGGCGGTCACCTTGCTCGGTGGGGGATGAAATTTGTCCAACGGGCCAAACGCCGGCATCACGTAATTTGCCGAGAAGCTCTTTGTTAAACGGTAGCAAGAACCAATCCACGATCGCTGCGGCGATGTTCGGGCCGATCCCTTCGATAGATTCTAAATCCGCTTGAGTGGCAGCCGCGAGGGCATCCAGATCCGCAAAATGGGCGGTCAGGTCGGCAGCCATGGTCTCGCCCACACCGCGAATGCCTAATCCGGTCAGTAAGCGTGCCAAGGGCTGTTCTTTCGAGGCCGCGATGGCGCTGAGCAGATTATCCGCTTTTTTCTCTTTGAAGCCTTCGAGCGCGAGTAGTTTTTCTCGCTCGAGCGTGTAGAGGTCGGCGACGTCGTTCAGCATGCCTTCTTCGACCAGTTGCTCGACGATCTTGCCGCCCAGGCCGACGATGTCCATCGCCGTGCGGGAGACGTAGTGCTCGATGTTGCGGATGAGCTGCGCGGGACAGGCGGCGTTGACGCAGTACCAGGCGACTTCGCCCTCGACATGCTCGACGGGCTGTTCGCATGTAGGACAGGTCTCGGGCGGCGTGTAGGGACGCTCGCCTGCACCCGAAGCGGTGTGACCCGTGCGTGCCTCTTTAATAGATGCGATGATATAGGGAATAACCTCTCCGGCCCGTTTAACCAGTACCCGATCGCCAATGCGGATATCTTTTTCGGCGATGAAGTCGAAATTGTGCAGCGTGGCATGGCGGACGATGACGCCGTTGATCTCAACAGGTTCGAGCACGGCCTTAGGGGTTAAGACCCCCGTCCGCCCAACTTCGACGTTGATGTCGTTGAGCGTCGTGGTCACCTCCAGCGAGGGGAATTTATAGGCCACTGCCCCGCGCGGATCTTTGCCGACGATGCCGAGATCGCCCGAAAGGATGTGGTCATCGAGCTTGATGACGATGCCGTCGGCTTCGTAGGGAAGTTGGTCGCGTTTTTCTTCCCAGTTCTCGCAGTAGGTGACGGTCTCTTCGATATTGTCGAAATTGCGCGAATCTACACTGACGGGAAAACCAAGCTCGCGCAGGTAGTTGAGCCGCTCCCATTGGGAGTTGGGCACTGTACCACCTTCGGCGTGGACGACTTGGTAAATAAGCAAAGTCAACGGCCGTTGGGCTGTGATGCTCGAATCGAGTTGGCGCAGCGCCCCTGCCGCAGTATTGCGTGGGTTGAGATAGGTCTTTTCGCCCGCTTCGGCCTGACGCTGATTGAGCTCTTCAAAATCTTTATAGGTGATAAAAACTTCGCCACGCACGACGAGGTAACTGGGAATTGGGAATTGGGAATCGGGCGTGGTTTCAAATAAGGGCAATGCACCTTGTTCTCTTTCTTCTTTTGTTGTCACCGGAATTCTGAGCGGTATGGCCTTGATCGTGCGCAGATTTGCCGTAATATCCTCCCCAACTTCCCCATCACCACGCGTAGCGCCCTGCACAAAAACACCATCCCGATAATGCAGGACCACCGAAAGCCCATCAATTTTTGGCTCGACGGTGAAATTTGCTTCGCTTACTCGCTCATCCAATTTGTGGATGCGCTCGAACCAGGCGTGAGCATCGTCCGCGCCGAAGGCGTTCGCCAGCGACAGGATCGGGGCGGGATGGTGTACTTTGTCGAATTTATCGGCAGGGGGAGCGCCCGCGCGCTGGGACGGGGAATCGGGCGTGATCCATTCGGGGTGTTCGGCTTCGATGGCTTTCAATTCATGCAGCAGACGGTCATATTCCCCGTCGCTGATGATCGGCGCATCGAGGACGTGATAGCGGTAGTTATGCTGGCGAATTTCAGCGCGTAGGGTTTCGAGTTTTTGGCGGGTGTTGGTCATGGGGAGAATTATAAATCAGGAATTTGGTTATTCTTTGATCTTATCTTCTATTTCCTCTACATCGACATCATAACCGTGCCAATCATAGATATATCGGTACATGTTATTCTCTGTATAATCTTCGGTTTTTTTATTCGGCGCATAGAATATTTTTCTGTCTGCAATATCATTTGTATGAAATGTAAAGCAATCTTGTGCTTTATCACAAGGACGAGAATAATAAAAACCAAGTGATGAGTAATGTAGGCTTTGAAAATATAATTCAGGTGAATCTATACTATTAACTCGAATAGATATTTCAATTTTTTCGGGTTGTCCTAGTTCTGTGACAATATCTTCAATCGTACAATTAACAGGGTAAAAATTTGCTGAATAAATAGTCTCTCCCTGAAACCTTATATCAGTATAGGGCACATCACTACGGACATAATACCAATGAGTGAACCCTTCTTGAAAAATTTGTACTTCTGTTGGATTTCCCCAAACAGAAACTACTTCGCTCATTTTAGTTTTTTCAGGAATGAATGGAATATTTATAAAACACTCATTGAGTGTATTGTCAGAAGTTTTGGGTAATGTTGGTGTTGAGGTAGCTATAGAATAGCAAGCTGATAGAAAAAAAGCGATAAATAGAGGGAAAATGAATTTACGTGCCATAAGAAAGCTCCTTTAATAAAAACCGTATTATTCATTACTTTACATTCGTTTTTAAAATCCTCCCAAAACCAAATCCAACTCCCTTACCAACCTCCCCGCATCTTCCTTCGAGAAGACCATCGGCGGTTTGATCTTGACGATATTATGCAACGGGCCATCGACGCTGAGCAGGATTTGGCGGTTACGCATTTCCTCGACGAGACGATGTGTCTCAGCGGAGGCAGGTTCGAGCGTGGAGCGATCCGTGACCAGTTCGATGCCGAGGAAAAGCCCCTCGCCGCGCACATCGCCGATTAACGGGTAACGATCCCGTAGTTCCAATAATCCCTCTTTCAAATATCTGCCAACGTGCAGGGCGTTCTTTTGCAAAACCTCCTGCTCGATCACATCCAAAACTGCCAGCCCGACGGCCGAAGAGACGGGATTGCCGCCGAAGGTGTTGAAATATTCCATGCCATTGTTGAACGCCGCCGCGATCTCGGGCGTGGTGACCACAGCCGCGAGCGGATGCCCGTTGCCGAAGGGTTTGCCCATCGTGACGATATCGGGCACAATGCCGTGGCTCTCGAAGCCCCAAAAATACGTGCCAAAACGACCAAAACCGTGCTGCACCTCGTCGGCAATGCAGACGCCGCCCACCGCGCGCACACGCGCATAGATCGCTGCCAGATAACCATCGGGGAAAACGACCTGCCCGCCCGTGCCGATGATGGCCTCGCTGATATAGGCCGCAATGCCGCGCCCGGCCGCATCGACGGCATCAATGGCCGCCTGCGCATCCGCCGCATAATGTGAGACGGGGGCATCCTCGTCGCGGTAGATGCCGCGATAATCGCAAGGCAACGTCAGCGGATGCACCCAGCTCGGCGCGCCCGCCCCGCCCTTGCCGTCGAATTTATAGGGCGAAATATTCACCAAACTCGATAAATTCCCATGATACGCCCCCTCCAAAACGAGCATATCCTTCTGCCCCGTATACGCCCGCGCCAGCCGCAGCGCCAGGTCGTTCGCCTCGCTGCCCGAATTGACGAAAAAACAAACAGAGAGTGGAGCGGGCATCGTCGCCGTGAGCCGCTCCGCCAGCCGCACAATATTCTCGTGCAGGTAGCGCGTATTCGTGTTCAGCGCCGCCGCCTGCCCCGCCAACGCCGCCACCACACGCGGGTGTGAATGCCCCACATGGCAGACATTATTCACACAATCCAGATGCGCCACGCCCTGCTCATCGTACAAAAACTGCCCCTGTCCACGCACGATATGGAGTGGGTTTTCATAGGACAGGCTCAACGCCTTGCTCAGATTTCTCTCTCTTTTTTGAATGATCGCCTGCGGCGCGAGCCGCTCTCGGTTTGGGCTTGATTCCGTTTGTGGACTGAATCTCGATGGACACATGCTACCGATTACCAGCGTCGCATCTTCAGCATCTACCACTAACAACTTCTCTAACGCCTCCCAAGCCGCTGCTGCGTGGAATTGATGATAATCCCCATAATGCGGATCCCCCTCCCGCTCTGCCGAGAAGGACGCACTTACCGCCAACCTCGCACACGCCAGGTCATAAAGCAGGCTGATCTCCGTCGCCGTCAGCGGATTAACGCTGTGATAGCCCCCGGCAATATGTGCAATTGCCTCAACAGGGTTGTCCTGATTCAACAACGCATACGCCGCACAAACCCCCACCTCGTGGATGCGGGGCGCATAGCAAAGATCGCCAAAATCAAAGATCCCGCTGATATTCCCATCCTGCACGAGCACATTCTGCGTATTCGCATCGTTGTGGATGATTTGTCTGTGCAGATCAGGCAAAACAGGAAGCACGCGCCTTTTGAAACGTTCCAGCACAAGAGATGCCAAATCTCGCTTTTCGGGGATGGAGATCATATCCAGGCGCGGCTCAATCGCAGTATGGGCTAGAGATAAATCCCAAAGCGCATCTTCCTCTCGCATATGGGGATGCGTGAAATCAGCCAGCGCAAGGTCTAGTTTAGCGACATACGCGCCCAGTCCACGCAAAAGCGTTGGTGACTTGGGGATTATCTCCTCCAACAGCCTCCCCTCCAGATAGCTGACCATCCGCACGAGATATTCATCTCCCTGATGTGGAATGCGAAAGAGCGTCTCCCCATCCTTGTTGGGGATGACGCGCGGCACATTGGCAAATCTGCTTAAATGTTGTAATGCGGCATGTTGAAATTCAATAGACTCCCGTTTTGTTTCGAGCGCCTGTATTTTCAGGATAAACTTTTCAGTTTCTGTCGAAAGGAGAAAATTACGATCTGCATCGCCGGGAAGCTTCTTCACTTCCACGTCGAGGCCGTAGTATTCGGCTGCAATTTGGATGGCGTCTTTTTCAGTGTGGGGAGGAATGGGCATGGGGAACTCCGATACGCTAAAAGTGCGTTGCATTTGCAACGCACTTGATTTTACTTCTTCATCAGTTCTTGTCCAGCGGGAGTATCCCGGACCTCCCAGCCGAGGGCGACGATCTCGTCGCGCAGGCGGTCAGATTCAGCCCATTCGTTTTCGGTGCGGGCTCTTTGGCGAGCATCTGCTAGTGCCAATACCTCTGCCGGAGGCGCGGAATCAGGTTCCGGTTCAGGGGCGTTGCGGAGAAATTCAAGCGCAGCATCCGAGATGCCTTCATCCGCATCCGGGATTTGGAGTTCACCAAGTTCATTTAATCCGCATTCTTTTCCTGCCGGGTAGATTTTTGTTTCTACACCATTGCAGATCGTGATCGAGCTGACGCCGCTGATATGGCATTTTTGACTTTCAAAATCAACGATGATGCCAGTATGCTCATCCAGCCCAACGATTATTTGCCCCGCGGGGAGCATGGCACGCCAAATGTCGAAGCGATCCCGCCCGACGAAACAGCGGCTGGTATCGAGATCGGCGCCGCCTTCGGCATTATTCCAGTGCGGGATGAAAGAGACTGGCAGGTTGTAATCGCTGAAGAGATCCAGCCCAGGTTTGACGTGGATGTCATCACCAACCTTAAATATCTCGTAAACGGGCAGGGCGTGTGCCCCAACAGCGATCGTGGCAGCGCTGGCAAAGACCAGCGTTGCGCCCTGTCGATGACGAGCGCGGATGATATTCCATACAAGGCTGCCCTGAAGCTGACGAACGGCGTAGGTCGGGCTTCCAGGACCCATAAAGATCAGGTCGGCTGTGCGGAGGGGGGCAAGGATATCGGGATTGTCCGGACTGAATTCCGTGCCACGCTTTCGGGCGGGAACGATATGGATTTGTGGGTTGTAATTTTGCAGGCGGGTTTGGAGATAGTCGCCGACTTTTTGGGCAACGATGTCAGAGTTCAGTTCGAAGCCAGCGGTGGTTTCAAGAATTGCAATTTGGGGAGGATGGGAAAGGTTTTTGACAAGGCGCTCGAAGATGCGCCCACCAGCGAGAGAAGTTTCGCCGGAACCGAGAAAAGCTATTTTTCCTAACATATGATTACCTGTAATTGTGAGTGAACAAAAGAAAGACCCTGAGTTAGATGTGTTCTCAGGGTCGTATTTTACTTGATGAGTTCATTTGCCTTTTGCCAGATGGCATCGAACATCTCGGCAGTCAGTCGTCCTGTTTGGGTGTTTTGCTGGCTGGGGTGATATGAAGCCAGTAACCAGTGATCAGTATTCGGTGAAGCAGTGTTCAGTAAGTCGTGAGGAAGTTTGTGCAACGTGCCGTGCCCAAAGGGATAATCTTTTTTTCGCAGGTTGAAGATGCGTAAAATACGTTCAAAGCCGATCCTTCCCAGCGCTACAAAAACCTTTGGTTGAATAAGATTGATCTCACGCTCGAGGAAAGGCTGACAAGTGTTCAATTCATCCGCTTTGGGGCGGTTTTGTGGCGGCGCACAACGCCCGGAGGCCGTGATCCACAAATTGGTGAGAATCAAGCCATCCTCACGAGCGACCGAATCCGGTTGGGAGGCAAATCCGGTGCGATGAAGCGCGGGAAAAAGAAAATTGCCCGAGGCATCCCCCGTGAATTGTCGTCCCGTTCTGTTTGAGCCGTGTGCGCCGGGGGCCAGGCCAACGATCATCACATCAGCGTCAGGGTCGCCAAATCCTGGCACGGGTTTGCCCCAATATTCGTGGTCCATGTAGGCTTTTCGTTTTACGCGGGCTACTTCTTCACGCCATTCAACGAGGCGAGGACATTTTTTACAGGTGATGATCTCTTGTCGTAATCTTTCGAGATGCTGTGCTTTTTCTGACGACATTATGAGTTTTGAATCATTTCTTTGGTGTGTTTGAATAGATCATCCATATTTTTCGCTGTGCCGCCACCTTGGGCAATGGATTTATCGCCACCACCACGGCCGTTGAAGGGGGCAAGGTGATCTTGCAGTAACTCGTTGGCGCTCAGTTCCGTATCATCGGCACAGGCTGTAACGAGTGAGAGCTTGCTCCCTTCAAAGGATGCCAGCACAGCCACCATGCCGGGATAGGCACGCAATTTCATTGCCAACAGGCGCAGCTCTCCGGCATCGCGATTTTCAAAGAGTGCGGTCGCCAGCCATTTCTCGCCGATAGGTTCGGCAAGCTGAACCATCTTTTGAGCCTCGATCTCGATCTTCATTTCGCGCAGTTTTTTGAGCTCATTTTGCGCTTTTTTCGACTGTGCTTGAAGGTTCTCGACAGTTTCGGGCAGGTCATCCACGCTGATGGCGAGCATCGCTGAAGTTTCCAAAGCGGATTTTTGCACCTTGTCAAAATATGCCAGCGCCTGCCAACCTGCCACAAAATGGATGCGTGTCTTTTGGTTAATCCGCTCTGTGCGGATGATCTTCAATATCCCGACCATGCCCGTGTGCGGAAGGTGTGTCCCGCCGCAGGCAGAGTAGTCGTAGCCTTCGATCTCAATCACGCGGATCTTTCCCTCCACTTTTGGCGGGCGACGGAAGGGAACAGCATCAGTGCCGTCTACGAAATAGGCTTTCATAGCGTGGTTTTCGAAGACGATCTTATTGGCAATTTCTTCTGCACGAGCAATTTTTTCGGCTGAAAGGGATTCCACATCAAAGTCAATCGTGGTAGGTGTTTCTCCGCTGATATGGGATGAGAGCGTTTCCAGCCCAAGTTCGTGCCAGAAAACCGCAGAAAAGATATGTTGTCCGCTGTGGTGTTGCATGTTGGCGAAGCGGCGTTCCCAGTCGATTTTAGCCGGGTAATTGCCTGGGGTGAGTTCACGATCCAAAATATGGATGATCGTGTCATCTTCAATGACCACGTCCACCACGTGGGCATCCCCGATGGAGCCGGTGTCGTGGGACTGTCCCCCGCCGGTCGGGTAGAAAAAAGTGGATGGCAGGATCACGCCAAAGCCAAGAGCGTGTCGCTGCGTTTCGATCACCTCAGCGCTGAATTCCGTCGTCATCGGGTCGTCGTAATAGAGTTTTTCGGTCATAAGATTATCATTGCGTCGCCAAAAGAATAAAAACGATAGCCCTCACGAATGGCGGTTTCGTAGGCGTTCAGGATCATTTCGCGCTCGGCAAAAGCGCTCACCAGCATCATCAAAGTGGATTTCGGGAGATGGAAGTTCGTCACCATAATATCCACTGCCTTGAAGTCATAGCCCGGCAGGATGAAGAGTGACGTCGCGCCGCTCGTGGGGAGAGTTGCTCCCGTTTGAGAAGCGGATTCCAGAGTCCGGACACTGGTCGTACCAACCGCGACGATGCGCCCACCGGCGGCTTTTGCCGCATTGATCTTCTCGGCAGCCTCGGGCGTGACCTGGCACCACTCGGTGTGGATATGATGCTCCTCTGCATTATCTTCCGTGACCGGAGCAAAAGTATCCAGCCCAACATGCAGGGTGACTTCTGCGGTGTTCACGCCTTTGGCTTTGAGTTCATCCAAAAGGCGGGGAGTGAAATGCAGCCCAGCAGTGGGTGCCGCAGCCGAGCCTGGCTCCTGCGCGTAAACGGTTTGATAGCGTTCGGGATCATCCAGCTTTGCGTGGATGTAGGGCGGCAGGGGCACGTTGCCGATCTGCGGGAAGTAAGGCTCGATGGGCTCATCAAAACGAATGAGACGTTGTGCGCCTTCGAGAACCTCGATGATTTCGGCGTTGGGGGCATTGTCAAGGATGATCTTTTTGCCCGTTTTTAGCCCTTTTCCGCCAACGAGAGCGCGCCAGGTCAGGGTATCTTCCTTGCGCAGCAGGAGCAATTCGATCTTGCCGCCGGTTTCTTTTTTTGCGTAAATCCGCGCCGGAATGACGCGCGTCTGGTTGATGACGAGCAAATCATTGGGTTTTAGGTAGTCGCCAATATCGCTGAATTTGCGATGCTCGATCTTACCTGAATCGCGGTGCAAAACCAGCAAACGAGAAGAATCCCGCGGCTCGGCGGGAGTCTGGGCGATGGATTCGGGGGGGAGGTGGTAGTTGAAATCGGAGGTTTTCATAATATCTATGTCCGATATGGTATTTTGGATTCGTAGATATTAGGGCGATCCTTTTTGGTATAGCCATCTATTTCAATATCTTTATAAACATCTTCTTTGCGCAATAGACCACTTAGCCCAATATTAGAAAGGTTTGGATGCGGTGTTGGTCCTATATAAATCTCAGGAATACAATCTAAACGTTTTAGTTCATCATTATTGTTTTCATCATTTTCTGATAAATTTATTTTCACATAGGGTATAAGCATTGATTTTCCAGAGCGAAAACTCACTTTAGGATTAAATTTTATTCCTAACATTGTTTCAATCGGTTTAGAAATTAGCCTCCATT
>CAZASG010000033.1:0-44361 GCA_964487745.1 uncultured Anaerolineaceae bacterium | reverse complement strand
ATAATTTTGCCAAATCAATAGCTTATATCTTGTGAAAGTGCATAACAGCTTCTAGGGTTTGTTATTTAGTTTATTGATTCTCACGTGCCTGGGCACATAAACTCGCCCCACCGCGACCAAGCCATTCATCGAGGCGGGCGCTTTTGGATGCCCCCTGCAATGCATCCGCATATATGCCGCTCCCCCAATAAGCATAACGTACTGTCTCAGCAGCCCAGGACGACTCTGCTCTGGGGATAACGCCGATCCCACCATTGTAGCCCGCAAAGGCAAGACGAAAATCACCACTAGCTGTCTCCAACGATTTTTGGAGATAACCAAGTCCACGCAAGGCGTTGGTCTCGGAGTAATAGGGGTTTTCGTCGGACTCAAAATGATAGGGCATGACCTGGAAAAGCCCCATTGCCCCCGCACCGGAAGTGGCGGTTGGGTCTCCACATGATTCGATCTGCATGACAGTCGCGATCAAGTTGGGGTCAAGTCCCGTTTGGGATGCCCAGTCCATGATCCGGTCACCCCAAAAGTGTACTTCGGGCGTGAATAAGGGTGACAAGCCCGGATGGGTGGCATATTCTTCTGCATAAGGACGAGCAGGTTCATCATCCGCGTGTACCGGTGTTTTTATTCCCCACAGAAAAAATACTAGAAAAATCCCGATAAAAATAACCACGGCAGGAGGGAAAAAAAGGATCGAGAGGCAACCGCTGCCTGTTTCCGGCTCGTCGGCTGCCTCCCAATATTCTTCTTCGGTATATTCATCTTCATCCCCATAATAATCGTACATATTGATTCCTAAAAACGTTGCTCGCGTTCGTCAGGATTTTGCTGACGTCCGCTGGCTGAAAGATTATGGTAGGTTGGCTCAGAAAAGCTGGACTGCTGTGAGCGCTGCGAACTGGCTGTTTTGGGAGCGGAGCGAAAAGTTGAAGCACTGCGTGCAGCTGTTTGGGGGCGGACATTGCGCGTATAGCTACGGGTTTTGGATGAAGTTGCTTTTCTAACGGCTCGTTTCTGAACATCCTGTGTGAAAAGGCGTTCACCTGCTATAGAGAAGGTTCCTATGATCAACACGCGGATAAGCCAAACCATCACAGCGACAAAAATGGGGATTACTTTGGTCATCGTTTCAGAGCTAACAATGGCATTGCCTGCATGTGGACTTTGAGAAATGGCAACTGAAACGCCCCACCAGGTAAGCATGGCATTCATCAGGGCGGCAAGCACCCAGGCCCCAAAGAGATACCAGACTTCGGCAGGCTCATCATCACCCTGTTCTGGCGTAAAGAGACGCGCCACACCTGCAAAGTCGATGCCGCAAAAGGCAATAGCAAGAATGGTTGCCCAGCGAATGCCCATAAAACGCAAATCGCCCAAAACATCTCGCAGGGCGAAATCGGTGGAGCTGAAGTTGAAGATCTCAAAGGCAAGCAGGGCAAAGATTATCATCATGCCCCAGGCAGCGCCGCGTTCAAGCCTGCGCCCGTTAAGCAATTTTTTAGTATATGTTCCTGAACGGTTCATTTCGACCTCCTTGTGTCGAATAGGTCATTAGCGCTATTATAGAACGCATGTTCTATATTTGTCAAGACCTATCCATAAAGAGGTTTTTTGAGCCTATTTTTCGTTCCAGATGCGAGCGGCGAGCTTTTTTCCCGTTGGTGTGGAAGCCAAGCCACCCAAACCGGTCTCCCTTAGATTGACATCCATCGCCCTACCGATATTCGCCATCGCATCGATCACTTCGTCAGGCGGGATAATGCTTTCGACGCCCGCCAGTGCCAGATCAATGGAAACAAAGCATTGAGCAACGCCTGCGGCGTTCCGTTTAACGCAAGGAACTTCCACGAGACCGGCAACCGGATCACAAACGAGACCCAGCATATTCTTAAGCGTGATCCCAGCGGCATGCGCTGATTGGTGTGGTGTCCCGCCCATGAGAGCGACACTCGCGCCAGCCGCCATTGCCGCCGCGCTCCCCGTCTCTGCCTGGCAGCCACCCATCGCTCCTGAGACGTTGGCGCGATTGACAATCACCATCCCGATCCCCGAAGCGACAAAGAGCGCATCGACGATTTCGTCGTCTGAAAAACCGTATTCTTCCTGCAAGGTAATGAGTGTCGCAGGCAGGATACCCGCAGAGCCAGCCGTCGGTGTGGCGACAATGCAGCCCATCCCGGCATTGACTTCGTTCACTGCCAGCGCGCGGGCAACAGCTTTGCTCAAAAGAGAGCCGGTAACGGGTTTATTCCCATCGAGCCAGTCCCAAAATTTATGGGCGCTACCGCCACTGATCCCACTAATGGATTTGATCGGTTTATCCAGGCCTTGTTGAGCGCTATATTGCATAGCGTGCAGGCGGTCAAGCATCTTCGTACGGATATCGTCTATGGAAAGCCCCGAGGTAGAGACCTCGGTTGTTATGACGATCTCGGCAAGACTCTTATTTGCTTTTTCGGCTTCCTTTACCAGTTCTTGAAGGGATTCAAACATAATTTCACCTTTGGATTTTATCTATCTGACATACCCACTCGACCCAGGGAAGAGCGCGGATCGCCTTAATGCCTCTCGAAGGAATAGGCTCGTCCGTTTCAAAGACCATGACTGCTTCCTTGTGATGACGAAGGCGCTCTACACGCAGGTAGGCAATATTGATATTATTCTCGACAAACGCACCGGTTACGTCATTGGTCGTGCCGGGCTGATTTTTACCGAAAATAAGCAGGGTAGCGTAATCTCCATTAAATTTGACTTTGCGCCCCTGGACGCTGTTGATCTCAATTGCCCCTCCACCAAGCGATGCCCCTGCTACCTTTGCCCATTTTCCTGTTCCCCACAAAGAGAATTGGACCGAGTTAGGGTGAACATCATCTCCCATATCCATAGTCTTAAATTGATATCTAAGCCCTTCGTTTTTTGCAATCTCAAAACTGCTTTTGATCCGCTCATCATTCGCAGAAAAACCCAGCAAACCAGCAATAAGTGCTTTATCTGTTCCATGTCCTTTCGCTGTTTTCGCAAAGGAGCCGTGCAATGCTATCTCAGCCCGAGCCGGCTCTCCTCCTAAAATTTTCCTGGCGATCTGCCCTAAAAACACAGCGCCCGCCGTGTGAGAGCTGGATGGACCGATCATAATGGGACCTATAATATCAAAAGCCGACATTTCTTTTGTTTCGCGCATATTGACCTTCTTTTTTAGGCTTGGGTGGAATTGAATAAGAAAACCCTATTTTATCCTGAGAGTTGCATTTAAATAATAAAGGCGAGAGTAAAACTCGCCTTTAGATCTCTACATATCGCTGGATATTGACTTTCACTGCTTCGTCGCTTCGAAGGTCTTGCTTCCATCTCCCGAACCTATCATGGTCTTCTCTGAAATCGTGATATGAAATTCGTCATGAAGGTCATTAACTGTTGTCGCATTTCCGCCAAGACAATTTCGGAAAAGCTCCTGCTTCGATGTGTAGTCGAACTTGATAGTTCCGATTGATTGTGAAATCTGCCCAAAGATAGTGCCACTCTGTGTCCGGAATACATGCCACACACAAGACTCATTCGATTTCTGAGAGGATTCAAAACGGACAATAAAGGTGCCCCCTACGATTCCGTCTTCAGAGATTGTTATGGTGATCTCGTTTTGAGTGATTGCCCCACCACCCCAATCTTCAATATGAAAATCAAGGAAGTTTGTCGTCCCGACATAGGTTCCCGCCAGATCGGAAATATCCACTTCGTCGAGCGTATCCAAAGCCGGGTCGGAATTTTCTTCGACGGGGAGTTCGTCAAGGGAGGGGGCAGCTTCTTCTACAGGAACTTCATCTTCAAGGAATATGGGGTTTCCCCAATTCATTTCACACTTTCCTTCCCCTGTTTTTTCGTCTACAACCCAAATCCCCCCATCTTCTTCACACTCTCTTTCATAAGAATGAAAAAGCATTGGCGCAGCATCCGCAGCCCAGTAGTTTACAGCCTCCAGCAGTTCTGACCCTGCATTGCATCCAAGCATAGGGATGAGAAAGATCAAAATAAAAAGAGTTTTTTTGCGTAAAGACATAGCAACTCTCCTATCCCCTATTAGGGCTCATAACCCGAAACAGGCGTGGACGAAAAGCCAAAGTAGCGCATAGCAGCATCGTCGCCACCCTCTCCACCATCAATACCAAGATTTTCCACCCTGATCGTATGTACACCCGGCTTAAGCCCCGAAATTTCAAGATAATGCAGGAACATCCCCTCTTCAGAACCCGGGGCACCACCATGAATGTTCCCTCGCCACATTTCCACGCCATCCACGAGGACACTCACCCAACCGTCATTCGCATCTGATTCAAAGCGCACGCCCACAGCCGTGATACTGGGATCATGGCAAGTCGCTTCTATCCAGTCACCGCCATTGTAGAGTGCGACCTTCTCGCCGTCGGCAGATTTCCATAGGTTAGATACACTCTCGATAGTCACACTCGGCGGTGGCAGTGATGTGGTGTACTGCGCAATGGCGATGATTTCTGGCGGATTTGCCAGCGTCCGCACATCGAGGGGAATTAAACGCACAGTTACCGTGCCGACCATCGTCACTTCACCGGGTAGTTCTTCTTCAACAGTGAGCGCGGGGGCGGGATTTTCTTCGCCGGGCAGTTCATCAATAGAAGGTGCAGGACCTTCTGCAGGTGATTCGCTTTCAGGAAATATAGGACTTTCCCAAGGCATTTCACATTTTCCTTCCCCTGTTTTCTCATCTATCACCCAGATGACTCCATCTTCCTCGCAATCCCTTTCATAGGAATGAAAAAGCATTGGTGCAGCATCCGCTGCCCAGTAGTTTACTGCATCCATTAACTCTGTCCCTGCTTTGCATCCCAACAAGAGGATGGAGGAGATCAAGATAAGAAAGCATTTTCTACGTAAAGACATGGAACACCTCCAAAAATGAAAAAGAACCCACAGGTTCATTATACGGGGGGAGCTTTAGGAATCAAGAAACCTTTGTGCCAAAAAGCACACACCTTCTATACCATTCATCCGGACAAAAACACGATAAAATCACCGCATGACATTCGAAATGGTTATCACCTTAGGCATTCTCGCCTTTGCTATTCTCTTCTTCGTCACTGAATGGCTACGTGTGGACGTGGTCGCTTTAATCGTTGTTATCACGCTAATGGTCACACAGGTGCTCACACCTGCTGAAGCCATCGCCGGCTTTTCGAGCACCATCGTGTTGACCATCGCATCGCTTTTCGTCATCGGGGGCGCGATCCTGCAAACGGGGCTAGCGGCGGCCATCGGCAGGCAGATTCTCAAAGTCGCGGGGGGCGGAGAAGCAAGCCTAATGACCGCCGTAATGCTCACGGTGGCAATCCTGTCTGCGTTCATGAGCGATACGGGCACGGTCGCCGTGCTTCTCCCCGCCGTCATCAGCATGGCTGCCAGCGTCAAACTCAGTCCATCCAAGCTACTCATCCCGCTCTCTTTTGGCGCGCTTTTAGGCGGCTCTGCAACGCTCATCGGCACCCCGCCGAATCTGATCGTCAGTGATCTGCTTCAAGAAAACGGGATGCAACCTTTCCAGTTTTTTGACTATGCGCCGCTGGGGATTACCCTCATCATTGCCGGGATCATTTTCATGGTGACGGTCGGGAAGCGGATGCTGCCGGATCGCACGCGTGAGAAGGGCTTGCTACGCTTCGAGACACCTGAAGAGATCGCCGAACGTTATCGTCTCCCCGATAACCTTTATCGTTTACGTGTTCGAGGAACATCTACACTCGTTGGCAAGAGCATTGCTGAAGGGGATTTTGGCGCACAGTTCGATGTGAATATTCTTGAAATTCGCCGCAAGCCCGAAGCCCGCACAATGATGCAGTTGGGTGAAACGAAACTGGTCTGGCAGGTCGGCGAAAAGGGGATGAAGCCCTCGCAGGAGATGATCTTTAAACGGGATGATCTGCTCATCGTGCAGGGAAAGGCAAGCGACGTTACCCATCTTTCCGCCCAGTGGAACTTGGGTGTCCAACCCGCCAAACGCGCCGACGAGCAAGCCATCAGCAATGAAGAAGTTGGGCTGGCAGAAGTGTTGCTACCCCAACGCTCACGGCTGATCGGTAAAACGGTGATCGAGTTGAGTTTTGGGCGTATCTACAAACTGACCGTGTTGGGTATCCAGCGACCGGGCGCGAAAGAGATGCTCCCCCTGAAAACAACCCGCCTGCGCTTTGGCGATACACTGCTAGTTCAGGGTGCCTGGGAAGATATTTTGGCGTTGCGCAGCAAACGCCGCGACTTTGTCGTGATGGGGCATCCCGAAGAGATGCAGGGACCGACGCAACGCGCAAAGGCTCCGCTGGCAGGCTTGATCCTGCTGGCGATGCTTTTCAGCATGGTCGGCGAGTTCATGCCCCTAACGACATCCTCGATGCTAGCGGCACTGCTGATGATCTTAACCGGCTGCCTGACGATAGACGAAGCCTACAACGTGATCGACTGGAAGAGCATCGTTCTCGTCGCTGGGATGCTGCCGATGAGCGCCGCCCTCGGCAAAGTCGGGCTGATCGACCTGCTCGCCGAGAATCTGACTGTTACTCTCGGTTCCCTCAACCCGATCTGGATCGTGGGCGGTCTATTCCTGACGACTTCGCTTTTTACACAGGTGCTTTCGAACACAGCCACGGCGGTGCTCATCGCGCCGCTGGCATTGGCAATTGGGCAAAACCTGGGCATCCAGCCCCATGCTCTGTTGATGTCGGTGGCTGTAGCAGCTTCTATGGCGTTCGCTTCCCCTGTCGCTTCGCCTGTGAATACCCTCGTCATGGGCGCAGGAAATTATCGCTTCAGCGACTATATCAAAGTCGGCACACCGCTGATGTTGATCGCGATGGCGGTGACGATGGTGGTCTTACCTATTTTATTTCCCTTTTAACATCTCACGGTATAATTTTCTCCGCTAAAACCAAAATGAAACTTTTTACAGATTTTTATCATCTAAAAGCATATAGTCCCAAAGGAGAAAAAGAGAAGATGGCTAAAAAACGTATTTCAAAGAAAGCACAACAAAAACAACAACAGGAAGCAAAGCAAAAAAGAGACCAGATGCTGATCGCTATCGGCGCAGTTATTCTCGCGATCGTTGCCTTCCTTGTTTTTGGCGGTAACCCCGCAGCAAATAGTACAGCAACTATCAATGGATTACCCGCCGAGATCAACACAGCCATGGCGTACGAAATGTTTGAAGAAGGCGCCTACATGCTAGATGTGCGCAATCCTGACGAATGGGTTACGTATCACGTTGATGGCTCTACCCTGATCCCGCTTCCTGAACTCGAAGCACGGGTTGATGAAGTTCCCCGCGATCAGGAGATCATTGTCATCTGTAATTCAGGCAACCGCTCACAGGTTGCGCGAGATATCCTGCTCGAGGCTGGTTTTACTAACGTAACCAGTATCGCAGGCGGCATTCAAGGCTGGATGGCAGCCGGGCACGATTTCGTCCGCGGCGAATAGGCGAAATTTCATAGAAAAAAGTGTGGGCTTTGTTCGTGGTCCACACTTTTTTCTTTATCTTATATCAGGGGGCAGAGGAGCAATTCAGGAAATATATACTAACTTGCTCATCGCAAAAAACCGGGGTAAGGTTCGAAATAGCCCCGCAAATCGGCAATGGGAAGCTATATTCATGTGCACCTTTGTATACATAAATTGGCGCTTCGCCACTTACTTCATCACATATGGCCTGGGAGGCTTCTGCAATATCCCATCGATAAGCAAATGGCAACTTAATTTCTATCACATCATTAACCGTTTTTACCCAAACCCCAGCATCTGCGCCACGTAAGTACCCATCCTTTTCTACAGCAGAGATAACGACAAATGCTTTTTCTCCAGTGCTTTTCTCCACCCAGTCTAGAGCCATCTGATCGGATAAGCTCACATAGTTAGTAAAAAATACAGGGCCCCAAGGTTGAGGGGTAATTGCTCCGTTCACAAATACTATCGCAAATAAAAACACAAGAATTCTTTTTGCATCATTGCTAGAAAGACTGTCTTGTATCCCTTTAATACCCACCCCACCCAACAATGCCAAGGGAAGAAAGAAAGACAGCTCAAAGAAAGGGGAGTCAATAAGCGTCAATTCATAGCGATAGATTTCCTGAGGGAGAGGAATAAGAGTCGCCAGTACCCAAAACAGCGAAAAGAAAAACCACCGAGAGACTATTTCTGAATTCTTCTTGAAAGCAAAGGATAGAACAGAAATGACCAGAAAAGTCGCACCAGAAAAAAGCCCAAAATAGTACCGAAAATTTCTTGAAAAAGCATCTTCATAACTGAGTGCCATCATTCCTAGAATAGCAAGGGCAACGAAGCCAACTGTCCAATCGATAAAGTTTTTTTCATACTCCCACTGTTTTTTGAGTAATTCGGTCATGAAATAGGCTGCTAGAAAAGCAACAATAATAAAGAACAACCTGCTATGCAACCACATCATAGAAATACCCATAAAGAATAAATACCCTCCCCATACCCACTTATCGGACATATTCTTTTTTCGAAAAACACTCCAACACAATCCAAAAAATAGAGGAAAAAGCGAAACACCTACCAAAGCAGGGTATTTACTGAAATGAGCAGAGTTAGCTGGAACAATCCACCCAATTCCCGCAAGCAATGCAGAAAAACTCGCGGCATGTATATTCTCTAAAAAAGCAAGCGTCATCATATAGACGGAGACAGGCAATAAAGCCAAGAAGAATTGTGATACCAATGTCATAACTAACGGACTTTCATTCCCTGTTCCCACCTGCACCCAGGCAACAATACCATGAAAACCCCAATGATAATATGGAGAAAGACTCTCCAAGAGAAAATCCCCGGATAAAAGTTCTTTTACTCGCAAGAAATGTTCAGGAGCATCGCTGTACGGAGGTAAGATTAAATTATCCAGATAGGCCAAACGCAGGAAAAGAAAAAAGACAAAAATCCCCAGAGGCAACCAGACGTAATTTCGCACTGTTAATCGCCCCCATCCTGAAAAAATATTTCGTCTATAAAGAAAATAAAAAGCTCCGGCACCTATAACGATAACCAAAACCAAAGCCCATCTATTCAAAATACCAAAAAAGCTGAATACAGGAGCTAAAATTCCCAACCCGGCAAACCCCAATAACAACACATAGACAAGCTGTACGTTCTCTTTCTGATCTCTGAATAGAAGAAATGTAAAAACAGCCCCAACACTCAAACCTGATAGAACAAGGAATACGATCTCCCTAAGATAAACGCCAAATACCCCTAACCCTGCAAATAATGCATTGATCATCATTACCTCCATAAATAAAAAGTATAATACATCAAAATCACATATAATCAAGCCATGACTCAATGGCTTGACCCCACTCCTGTTACAATCCCCGAATCATTCGCCGATTTGGGCTTGCATCCGCTCGCCGAACAAACTCTTGTCCGGCGCGGGATCAGTGAACTCCCCGCCGCCAAGTCCTTCCTCGACCCGAACGCATATACACCAACCGATGGCTGGGACTTGCCCGATCTCCGCCCCGCTGTCGACAGGGTAGAACAAGCCATTCGCACGGGCGAATCGATCTGCGTTTGGGGCGACTTCGATGTAGACGGGCAAACATCCACCGCGCTTCTCGTTCAGACCCTACGTATTCTGGGTGCGAACGTCCATTGGCATATCCCCGTACGCGCAACAGAATCTCACGGCATAAAAATCCCATTTCTCGAAGAGGTCATCAATAATGGTGCGGAACTCATCCTGACCTGTGACACGGGAGTTAGCCAAATCGATGCGGTCGACTACGCTAACTCCCGTGGGGTGGATGTGGTCATCACCGACCATCATGACCTCCCGCCCAAGCTGCCTGATGCTATTGCCGTCGTCAACTCCAAACGTTTGCCTGATGAACATCCGCTCTCCACCCTGCCTGGTGTGGGCGTGGCCTATAAACTGGCAGAGAAATTATTGGAAGACAATGATTTTCATCCTGATAATCTACTTGACCTGGTCGCCCTTGGCATTACCGCCGACGTAGCCGATCTTTTCGGTGATGCGCGTTACCTGCTCCAACGTGGGCTGATCAAGCTACGCCAAACAAAACGGATCGGGCTGCAAACGCTTTATGAGTTGGCTGATATTAATCCCCTGACCATCAGCGAAACCGATATTGGCTTTGGTATCGCCCCACGCATGAACGCCATCGGCAGGCTCGGGGATGCCAATATCATGGTCGATTTCTTGACCACCGAGAACCCCGCTCAGGCACGGGTTATCGCCACCCAACTCGAAGGATTGAACACTCAGCGCCGCTTGCTCACATCGCAAGTCTATCAAGCTGCCGAAGCGCAAATACAGGATGACCCCACACTCAAAGAAAACGCCGCGTTGGTGCTAACCCAAAAAGATTGGCCTGCTGGTGTGATCGGTATTACTGCCAGTCGCCTTGGCGAGCGTTACCGCAAACCCGTTATCCTGCTCTCCGTCGGCGAAGACGGTGTAGCACGTGGCTCTGCGCGTTCGAGAGAAGGCATCCACATCACCGAAGCCATTGCTGCGCAGAAAGATATTTTGCACGGATTCGGCGGACACCCAATGGCAGCCGGTATGGCGCTGGATGCAGAGAAGATACAGACCTTCCGGCGCCGTATCAGTCGTACGATCACCAAACAACTGGGAACGGAAAAACCGCCCGAAGCGACGCTCGTAATTGATGCTTGGTTGCCACTAAACGACTTGAATCTCGGCCTGAGCGCCGAACTGACCAAGCTCGCCCCCTTCGGACCTCGTAACCCGACCTTGACCCTCGCCACTCGCGACCTGACTCTCGTCAGCGCGGCCAAGATCGGCAAGAACAAAGACCATCGCCGTTTAACCATCAAAGACCGCGATGAGACCCATCAATCTATACTCTGGTGGAACGCCACTGACGAAGAACTCCCGCCCGAAGGCAGCCGTTTTGACCTGGCTTTCAAAATGCGCACGGGTGAGTATCGCGGTTCTCCGCAACTGACTCTGGAATTTGTTGATTTTCGTGTGATAGAAGAAATAAAAACTGAAGAAAAGAAAGACAGCGACATCGAAGTTGTTGATTGGCGTTTGGATGCGCGAAAGCTTGAAAGTTTACAGGTTGAAGATTTACAGGTTTTCGTTGAAGGCAAATCTGACGTTGCAGGCGTAAACCGCTATCAACTCAAAAAATCCGATGAATTGGTGCTCCATACATCCCCGCCCGGAGCAAAGGTGTTACGGACTATTCTGAAAAAGGTCAAACCAAAGAAGGTTTATCTTATCGGTAATACCCCAATTGAATTCACCCCACAGGAATTTCTCACGCATCTAGCAGGCTTAGTAAAATACGCTCTTGCCAAAAAAGATAGGCAAACCGCGATTTCCGCTCTCGCCGCTGTGACTGCCCAACGCGAATCCACTATCCGCTTAGGGCTGGAGTGGCTGGCAGCTGGCGGGCAGGTTGTCGTAGATGTGGATGGGGATGATGTGCGTTTATCTCAGATACCCGAAGTCCTGGAGACTTCAGCAATCTTGGGGGAATATGCTCAAGCCGATCTCTTTTTAGCGGTAAAGGGGATATTGGAAGAAACTATTGCGTTTAGGAAACATTTTCATGGTGTAGATGTCTCAAGCTTATTTCTTAATCAAGAATTCAAGAAATAGCCTTTGAAATCACTCTATCTAACACAACTTTGAGATTGGGCAGCGTAAAAAAAAATGAAAAAAACGATCAGGATACTTGGGCTACTACTTTTACTCACAATAGGCCTTTTAGTTTCATGTGGCAAGTTAGAGCCTGCTCACAGCAGCCCTGAAGTAGAAGAAAGTGATATTGAGAAAAATCCATCATCAACAGATCAAAACTATTTTGCCCAAGAGCTTAGGGAGTTTGTTGAAGAAGCAATGGTTGAAGATGGTCTTCCCGGAGCAGCCGTTGCCCTTGTACTGGGAGATGAAATCATCTTCGCCGAGGGCTTCGGTTATCGTGATCTGGAGAATGAGTTGCCTGTCACGACTGAAACCCTTTTTCATATCGGCTCAACGAATAAATCAATGACGGCAATGATGATCGCCACATTGGTCGATCAGGGATTATTTGATTGGGATACGCCCGTCATCGAAATTTATCCCGATTTTGAGCTTTCATCGGATGAATCCACGGAAACGGTCACTTTGCGGCATTTGTTGGGGATGCAAAGTGGCATCCCCGATTATGCAGAAGATGATTTTGATCTCGATTATGCAAGTGGTGAAGACGTCTTTGAGTACGTCATGGATATTTCCTTGCTGGGCGCACCGGGGGATGAGTTCAGCTATAGCAATATCTCCGCATCCCTTGCCGGGTATTTGGGCGTGATAGCCGCAGGAGACGACTATCCCGACCTTTATACAGGATACGAGCAGCTTCTGAGAGAAAATGTGCTACTTCCCATCGGCATAGAGACAGCTGTAATGCGCGCCAGCGAAGCGGAAAATAACCCGAACTACGGCAAATCATATATTGTAGAAGGGGGGAATATTGTAGAAGCTGAAAGGGAAGATTTCGACGGTGATCCGCTGGCGCCATCGGGGGTGCTCAAAGTAAACATCATGGAAATGGCCTATTACATCAGCACTCAGTTAGGTCGCGGTCAAGCTCCGAATGGCGTCCGTGTTCTCTCAGAAGTAAATCTCGTAGAAACCTGGCAGCCCGGTCTCGAAAACTATGCAATGGGATGGGAAATTAGCGAATACGAAGACGTAACTGTCATCTCACATGAAGGTTCTTTTGATAATTATTTGAGCGTGATAGGTTTTCTTCCCGATCTTGATATTGGCTTTGTCTTTTTGGTGAATTCAGAGGAAACAGGCGCAGTTCTAATTGATAAAGGGCCAAATTTCTTGATCGATCTGTTGATGACAGACTCGTAGAAAGGAAAGATTCACGTATGAAGAAGGTGTAAGCTAAACACAGTGTCCATCATGTTTAGTTCTTCAGCCTTACACATCTTTTGAACATGAGCAAAGGTTAATTGCGATGAAGTTATTTTAGAAGTTTAAAGAAAAGAGAAAAACATGTTTAAATCCAAAATTCGCTCCACCATCATCTCGCAATATGAGCATGGTCGTATGGCTGGGACTCTGGCATCATTATGGGGGAATGATAATTTTGACAAAACAGAGATTGATTTTGATGCCTTTATCAAGTGTGTTACGCTCCATGATTGGCATTTTGGACAAGTAGATAACATCGCCATTGGCAACTCGAGTGAAACAGAATGGTTAGCCGTTGTTCAACGTGGTGTTGAATATCGTTTTGAAGATCCCGTAACCGATATTGTTGTCAAAAAGCACATTTTGCGATTACTCGGTGGGCACATATCTCCCGATGTTGAGAAACTAAAGGAGCTAACCGATAAAAGGATTCTCGAACGATTGACAGAAACTCAATATACGCTCGATACCTTCGATTGGGCAGACAAGATCACGGCATTTTGCGATATGGTTGCCTTCGATTTTGCCTTTGAAAAACCCCTGACAAGAAGAATGAGCGTTTCTGCAAAGAGGAATGCAGAACAAGAGACAACGCTCGAATATGAAATCAAGTCAAATGGGAAAGTGACAGTTTCACCTTGGCCTTTTTCAATGGATAGTATAAAAGGGGTTTTGATCAGCTATCAAGAGGCAGGCTATCCAAGCAGTTTGAAGCCGGAGATCATCAACTTCACAATAGAAATCGCCTAAGGTTTGAATCAATATAAATAAGAGACGACACAGGGTAGAAATGACTGGGAGCGCTCCCAGCACATTGAGCATCGTATATAAAATTTCATCCCCTGTCAAGCTGTTTTTCAAAATAGTGACTTAAATCATCATCCCTAATAGACTCGATAATATGCTGAGTTTGTGCGCCTGCGATAAACAACACTCCCCACATCACATGGACATGAGGAGTGCGGCATCGTCATTTATCGGAACAGAGCAATAAAACCACCCATATATCTGGGAAAAATATAAATTTCGAGGTATTTACTCCTCTATATAGCAGCTACTGCTACGCGAGGACGAAATTTATACCCGTATATTTGATTTATACCGCATCAAGCTTGTAGCTGAAATGGAATGAAAACACTGAGCTATTGTTTGTTATTTGAGTAGTTTACAAGATGTAAGCACATCTCAACACAGAACACGTTCTTTGCCATATTAGGATACAATACGTCCGATATGTCCACTGCACTCCTGTCAACCAAATTCTTCATCCCTCCGCAGCAACAAAATCTAGTTTCCCGCCCGCGCCTGCTCAAGACGCTGGACAGGGTGCTTTCACTTAAATTGACTCTACTCTCTGCCCCGGCGGGCTTTGGAAAAACGACCTTGGTTAGCGATTGGGTTTCTCAAAGCCGACAACCTGTTGTATGGCTTTCGCTCGATAAAGACGATGGTGACCCGAAGCGCTTTTGGCTTTATTTCATCACCGCTTTACAAGCAGTTTCGGAAGAGATCGGTGCGGCATCCTTGGGGATCTTACACCAGCCAAACAACTCCCCCGGCGATAGTCTGCTCACAACGCTGGTTAACGAGATTGCCGCATTTCCAGAAGACTTCATCATGGTTCTGGATGATTTTCATCTTATTGATTCGAAAGCTGTTGATGAAAACCTAAGCTTTCTGCTCGAATACCTGCCCCCCCAAATTCACTTGGTTATAACCACTCGTGAAGACCCCAGCCTGCCCATTGCACGTTTGCGTGCCAAAGCGCAGTTGAACGAGATCCGTGCTACCGACCTACGCTTTACATTTGCAGAAGCTGCCGATTTTCTTAATCAGGTCATGGGATTGAAATTGTCGACAGAGGATGTTGCTGCCCTGGAATCGCGTACCGAGGGTTGGATCGCCGGCTTACAATTGGCGGCACTTTCCATGCAGGGAAATCAAGATGCACACAGCTTCATTGAATCTTTTGCGGGGACACATCGCTTCATTCTCGATTACTTGCTCGAAGAAGTACTCCAAAAACAATCTGAAATCACGCAAGAGTTTCTGTTGCGAACATCCATTCTCGATCGGTTCTCTGCGCCGCTTTGCGATGCTCTTTTGCAGGGTGAAGTAATTAGCAGCCAGCAAGTTATAGAGAGCCTTGAGCGCAGTAATATCTTCATTGTTGCCCTTGATAGCGAACGGCAGTGGTATCGCTACCATCATCTCTTTGGTGACCTTCTCCGTCAGCGAGCAAGGCAAACGCTGGATGCGCAAGAGATTATCCAAGACCATCTTCATGCCAGCAAATGGTACGAGAAAAATGGCGAGATGCACACAGCCTTTCGGCACGCCATCGCCGCTGAAAACTTCAATCGGGCCGCAGATTTGGCAGAAAAAGGCTGGGAAGCGATGGACGAAGCACTCCAATCAGGGGCTTGGCTGGCGTGGACGGCAGAACTTCCCAATGATGTCTTTCTCGTTCGTCCTGTCCTGTGCACACAAATTGCCTGGTCATTGATCGATACAGGGCAAGCAGCTAGCAGTGAAATTTGGCTGCAAAAAGCTGAGCAAGCTTTCGCCACTTCGTCCGAGAAAATGGTTGTTATTGAAAAAGAACAATTCGATGCACTACCCGCCCGTATTGCATTTGCTCGCGCCTACAATGCACAAGCCATCGGCACGCCTGCTGAAACGCTGAAATATGCCGAGCAAGCACTTGAACTTATTCCTGAAGACAATCCATTTCTGGCAGCGCAGATCAAATCGATTTTGGGCACGATTTATTGGAGCAATGGCAATTTGCTCTCTGCCGCCCAGTCCATGCGGGAGTGGATAGCTAGTGCAGAAAAAGCAGGAAATATTATCTTCGCCATCGCCAGTGCGTGTGGCTTGGCGGATATTCTCTTCTTACAAGGCAATCTGCGGGAAGCAAAACGCACCATCGAGCAGTCGTTGTGCTTGGCCGAAAAACACGACCAAGCACAAACTGTGATCGCCAATCACCACATCGGATTAGCAATGATCGCACACGAAACAGGCGATGACAAGATGGCGCAAAGAAATTTTGAAGAAGGCCTGAAACTGGCAAAGCAGTCCACCCTCGTAGATACCGCCTATCGCATCCATCTGGCTCGGGCACAGTTCAAAGAAGTTAGCGGCAAATTAGATGATGCGTTTGAATTGCTTTCAAAAGCAAAGCGAGTTTATGTTGAGACGCCGGTTCCCAATACACGCCCTGTCCAGGCATTGATAGCACGCATTCATCTCAAGATGAGCAATCTTGGCAAAGCACAGGTATGGGCGCGGGAGCAAAATTTCTCTGTAGATGATGAAGTGCTTTATCTACGAGAATTTGAACTACTCACCTTTGCACGGATCCTGATTACGGAGGGCAAGCGAAATGATGCTTTGTCTCTACTGGCGCGCCTATTGGAAGCTGCCGAAAAAGGCAAAAGAACCGCCAGCATCATTGAAATTCTGCTCGTACAGGCCTTGGCGCACAAAGCGAACGATGAAAAAGTTGCTGTGCTGAAGCGTGCGCTTGATTTGGCGGAGCCTGAAGGTTATTTACGCATTTTTGTGCGCGAAGGCAAAGTGTTGCTAGATTTGCTGCAAAATATTGAAAGCCAGTACGGGCGGCGGATTTTGGCGGCATTTTCTACGGGGCAGGCAGCCGGTTATTCGGGGCAAGACCAAGCCAAGGTCCACGAGCGAGGCGAGCTTGTCGATCCGCTCAGCGAACGGGAATTGGAAGTCCTGCATCTGATCGCAGAAGGATTGAAAAATCAGGCCATCGCCGACAAGCTCTTTATATCCTTGCATACGGTGAAAATCCATGCGAGAAGAATTTATGCCAAGCTGGGGGTCAGCAGCCGCACACAGGCGGTGGCGAAGGCAAAAGAAATCGGTATTTTTTGAGATAGAACGGGCTGAAATAGCCCGTTTTTGGTTTCAATACTCTCCTGAATAATCCTTAAGAGTAATGACGAGCGCAGGCGGGGCGGCTATAGTTGGGGCATGAAATCGACACCCAGAAAAATGCAAAATGACCACTTTTACTACCAGATCAGGATTGACGGACATCTCGGTGCCCAATGGGCAGACTGGTTCGATGGACTGACGATCACGCTCGAAGAAGGTGGCACAACGCTTCTCTCTGGTGCCGTACCGGATCAATCGGCCCTGTACGGGATACTTAAAAAAGTACGGGATCTGGGGATGCCCCTGATCTCAATCAATCGGAATAAAACCAACAAGGAGTTATCAAAATGAACGTATTTCTAGCCGGATCGACCGGCGCAACCGGCAAAAAACTTACATCCGAACTACTCGAGCGTGGGCACAGGGTCGTCACCGTTGCCCGCTCGATGAACAGTCTGCCCGAAGAGCTGCGCGGTCATCCCAACATCACGGTGACCCAAGCCAGCTTGCTTGATCTCACAGACACAGCGTTGCAGGAACTCGTCAAAGGATGTGATGCGATCGTATCCACACTCGGACATAATGTTTCCTTCAAAGGCATGTATGGCCATCCTCGTCGCCTGATTACTGATGCCGCTCGTCGACTTTGTGAAGCCGCCAAAGCCAATCAACTACAAAACCCCGTGAAATTCGTGTTGATGAATACAACCGGAAATCGCAATCGTGATCTGGACGAAAAACAGTCTTTCGGAGAGAAAGTTGTCGTCGGGCTGCTGCGCATGCTCCTGCCCCCACAAGCAGACAACGAAGCTGCCACTAATTATTTGCGCAAGAAAATCGGGCAGAACAACGCTGCGATTGAGTGGGTCGCCGTTCGCCCGGATGGCTTGACCGATGAAGATATAGTCACCGAATACACCATCCACCCGTCTCCGACCCAAAGTCCGATCTTTGACGCCGGGCAAACCAGTCGTATCAATGTTGGACATTTCATGGCTGAACTCATCGACAATGATGCTCTCTGGCAGGCATGGAAAGGCCAAATGCCCGTCATCTATAACGAAGCTGCTTCAGCGTAAAAGGGGAACCTAATGAAAGCGATTCTTTATTCAGAATACGGCTCACCCAATGTTCTACACCTAGCGGACATAAAGAAACCCATCCCCAAAGACAATGAGGTACTCGTCAAAGTGCATGCGTCCACCGTAACCGCCGGTTCTCTCTGGGCGCAGCGCGGTGAACATCCGGATTCAAAATTCTTCACCTTGGCCATGCGCTTGATGTTCGGGGTCAGAAAACCCAGAAAAACAATCCTTGGCTATGAGTTTTCCGGCGATGTCGAAGCAGTCGGCAAAGATGTGACCAAGTTCCGCAAAGGCGACAAAGTCTTTGGCACAACAACAGGGTTAGCGCAAGGTGCTTACGCTGAATATGTCTGCGTGCCTGAAGCGTGGAAGCAAGGCGTGATTGCCCAGAACCCTGCGAACCTAAGCTATGCAAAAGCCGCTGCAACACCCATCGGCGGGATGACAGCCTTGCACATCCTTCGTAATGAAAAGATCGAACCAGACAAAAAGGTATTGGTTTACGGAGCGTCTGGCAGCGTTGGCACTTACGCTGTCCAACTGGCAAAACACTTTGGCGCAGAAGTCACCGGTGTATGCAGCACGGCCAACCTTGAGATGATCAAATCTCTCGGCGCAGACCATGTGATCGACTACAAAAAAGAAGATTTCGCTCAAAATGGTGAAACCTATGATGTAATCTTCGATGCTGTTGGCAAGATTTCACGCGCACAAAGCAAAAAGGCGCTGAACGAAAAAGGCAAGTACTTAAGCGTAACATCACCCACCAGTGAAAAAACAGAATACTTGACATTCCTTCGTGACCTTGTTGAAGAAGGTGAGATAAAACCCTTCATCGACAAAACCTATCCGCTCGAAGAAGTCGCTGAAGCGCATCGCTATGCAGAGACAGGTCGCAAGCGTGGCAATGTTGTCATAACGGTTTCAGCGGAACAGAAAAACAAAAAGGAGAAATAAAATGTTTGATAAAAAAATTGATAAGAAAACCATCTTGTCCACCCTGTGGATCGTCGTCATGCTGAACATGCTCAAGGCCGACATCCTTTCCCTCTACGTCCCCGGCTCGGCGGAAGAATTAGCGAAGACCGCGGCCCAGACAGGCATTCCGATCACGCAACTGATGTTGGGTGGCGCGATCATGATGGAAATCTCGATCGTAATGATCCTCCTTTCCCGCGTGCTGAAATATGGCACCAACCGCTGGGCAAATATCATCGTCAGCATCATCACAATCGCCTTCATCTGGGGCGGTGCAGTCGCCTATCCTCACTATCTCTTTATCGGCTCAGTCGAAACCGTTTTCCTACTGATCATTATCTGGCAGGCATGGGCTTGGAAGGAGTAAAAGCCTGATGACTAAAGAAAAAATTCTCACCCGCCGATGGAACTACATTATCGCCATCGTGCAAGGATTGCCCACCTTCGCCTTTGTGATCTATGGCTTATCTACTCCCTACGGCAGCACCAAAGCCGGGATGATCACACTTTCTATCTTGGGCGCACTTTTCTGAATAGTTCTCGAGCTTCACTCATCCGCGCGATTCGCGTGGCTCTATGAAAAGATTGCTCAAGCTGATAAGAAACCAAAACTCAGCGGCTTCCCAGTACTGGCTATCTGGGCACACAATCTGGCCTATTGGTTCTTCTTGATCCCGTTTTTTACACCAATGTCTTACAGCGCAGGGTTTTTCATCTATTCGATCATCTTGCTGACCCGTTTTATTGCCAACACCTATATCAACATACGTGACTTCACACCCGCAGAGTACTACGCCTATCCCTTCCGAATTCCATAAGGAGAAATAAAATGAAAAACGTTCAAGCTTGGCAGCGGAAAACCATAACGCTTTCGCAGTATGTCGAATTTCGGAATGGTGTCCCATTGGGAGATAGCAAATCGTTGTCCAATATGTTACAGCGCTCGCTGGGCGCTGCTTCTTTTGTCGAATTTTGGCAGTATTGGAATCCGATTTGGGGTTATGGGTTAGGCAAATATGTATATGCACCTGCGCGACGAATTTTGCCCCGAGCGGCTGCCTTTATTGCAACCTTTATCGTCTCCGGTGCCATTCATGACCTGGTAACAACAATCGTTGGCCGCTCATTTGCCTTTTTCTTTACACCCTGGTTTTTCTTCTTGGGTATGGGGGCTGTCTTAGGCCAGACTTTGGGGCTGGATTTTGGCAAACGGCCGTTTTGGCAACGAGTGACTGTGAATTTCACTTATCTTGTCACCTGCTTACTCTTGACGCTGATCTTGAAAGGGGAGTTTATGATATGAGCAGCGCTGTATAAGCAATCCTTTCTGTAACACCAAGTGACTTTTTCCCTTCTAGCAAAACGAACATTATCCGATATAAACACACCCCATGAGAGATTTCATGGGGTGTGCGTTTTTTGCGCCTTCATGCCCGTAAACCATCACTCCACAAGATTTACGTTTTTTTGTCGTTTTGGGTGCTACTTGCCCATATATGGGGCGAAAAAGATCTTGCCCCTGCCACCTATGTCACCGCTAACGTCAATTTCGGCCTAAATTTATACCCGTATATTTGATTTATACCGCACTGGGCTTATAACAGTGATGGGGTATATAGTATCTTATGTGCCTAAAACACAATTACTCAACTATATAGGAAAAAGCAACCTCCCCGTTTTTTGTATCAGACAGACTCGCACGGATAAAATCTACCGTGACCGCTTCTGGCATGACAGTTACGCGTAAGTGACCTGAACCAGACACAACATCGCCGTTATCATAACCATATTCAGTAGCGAGATTGGCATTATCAGGGTTGGCGTTGCTCGGCTGCGGCAGTTCCTGATATACGATGCCATCCAGATCTTGCTTCACAAAAACATGATCGTGCCCGTGGAAGACTGCATTGACCCCGTTCTCAACAAGCATATTATGAATGGGCATCCCCCAGTCGGGACGCTGCTCATCAAAGCCATAGGAACCATCTGCATTATTCCCACCCCACTCAAAATAAGGGACAACTTCGATGCCGCCGCGCGCATTTTCGCCGCCCCCAACCAGATGATGGGTGAAAATAAACTTAAAATTTGACGGACTGGTTTCCAAAGTAGTCTTTAGCCAATCGTATTGTTCTTTGCCGAGTGTCCAGCCCCAATTCTTGTTTAGGTCATCGGGTTTGGGTTTGTCTGTGGTGTACCAGAAGGGGTCAAGCACGATAAATAGGGCATCGCCCCAAGTCCAGGCATAATAACCATCCCGCACACCTTCGAGGTATGCGTCAGGCGTTGATCCGCCTGAGTAAAAATCATTCGGGCTGGGATTGGGATAATAAAGTTGCCGCAATTCTGCTGACCAAATGGGCACATCTGAATCCTTGCCTTTCAGGAGCCATCCCAATTCCCCTTCGTGATTGCCGTTGACCAGAAAGAGGGTCGCATCTGCATTGAGTATCCCAAAGTAGGGACGCATATCGGTGAAGGTACTTTCTGCTTCGGCGTAACTCTGGGGCTTGACCTTTTCGGTCATAAAAGTATCCCCCAGATTGATGTGAAAGTCTGGGCGATCATTGAGAGCATTGCTCAGAGTTGTGGCATATAGGTCACCATTAAAGCGTGGATCACGATTGTGGGGGTCGGCGTCAATGGTGAAGGTGAATCTACTGCCTGGAGCACGTTGAGTATGAAAAGTATGCTCCCCAAATGAAGAGACGCCCTGAATTGTATAGAAATAGGCTGTATCTGGCTGGAGTTGAGAAAGCTCAATATTTTGCGGGACATTAGCTTCGAGAGAGACTGGATTGCTTTGATATGTGTAATTGCCCGATTCTGTGCCATAGATGATGGTCAATTCCTGGGTTGTGGAAGAAAGCAGGGATGCGGTGATGCTAGCTGTGGTCGGTCGTCCAAGAATGACGTTAAATGTTGATGTGGTGGACAGGTCGAGTGAAGCTGGAAGGCTTTTAGGCGGTTGATCCTTTTCGGGTTTTGGGGAAAGGGTAGCTGCCGAGGGAGTAGTAGAATACTCACTTAACGGAACCAAGCTCGGGGACCCCCTATGTGGGGATGATAGGCGATCCGCACAAGAAGTGCTAAAGACGAGCAAAATGATCATAGTCAGATAAAATCTCAAAGGTCGAGATGACATAATACATCCTTATTGGGTTGTATAGGTGAATGCAACTTCATCGGGCTTATCGAGATAGGAACGGATATAGTCCACAGTGACGCTATCGGGGGCGACGGTGACGCGCACATGCCCGCTGTTGGGAAAAATATCACCTGTCAGATAAATATCATCAAAATAAAGGGCATAGTTCGGGTCAGCAGGTTCGGGCAGAGTTTGATAGACCACGCCATCCAGTTCCTGATATGCGAAAAGATGGTCGTGCCCCTGAAAAAAGATCGTCACGTGGTTATCAGCCATGATCTGATGGATGGGAGCCTCCCACCCGGGGCGTTTTTGATCAAAAAGCCACTGCCCATTTTTTCCATACCCGCCCCACTCAAATAAATGGGCTTGTTCAACGCCACCCCGCCCCGTGCCATTCACATGATGGGCAAAGACAAATTTGTATTTCGCCGAACTGGATTCAAGCGTCTGCTTAAACCACTCGTATTGTGCATCTCCCAGCGTGATCTCCCACAGGTCACGCTTTTTCTTGTCCTGCGCCGTGCTGCCAAAGGTATTATCCACCGAAACCGATGAGTGCCAATACGGGTCAAGAATCACAAAAAGCGCATCCCCCCAGGTGAAGGCGTAATAGTCCCTGAGCAAGCCAATATGCTCCACAATTTCGGTGTCTCCGGTATAAAAATCATCGGGAGCGGGTTGGGGGTAGTAAGTATTTCGGGCATTCTGCGCCCAGACCGCCACATTTTCAGTTGTGCCATCCAAATTGGCTTGTGAAGCTTGTTCGTGATTGCCATTCACAAGGAAAACGGGCGCTCCCACCAGCCCCAAATACTGGCGCTGATTGATATAAAGCACCCTAACCGTCTCGGCATTGATTGTCTTGAGCGTGTCGACACTAAAATCATCCCCAATGGTCAGATAAAAATCGGGCTGATCGGCGGCGGCGCTCAACAAAGTACGTGTGTAAAGATCGGGGGCAAATTGTTTTTTAATGCGTTCAGGATGCGAGTCTCCCTGAATAGCAAAGGTAAAAGTGCTGCCAGACGCACGCTGAGTGACAAAAGAACCTTCAACACCGCTGACGCCCTTGTAATTGATGCGATAGTAATAGCGTGTGTTCGCCTGCAATCCATCAATCAAGATTTCAAGCGGCTCGTTCGCTAGCGCCGTCTGTAGCGGAGTTTGAGATGTATAAACGCCCGATGATGTGCCGTACTCATAATAAATTTCCATCGTAGTGGCAGGCACAATATTCACGGTGATGGATTTGTCTGTGGGGCGCCCCGTGATCTCAGTTGCAATAAAATCAGGGCTTGTGGATGTCGCAACGACGGGCGGATTTTTGCCCTTTGGCTTTTTCGTGGCTGTAGGTTGGATCTCCCCTAAAAGCGTCGGTTCGCTCTGGACTTCAACCTGCTCACTGACCATCAACGTGGGATTCGGCAACAAGCTTCTTTCTCGCGCAGGAGCGCAAGTGGCAAGAAGAAGAAAAGCTACCGTAACAAATACTCGCTTCATAAAAAAGCTCCTGTTTTTAGTGGACACCTGCTTATTTCAGGCAGGTGTCCACTTCTTGATGATTCTACTTGAACAGGAAATCTGTATTCTGAATTTCTGGCATTGGGATAGCCTTAGAGTACAGATAAGCGCCTGATGGATACATCAAGTCACCCAACATCTCTTCACGGAAGGACATCAACTGTGCCTGTTGTTCAGCAGTCAGGGTTTGGTTCACCTGCGCAAAATTGGTCGCATAATTGTAGATAATCGTGCCATCCAAAACTCCATACTCTTCCATCAGATTCAAAACCAGCGCTTTATCAGCCGTCCCGCCAGTCAGGAATTTACGTAGCTCAACTGAAACCTGCTCACGGATATCCACGATCCCCAACAGCGATGGTTTCTGAGTATCTACAAGACCTGTAATTAATTGAGACTGGTCAGGTGCCAGGGTTGCCAACATGGCCTCACCCACATTGCCAGTTATATCCGTGGGGATAGCATAGCTGGAATCATTCATAGCATGGATATCTTTGAGATAGAAAGAGCCAAAGTAAGTTCCGTGGCGCTCCGGGCAGAAATATACATCCGCTTCCACTGAACCTGCATACCAACTGTACATGTCGGCTGCATAGGTCATAACGGCCACTTTTACATCCCGATCCAGGCTGCGCATATCAGCAGGTTCTTCCACATTGGGCCATTCGAGCATCCCTTTACCGACCATGGCATCAAAATAGGCTTTTTGCTCAGCACTCAGGTTGTTGAGGATATTACCCATCAACGCTGCCCGATTAAAGCTGATCTCACCGTCCAATCGATAGAGTTCTGCTGAATAGGATTTTATAGCTTCTTCATTTAGTCCCGTTGTTCCGGCAGGGAGATCGCCTTCCAGCAGTCGATTGAAAGCGTCTATCAGCGTGAAGCGCATATAGCCATACTCATTGATCGCTACCACCTGGCTTTCTGCCAATGCGACTAGCTCAGCCCGCTGCTCGGAAGTCAGATTGTAGAGCGTATTCATGGCGGCGCTGGTCAGAAAATCACCTGCGTGTCCCATCTGGCTCGGATCATTATCACGCAGATATTGGAAACCCCAAAAATCAGCTACTTTTCCTGGCGGGAAAAAGGAGCTGGAGCCAAGGTCACCGGTCAGGAAAGCCACCGCATCATAGGCAATGGTCATTCCTTGTGCTCGGTCAGAAATAGCTTGGTCGATGTTGTAAGCGGCAGCGCCTTCGGTAGGCTTATCCCCGCCACCTTGTGGCTGCCCATTGTCCTGCTGACTACTTTGTCCATCACGGTTGGGAGCGCAAGCTAATTTATCTTGCTCGATTTTGCACACACCAGTGTGGAAACCGTTTTGGTCGGTAAAATCGCAAGACTCATTTTCAGCCTTGCCGTTGCAAGCATCATAGGCTTCGGTAGGAGGTACCCTGTTGTCTTGCCGTTGGGATTGTGCCAAGTCGGTTGACTGCGCTGCTGGATCATCCATCCCCTGCCGTGCGTAAACCACACGCAATTCAGCACTAGCAAGGGTGATTCCTTGAATGGCATCTAACAATAAAGCGCGGTCAATCTGTTCAGATGGGGCTGTAATCTGAGGCTCAGCAGAAAGAGCATAAACGGTGTAGATGTATTCCTTGTCACCAGGGCCTTGGGAACAAGGCGGAGAGTATTCAGCGAGACCATTGTTGACATTATTTCCCAATGTGCCTACTCCAATAACGTTTTTAGCAAGACTGTTTACATCTGCCGGAATGTCAAAAAGAATCCAATACCAATGGACATCATCGAGTGCAGCTACATGGTGCATAACGACGGCATAGCTAGCGGTTCCAGTAGGTGCTCCACTCCATGACAGTGCCAGAGAGGAGCCGCTACCGTCACAAGTGTATTCGACAGGTAAACGCGCGTCCGTAGGCAAATCGGGGCTAGCAAGGATGAAATCATCCGTTGAGGGAGACTCTTCTGAGGCAACTGAAGCATTCGCTAAAACAGTTTCCGTTACGGCTATAGGGGTTCGCTCTGAGACGTTTGAATCAGAAGCGCAACCTGTTAGCAAAACAAAGATAGTGAATAGGGTAGATAATTTGAGTTTCATGTTTTTTCCTTTCTGCCCCAAGTCTACGCTGCCCTAAAGAAAATCGTGAGTACTTGTGGTCACTATTCGAAGAAAATCGCTATGAATTTGCTCATGAACATCCATGACTGCTGTCATGGTTCCCCTTCCAAAATCGTGACATGAGATAGAAGCTCTCTCCCCCCCTTGCGTGATATGATTTCAATATGGAACGGAATTCGCTCAAAGATATACAGATATATCGGATCGCTGCCTGGATGTGGGCTGGGTATTTGGCAACCCTGGCAGTTGTGGACAAGATCATCTACGCCGACCTATCCAGTTCTCCACTTTCAGCTTATTCCTGGGCAAATGGCTTGGTAGCGGCACTTTTTCTGGGTTTATCTTATTGGCAATGGGGGCAAGATCGCTTGAAAAACCTTTACCCTATCATCATGATAGCGATCATCACGATTCCCCCCATTCTTTTCCATCATTTACTCTTGCCGAAATTGCCACCCGGCCCACTATCAAATGCAGAAGGAATAATACTGCGTCAGTGGCCGATCCATTTTATGGGATTGGTATTGGTCGCCTGGCAATATCGTTTGACACCGATCATGTTCTTCAGCTTGGGGACTGCCATTCTCGATCTGGGTACGATAACGGTATTTAAACCCGTAAATCCAGGAACTTTCACGATCCTGACGTTCATCACCCTCATACGAACCATAAGTTTTCTCGTAATTGGCTTCTTCATCAATCGCCTGATGACCCGCCTCCAAGCACAACAAGATGCCCTCCAGCATGCGAATATCCAACTCAGACACCATGCCAGCACACTTGAGAATCTGACAATCAGTCGAGAGCGAAATCGAATGGCTCGTGAATTACACGACACCTTGGCTCATACCTTGAGCGCCCTAAGCGTACAATTGGAAACGATTAAGGCATATTGGAAAGTAGAACCCGATACCGCTCAGAACTTATTGGATCAATCTTTGACAGCAACCCGCTCTGGCTTGGATGAAACCCGTCGGGCGCTCAAAGCTTTAAGAGCCAGCCCACTGGAAGACTTGGGGTTGGTGTTGGCCATCCAAAAATTGGCAAAATCTGCAAGAGATAGAGGCAATCTGCAACTGAATTTGACGCTCCCCGATCATCCCCCCAGTTTATCCCCCGATCTGGAACTGTGTATCTATCGCATAGCGCAAGAAGCAATTGAGAATGCACTTCATCATGCAAATGCCCAAAAGCTGACTGTGGCTCTGGATTTCAACCAAAATTCTGCTCTTTTGCGCGTTCGAGATGATGGCTTGGGTTTTAAACCTGGCAAAAAAGATCTCTCCGGGCATTTTGGATTATCCGGGATGAGAGAACGTGCTGAACTTGCCGGGGGAGAACTCAAAATTGATAGCTCCCCAAAAAAAGGTACAACTATCCAATTAACGATCAAAGGAATTTTCGATGAAAGTGATCATCTGCGATGACCAGGCCATCATCCGTGACGGCCTTGAATTACTGCTCAAACTAGAAAAAGATATTGAAGTCGTCGGCTTGGCACAGGATGGGGCAGAAGCCGTTGAATTGGTTAACAGTAAAACGCCTGACTTGATTTTGATGGATTTGAAAATGCCGGGAATGAATGGTGTAGAAGCAACCCGGCAAATCCGCACGCGCCACCCTGCAATCAAAGTGCTGGTGCTGACAACTTACGACGATGACGAATGGGTTTTCGATGCCATCCGTGCGGGAGCTTCGGGATACTTGCTTAAGGACACCCCGCGCGAAAAAGTGATTGAAGCCATACAGGGAACAGTAGCAGGCGATTCTTTTGTTGATCCGGCGGTTACAGGAAAATTGCTGGCTCAGGTTGCCAGCAAACAAGAGCAGCCAACCTCCGTCATCACCAGCCAACTCACAGACCGGGAAGTGGATGTGCTCCGCTTGATTGCGCGTGGATTGAATAATGCCACAATTGCTGAGCAGCTACATCTCTCAGAGGGAACAGTACGCAACCACGTCAGCGCCATCTTTACCAAACTGGACCTCACCGATCGCACGCAAGCAGCAATTTTGGCAATAAAGCACGGGATGTAAGACCTTCATCGAAGAGATAGACAAGGCTTTCTCCAGAACAAAACTTTAACAAAAACACTCCCCGTGTCTTTCAGATGCGGGGAGTGTCTGATTCAATTTTCTTTTTTTACGCAGCTATTGCTACTCTCGGCCTAAATTTATACCCGTATATTTGATTTATACCGCATTGAGATCACAACTTTGATAGCCTAATAAGACTATGCATCTCTCGGGGCAAGGATACACATATAACTGGACTGTTTTTTTAACCATCTCTCAAGATCATCTCCCGCTGCCCCTCCGTCAACTCCATCCGCTCAGAATTCCAATCCCCCGTATCTCGATTTTCGATCACCAGCACGGTTGCATCTTCACTCAAAGTGTGGCTGTGATAAACGCCCCGCTTGATGTTGTAGAGCTTATGCGGCTCCATCTCTACAGCATGGATTTCCTCCCCGTCGCCGATCAGAAGAATGCAGCGCCCTTCGAGCAGCACGAAGACTTCGTCGGTCTCGTTGTGCCGCTCCAGGAAAGTGATATTTTCGGGCGCAAGCTCGTCGATATTACGGAGAATGGCAACGCACCATTCTCCGTAATCCACCAGCGGACGATAGCCCTCGCCCCGATATTCCGAAACTTCTACCAGGCGCGGATCAATCATGCCCACTCGAATTTCTCGGTCAGCCGAATATCGCCCGACGAGCGCCCGACCAGCACTTCAAACTCGCCCGCTTCTGCCACCCAAGCCGACTTTACGCCGTCGTAAAATGCCAGATCGGATTCTTTGAGTGCAAAACTCACCGTCTTTGTTTCGCCTGCATCCAACTCGATTTTTTGGAAGGATTTCAATTCCTTGGATGGGCGAATCAGGCTGGATTTCAGATCTCGTACATAGACTTGCACAACATCCCGCCCCGCTCGTGACCCCGAGTTGGTCACTGCGACCTGAACGTTTACCTCGTCCCCAATCTTTTCCACGTTTAACGCATCGTAAGCAAATTCCGTATACGAAAGCCCATGCCCAAAGGGGAAGAGCGGCTCGATCTTCTTCTCATCATAATAGCGATAGCCGACAAAAAGCCCCTCCCCATAACGCACTTTCCCATTCTCGCCGGGGAAGTTGAGATGCGCGGGATTATCTTCAATCCGTTTCGGGAAGGTGGTCGGTAAACGCCCACCAGGCTCGGTTTCGCCAAAAAGGACATCGGCGATGGCGTTACCCGTTTCCTGTCCCAGATACCACATCTGCAATACAGACTTGACTTTGTCCATCCAGGGCATGTGCAAGGGCGAACCAGCATTCAGCACCACAACCGTGTTCGGGTTGGCGGCAGCGACGGCTTCGATGAGTTCGTTTTGTTCGGCGGGCAAATCCATATTGATGCGATCCTGCCCTTCGCTCTCCCACTCGGCTGTGAGACCGGCGAAGACGATAGCGGTATCCGCTTTTCGGGCAAGATTAGCGGCATCGGCTATGGGATCGGCAGGCTGCGGGGGCAAGCAACCCAGCCGAATGGTACGCCAGCGTCCGCCGGGCAGGGATGCGAATTCGACTTTGAAGGGGTAAGTCTGCCCGGCTTCCAGATGAATCTCCTTTGTCTCCCGTATCCACTCATCTACAATACCGTCGAAGTTTTCGGGTTGCTTGAACTCCTTCAAATCCCACCAATCGAGCATTTTTTCATCGCCAAGCCACCAGCGACCGCGCCCAACGGCGACGAGCGAGAAGGTGTAGATGCCTGTTTCGGGCGCTGTCCAACTGCCTTCCATGCACAGGGAGAAGGCGGCGGGGTCAAAATCGGGATAGCTTTCGCCAAACCAAGCTTGCTGCGTGCCGCCCGCGAGAAACTTTTTGAAGGGTTCGCCTTCGAGTTCGGTGTTTTTATACTGCTCGATGCTGACCTTGCCCTGCGTGCCATCGGCGGCGGCAAGCCGACTTTCTTCGAGCAGTGGGAACATACGATGGATGGAAGGACCTGGCGCGTAGTTGATCTCGAAGGCATCGCCATAACGCGACTGAATGGCTTCAAGCGGATGCACAACATAATGCGGGTTGACTTCGGAACTGCCGCCGCCCTGAAAAGTGGCTTTTTTCGCAGGTCTGCCAATAATAGCTACCGAGCGGGCTTTTTCGGTGATCGGAAGCACCTTGTCATCATTTTTCAGCAGCACAATCGCTTCGCTGCCCGCCTTGCGGATCAGGGCGCGGTGAGCGGGGTTATCAATGGATTCTTCTTCTTTGACCTTGGGGGTATCGAGCGCGCCAACGCGCTCCAGCGTGCGCAAAATGCGCAGGACTTTGTCGTCTACGACGGCTTCGTCGAGGCTGCCATTTTGCACGGCTTCGAACACCTTTTCGCCCATCCAGCGGGCGGGACCGGGCATCTCAAGATCAAGCCCCGCAGCAGGGACATACTCGGAATACGTGCCGTACCAATCGGAGATGACCATGCCGTCGAAGCCCCATTCATCTTTGAGAATTTCATTCAGCAAGGTTTTATTTTCGCTGACATAAGTACCGTTCACGCGGTTATACGCAGACATCAGTGTCCAGGGTTGGGCTTCTTCAACAGCGGCTTTGAAGGCGGGCAGGTAAATTTCTCGCAGGGTGCGTTCGTCCACTTCGGTGCTGATCGAAAAACGTTCATGCTCCTGATCGTTTGCCACGAAATGCTTGATGCAGGTCCCCACGCCTTCGCTCTGTACGCCTTTCACATAAGCCACGCCCATACGCGACGAAAGATGTGGGTCTTCGGAGAAGCATTCAAAATTACGCCCCGCCAACGGATGCCGATGGACGTTCATCGTTGGTCCCAAAAGCACGTGAGCGCCCTTCGTTCTTGTCTCTTCGCCGAGGGCAATGCCAATTTCGCGGACGAGTTCGGGGTTCCACGTTGCGCCCATTGCCGAGCCGATGGGAAAACTGGCGGAGGTCTGGCTTTTGGTGTCTTTATTCTCACCACGCACGCCGTTGGGACCATCGGTCACTTTCAATGCCGAGATGCCCAATCGTTCAATGGCGTGCGTTCGCCAGGTATCTGCGCCCGCGAGCATGGTCACTTTCTCTTCGAGGGTTAGTTCTGAGAGGAGTTTTTCAATTCTGGTTGTCATTTTGCACCTTTTTAATTTTTTTCAAACACAAAGGGCACAAAGAAACTCAAAGAAAAACCTTTGTGACCCTTTGTGTTCGTCGTGTTTAGCTTTTCTCATTCAGCACAACGTCCAAACAATGTACATCATCAGAGAGTTGCATCAATTCAGTTCGTGAGATTTTCACACCCGCATCCGCTTTTGTGTGAGGGATTGTCTGCCCGTTTAGCAGAATATTTCCCACCATATACTCGCCCGCATCCAGATTTTTGGGGTTCTTGTAGCAGACCTTCAAACGCCGCCCCGCAAAGAGCGTATGCAGCGTTGCTCTGCCAGCGTCGTCAAATTGCTCTTTACACAACTTCGGAGCCAGCACCAGATCACCCAGCTCCCCGCGCACGCCGAAGACTTCGGTCACCAGCGTCAGCAAATACCAACTTGCCGAACCCGTCAGATAGGGGTACATGCCCCGTCCACGCTGGCTGAAATATTCGGGAATGCCAGGGTACATGCGGCTCGTCTCAAAATCGACGCTCTGGCGGTAAATGGCATCGAGCGCTTCAAAGCCCTCCGCCACAAAACCGCGCTGATAGAGGGCATTCGCATACATCGCCGCCATGTGGCTGAACATCGCGCCGTTTTCCTTGTGCCCGTAAGCAAAGCCAAAAGCGCGCCCCAAATTCAGCAAAACTTCGCCAAAATCGGTGTTCAGCCGATAGCCGCCCACGCTCTCATCAAAAAGATAATGACGGATGGATTTGACCATCTCGCGGGATTGCGCGTCTGTGGCGATTCCGCCCATTAGTTGGAAGACCTGCCCCGTCAGGGTCACTCGTGTTTTAGCTGGGTTGCCGCCCTCAAGCGGATGCCCATCGTTATCATAATAACCGTTAAACCAGCCCCTGCCAGCATCATCCTGCACCCATTCGTTTTGCTGCAAGTGGACGTAGAGGTGTTCGGCTTTTGCTTGTAGATCGGATGCGAGTTCGGTGAGCGAGATTTCTATCTTTTTGCCGCTGATGGTTTCTTTAACGGTGTCGAAGTATGTCGCCAAATGCGCTCGTTTTGCGGCGGGGTTAGCGTAATCTACTTCATCGTTCAATCGGTCAAGCAATGGGAGAATTTCAGCAGCAACTGAAATGTTTTCTTCATCAAGTATCAGCACAAGCTCAGCCAACTCTTTTAAATTGCTGGCATAGAGCGCCGTAAAAGCGACACTTTCGCCTTTGCCGTGCGCCATATCCATGCCATCGTTCCAGTCGGCATCTTCGAGGCGGAGATTGTTATTATCACCAACGTTGAAAAAGGCCGTCAGGTGTTGGATGAGTAGATGTTCGAGGACGGTGCCTAGATAAACATTGCCGTTCTGCGTGCGGAGTTGGGTGCCCTCTTCCGGTTGCCAGTTTTTATCTACAAATTTTGCTCGGTGCGTGAACTGGTCTTTGAAGTAGGGTTGTTCTCGCAGCAGAAAGTCAACGTCGCCTGTCTGGTCGATATAGAGCTTGGTCGTCAGGAAGGGCCAAGCGCCATGATCCATCCAGACTCGGGGGATATTGTTGCGGTCGGCTTTGAATTCGCCAGGCTGGCTGCCGATGATGGTGGCGTTACTGCCATCCATGCGGATGCCTGCGAAGTTGCCGAGCAACATTTCGTCGAGGTCGGTGGCTTCCATGAGCAAAAGGGAGAGAATATCCTGCCAGAGATCGCGCCAGCCACGTCCGCCACGCCCGTAGTCGTGATAGGGCATGAAAGAGTTGCCGTAGAGGCGGCGCAAGGTCGGTTGGATGGCGACCCAGCGCATCCAGCCGTCGAAGCGGGGATCGCCAGTTTCGACACGCAGGGTGTCGAGTTTATGTTGCCAGTAGTCTTTGGTGAGTTCCAGCCAGTGGTCGAACTGTTCCGGGGAGCCGTATTTATCGATTAATGCTTGGGGCGCTTGACCCTCTTCGAGTATGGCACTCACGATCACCCACGAGCGGCTCTCGCCCGGGTTTAGGATAATGTTCGGGAAACGTAATCCGCCGAGGGCTTCATATCCGTCCACTTTATCCCCATCCACAGCCTGTGGCGCTTCATTCTGAATAATGGCTTTGGGATGGTCGAGGGTGCCGCCTTCGCCAATGAAGTCTTCGAGCACGGGGAAGAAGCCTGCGGGGGGGTTTTTGACATCGTCCACGCCGAGGAGGGCGTAGGTGGTGGTGTTGGGCAGATGTCCCCGCTCGTCAAAGGAGAGGGTGGGCTGGACGAGGACGCCGTGCTGCGTGCAAGTGGTGCGATGGAGCAGGGATGTGACGTGGCGGTGGTCTCGGAGGTTATCGGCGCTGCGCCCGAAGATGGGGATGGCGGCCGTGGGCGTAAGCTCGATGGAATTTGTGCCATTGTTGGTGAGGGTGACCCGCATTAGTTCGACCTGATGTTCACTGGGGGGGACGAAATTGGTGGTCTCTGCTCTGAGACCAAGTTGGACATTTTCACGGATGATCTTATGCCAGAGTAACCCTGCTTCAATACCGACCCGTTCTGTTTCGTTAAAACGATTGGTGAGTTGGCTGGCAGAGTTACCCGTAAGCGACCAAACGCCGTAGCCTTCAACATGGATCCAGAAGTTGCGGGAAGAGCGTTTATTGTGCAAGTCTTCCACAGAAATGGGTTCTGAGAAAAAAGTATTATGCCCTGTTTGACTGCCCCCATGTAAGGTTGGGGTGACGACCGACATCATACCCGCTTCGTTGACGAGGGGGAAGTAGAGATAGTTGCTGAGATGGGGGTTTTGTAGGCGGAAGGTGCCGTTTTTGTTGATGAATTGCCAATTGGTTGGTCGCATAGGTTGTCTTTTTGTTATTTACCACGAAGGGCACGAAGGAGCACGAAGTTTTTAACGGGGTTTCTGTTCAAATCTTTGTTGTGAGCCTATGAATGAATTCATAGGCTGATAGAGGAAGTCCGTTTAAACGGACTTGGTATTTCAGCGTGGGATTTCAATCCCATGCGTTTGTGCTGAGATAGATCGCATGGAGATGAATCGGGCTTAGTCGAATTTTGTATGATCTCTAGCGTAGATTGAGTAGCCGATGCACTTCGGCGTATCGAAATCGTAGCGGTTTTAGGAAAAGAAATGTCTTCTTGTAAGCCGCTTTGGTTTACCCAAAGGGCACGCGTCGATACGGGCGACGGTGAAGCTGCCGCCCTACTCAACCGCCGTTAGTGATTTAGACATACACATCAATCCCTTTCACATCCCGCTCACGCACCATCTCGGCATAGGGAACAGGAATAGCGTTATCAAATTCAAGGCTTTCTTCGGCGAGATGTAAAAGAATTTTCTTCGGTTCTGCTTCCCAAGTATTCACCCGCTCAGGGTTGTGATACGTGACGGGGGTTTTGCCCAAAAAATTGAATTTGACCTGATCGTTCTCATCAAAAAGCCATTCGGGGAGCGTGGGGCGCAATTGCAAGATCAATTCGCCATCTTGCATCACAAAAGGCTGTTGCCCGGCCATCATGATCGTCCACATTTCGACAAATTCGGCAGTTGCTCCACTCAGGCGGGCGACAAAACCGTTTCCGTGCAAGGATTTGTCGGGGTGAGCACTACTGACGATAAAGGATGAATTCTCCAGCGGGCTGCGTCCATAACGCTCCGGCGGCTGGAAGGGGATCAGGGCATTCTTAAAATCGTCGAAAAATTCTTCGTACAAACCTGCTTTCAATACTTCAAGTAAGTATTTATATTCCATATGCAGCCAGATCGACTCGTTCTCAAGCCAGCCAGGCGTAAAAGCACGGGCCCGCCCAATTTCATGCGGCTCATCAGTCAGTGGCGCATTGACTTTGTACATCTTTAGCGCCGTGTCGTATAAAGCACTTTCCTGCACAGCGCTATGGATTTTGCTTGCACTTTCATCCACTTTCATCGCCCGCACAGCACCTTCCAGAAAGGGCGGCATCGCAATCGGATGAAAAGCTTTCGCATGGATATTCGGTCGGTCGCTCTCGTTCAAGATTTCATAATCAGTAACCGCATAACGGAAGTAAGTCGGCGGCACATCATCAACAGCCAACTCCTGGGCATGGGCGATCCCTTCCTGCAGGCAACACTGAAAAGTGTTCAGGATATCATCCACTTCAGCATTGGAGATTGTCATCTCTACACCGGATAGAGGTGACTGGTAGATCCGCTCACGATAGGATTCACGTAAAACGTTGGCTTGCTCCCACCAGTCAAAACGGGACGCTCCTGCCCCCGAGAGGGTTGCCAAGTCCCGAAGATAGTGCCCGAATTCAACAGGTAGCGCAGTCGGGACATCATCATCTAACTCGTCAACTGCATCTCGTAGAAAAGAGATCAAGCGTAAGAGTTCATATGTCTCATTCATAGACGAGCCAAAGACACCCGGCAGCCCGTTCAGGGCATCGTACCAACCGGGTTTCCCAGCTTCCATCTCGATGCCCATTCCTCCAGGATCACGGGTGCCAAATTTGATACCAGCGAGAAGTAATAATTTACTAAAAACTGTTGTCGGGTAGATATTTCCCTGAGAATCCCGTTCCCAGCCTGCTTCGCCGACGTGAGCGACGGCACTATATTGACGGGGACCCCGCTCCGTGAGCACATAACGCTCGTGGCGAGGACGCACCTGCGCAGGGCTACGATAAAAGGGGATTTTTTCATTCCCAAAAAGCAGGTCCGCTTTATGGTCTGGGTAGACAGCAAGATAATTTTCAAATAGATCGAGAATATAGGTCCAATGATCGACCCAAAAGCCTTCGCCATAATCCGCTTCAAGGTGCGGGGTCGCAACCCGCAGTGCTTCCTCGATGAACTCATCATAAGAGATACTTAAACCGATATGATGGTCAGCGATGTATTTAAGTAAAGCGCCCGGAGTGAAGCGATTTTCGATTAACGGAAGCAACTTTCGGGGGGCATCCGTTAATCCTGCCAGAGCGGCTTGTTGCTCGGGGGTTAGCGAAAAGCTGAGGCCACGTATCACGAGCGGGTTATATCCATCCAATTGAATCAAACTAAGAAATGTGCGGATATTATGTTCTCCAACTCGTGGTTCGAGCAAAGCGTCGCTGCGGCGGTTCTGGCAGACATCGCGGAAATTGCCGTTGCCCTGCGAGTAGAATTCGGCGGCGAGGAAAAAATGATTGTAATCGCGCTCGGGGTCGCCGTGTTTGCGCGAGTAGATGTGATAAGCGTGGGGATTTTTCTCATCGCCGAGCATAATCGGGAAACCGCCGCGCAGGACGTTATCGAGAAAAGTCTGTCGAACATAGGCGTCAAAACGGGAATCGCCAGTTTGCGTGGCGACGATGTCTGTGAGATCTTGGACAATCTTTTCGTTTTCTCTTCGCTTCTCCGCAAAATACGCGGGGGAGGACAAACGATGGCGCGCATCGGCGATATTTTCATGTCCGTTGACATGACCGAAGAGGGTATAGAGCGTGATCGCTTCATCAGGAGCAAGAGATGTGCGCTTTCCAAAGAAGGCACAGGGCGTTTTCCCGACCGTGATCTGCAACGCAGCTTCAAGTGCTTCGAGCGTTTGGTTGATAAAGGAATTAGGCGTAATCAGCGATGTATTTGCCCCGAAAACGATTTTTGGGTCAACGAAAATCGGCAATGGTGCGGCTTCTCCGTTGCGAGCAGTAAAACCCAGCGCAAAATGACCGGCTTGAATTTCGTGTACTTCGGCGCTATCACCCGGAGTGGCCCCCAAACGGAAGAAGGGCAATCCACTTTCAAGATGGAAGACCTGCATCCAGGCTTCGGTGGTGCGTCCGACCATTTTAAGCCCGCCGTTGTCGACTCCATAAGGCGTCAAGGCAGGCATGCCATCCAGAATTTCAAGCTCCAGGGGGATATCGCTCATATTCCTAAAAGTCACTTGCCGAGCAAGGGCTGCGAAGGATTCATTGGGAAGAGTAAAGTAGATGACCTCGGTTTTTAATCCTAGAGAGGGGTTTTCATCCGTGAGCGCGAGTTCGCTCATCGAAATGGACATCTCCACCTTGCTCGCCGAAGAAAAAGGTTCGTAATATCCCATTTCTGCACCTTTTTTCCACTTAGTAAAAGTGCGAAAACCTTCCGTCGCTGTGCGCTGGTAGGCTTTGTTCGCGGGCTGAAATTCCATGATGGGGCAGTCTTTGCTCTCCACGCCGAAGCTGGTGATACCTTGTCCCCGATTGACGTAGAAGACCCACATCGGGACACCGAGATGCCCTGCAACCCCAGGCAGAAAGCTGGAGAAGGGGCGTTCTTGGTTATAGTTAGGGAGGGTGTAGGGTTTGGTCATTATAAAAATACTCTGAGCGTAGCCGCTGATTGAGTAAGGCGATAGCACCATCATCGCCTGTATCGAAATTAAGGCGAAGCGGCTTTCATCAATACCGTTCTTGGTTCCGATACGGGGGGCGATAAAGCTGTCACCCTACTCAACCTGCGAACTATTATTTCTCTAAAAAAACTATGCAGGCCAAATTTTGCGCCCACCACCTTGCGGGACGATCTCGTTGATCGCAGCGAGGGTCTCCGTATCAAGCGACGCAAAATCGCCAGCCTGAATATTGGCTGTCGCCTGTTTCATGTTTTTGATGCCAGGAATCACGGTCGTCACGGCGGGATGCGCAAGGGTAAATTGCAGGGCAAGTTGCGCCAGAGTCCGTTCTTTTGCCAGCGGGCGCAATTCTTCAACGGTTTTCAAGTCACCCAGGAAAACCTGATACTCTTCTTCATTCTCATGCCAGCGTTTGCGGAAGTCGGTTTCCGTGAAACGACTTTCTGCGGTGAACTTCCCCGCCAAAATACCCATCGCCAAGCCACCGCGGACAATTAAACCAATATTATTTTCCTGACAGTAAGGCAAAATCTTTTCTTCAGATGTGCGGTTCAAAATGCTGTAATCAATTTGCAGGGTGGCACAACCGCCATCCTGATTGAAGGCTTTTAGATATTCAAAATCACTCGTGCTGACCCCATAAGAGCGCACCTTGCCATCTTTTTGCAAGCGCTGGAAACCCTCAACAAAGTTCTCCATCGTCGGGTCACGGAAATCAATATGGCTCTGGATCACATCGATATAGTCTGTATCCAAACGGCGCAGATTGCTCTCCACGCCAGCGATCAATTTCTCCACGCTAGTATAGGCAGATTGTCCGGCGTCCCCATCAAAATCTCGCCAGCCGATCTTCGTGGCAACGATGAACTTATCCCGCCGTCCCTTCATCGCCTTTGCGAGCAACTCTTCGCTGTGATCCCAGCCATAAACATCGGCGGTATCGTAAAAATTCACGCCATTGTCGAGCGCAAAATCTATCGCATCGAAAATTTCCTTATCGTCGGTCGCTCCCCACGCATCCCCGCCTGCTGCCCAGAGACCAAAACCGATCTCCGAAACTTTCAATCCACTTTTGCCCAAAACTCGATATGAAAGAGCCATCTTTACTCCTCTACTAATTTGACAACACAACTACTGACATTCGCGCCTTTGTCGTACTCGTACAGCGCTTTACTCACTTTCGAAACACAGAAAGTCAATTCCTTCTTGGCGCTGATCTTTTTTGCGATGAAGGGGCCAGCGATACCGTTTTCATCTGTCTGGAATTCATTTGTAGCACCCGTTGCTGCGCCGATCCAGCCAGCGGATACGACCGCCCCCTCAACAGGGTTGCCACTCTGGTCAACGACCGTAACGTAGGCAATTCCCTGCCATGCGTCCCCGACATCTTCCATGTCCATCGTCATCTCGGCGATGTGGACACTGCCACCCGTCAAATCTTCTTCGTTCAGCTCGGTATCACGATAGACACGCACATAATCCACGAGCAATTGCTGAGGGAAGACGGTCGTCTCATCAGGGTAGCCGGGCCAAAGCCCGCCAATAGCAAGATTCAGGATGATGAAAAAATCATGGTCATAGATCCACTCGCCAGGCACATCGGCATCAGAAATGGTGTTGAATAGGACGTCGTCCACGTACCAACTGATTTGATCGGGCTGCCATTCGACTGCGTAGGTATGGAATTCACCAGCGAAAGATGCGTCGCTAGAGTAGTAGGAGCTGCCAACGCCATCTGCGCCAGAGTAACCCGGACCATGCACTGTACCGTAGACGGTTTTCGGCTCGCCGATATTTTCCATAATATCAATTTCGCCACAGTGGGGCCAGCCTACCGATGCAATGTCATCACCCAGCATCCAAAACGCCGACCAGACGCCTTGCCCTGTGGGAAGCTTCATACGCGCTTCCACGCGCCCATACGTCCAAGACTGTAATAATTGTGTTTTCAGGCGCGCGGACGTGTAATCGCTTCCACGATACTCTTCTTCACGCGCTTCGATGATTAGCATCCCGTCTTCGATGCGGGCGTTCTCTCCTCGATTTGTGTAATTCTGTAATTCGTTATTGCCCCAGCCGCTTGCACCGAGGTCGTAGGTCCAGTTTTCAGGGTTGATACTTTCGCCGTCGAATTCGTCGCTCCAGACCAGTTCCCAGCGTTCGGGTTCTGCGGGTTGAGTGGGGGCTTCTACAACCGATTCTTGAGCGGGGGCTGCGCAACTAACGAGCAAGGTAACGATCAAAAGCAGGAAAATACTTTTATGGAATTTCATATATCTCTCTACAAAACAAATTCTTATTCGTCATTGCGAGGTAGTTTTTCCACCGAAGCAATCTCCATGATGGTGAGGGAGACTGCGCAGCTTTGCTAACAGCAAAAAGAGGCTCGCAGTGACGTGGATACTTAAAATTACAATTCAGATAATTTAAGTCATTCTCTCTTGCCAGACCCGATGTGCAGCGCATCTTTCAGATGCAACGCACATCTGCATTATTCCGTCAGCCCAAAGCCGAAGGGGAAGAGTGGGGCTTCAGCCGAAGAACCCACGGGAAGCTGCTCGACGGAGGTAGGCCAGGTGTAGGGCAGCGTACCCGTAAAGGGCAGGTCGCCGAACAAAACATCGGCTACGCCCGCACCTTCGGAGCCGGGCAACCAAGCCGAAAGGAGAGCGTCCCAATTGTCTATAGAATCGGAGATGATGAGGGGGCGTCCAGAGATCAAGATGACGAGCAAGTTCGAGCATCCTTCTTCCATATTTCTTAAAACTCGCAGTTCATTGCCAGGAAGCTTGAGGGATTTGCTGTCGCCCATCCCTTCAGCGTAGGGCGTTTCTCCGACGATGGCGATGCAAAGGGAATCTGCTGCGCTCGTATCGCCCGTGAATTTGCCCGATTTGCTGTACTCGATCTGTGTGCCCGCCCCGACCGCATTTTGGATGCCTTCGAGAATGGTGGTGCCTGGGGTGATAGCGCCCTTTTTGCCCTGCCATTCGATTGTCCAGCCACCCGATTGGGTGCCGATATCGTTGGCAGCGCCGCCGCTAATAAAGAGCTGCGGGATGTCTTTGTCGAGGGGCAGCAGACCATTATCGTTCTTGAGCAGCACAACGGATTTTGCAACCGCTTCACGAGCGATGGCACGATGGGCATCGGAGCCAACTTCGGCGAGGAGTTCGGGCTGTGAGAAGGGTTGCTCGAAAAGCCCCATTTCCATTTTGATGGTCAATATTTGGCGCACGGCGTCGTCGATGCGCTCCATGGGAACATCGCCTTCTTCGACGGCTTTGGTGAGCGTGTCGATGAAGCGTTTGGCGTTGTAGGGCACCATGTTCATGTCTACGCCAGCGTTGATGCCGGTGACAACAGCTTGATAATAATCGCCCGTGATCTGATCAATGGCTTCCCAATCGGAAACGATGAAGCCACTGAAGCCCATTTCGCTTTTGAGCACGTCGGTGATGAGATATTCCTGGGCATGCATTTTCATGCCACCCCAGCTTGAGTATGAGATCATGATGCTGCGTGCACCAGCGTCGATAACGGATTGATAGGGCGGCAGGTGGATGGTACGCAGGGTCTCTTCGTCCACTTCAGTGACGCCTTGATCAATTTTATAGCTGCCGCTACCTGTGCCCCAAACTGTACCGCCATCGCCAACAAAGTGTTTCGGCGTGCCGATGGTGTTGTTTTCTTCAAAAAGGTCTGAGTCTTGCAAGCCCTGAAGATAGGCGGCTCCCAAGGTTGAGACTAATTCTGTGTTTTCGCTATAACCTTCATAGGTGCGCCCCCAGCGAATATCCTGTGGAACACTGACGGCGGGGGCATAGTTCCAGTAGATGCCTGTGGCTGCCATTTCGAGGGCAGTAGCTCGTCCAATTTCTTCCATCAGGGCGGGATCGTTGGCAGCGCCCAAACCGATATTGTGAGGGAATATGACGGCACCAACCACGTTGCTGTGTCCGTGGACGGCATCCACGCCGTAGATGAGGGGGATGCCGAGGCGGGTGTCTAGTGCATCTTGCTGGAAGTCATCCACCATCGCTGCCCAATTCTCGGCTTCTTTTCCATCTACGGGTGAGCCACCGCCGCCGCTGAGCAAACCACCAAGGAAAAGACTGCTGACTTCATCATCCTGAATGCTGCCTTTTTCGATGAGCGTCATCTGTCCGATCTTTTCGGCGAGCGTCATTTGGGCGAGCAAGTTTTCAACCCGCTCGGCGATAGGAGCGTCCGCTTGCTGGTAGAGGGTATTGTCAAACTCAACAACAGGATCACTTGAGTCTGCGGTCGGCACCATCTCTGTGGGCACAACGGGGGTGGCTTGTGGAGCACATGCACTGAGTATAAATATAAATGTTAATAAAATTGTGGAGAATAATGACCGTTTTTCCATTTAAATCTACCCTTTTTCAAAAAGCGGGGATTTACCCCACTCAGGACATGGGAGCCTAAAAAGGGTAAATCCCCAAACGGAGGACTACCAAAGTAAGTTGTTAAGCTTTATCTATTTCTCAACGCCTGTAACCACAATACCCTGCATGAACTGCTTTTGCGCAAGGAAGAATACGATCACGGGGATCACGGCTGATATGAGCGATGCAGCCTGGATCAAGTTGGTGGATTGAGAATAAAGGTTGTTGAAAGCCGTCAAACCAACGGTTATCGGGAATTTCTCGGGGTTGCCCGCCAGATAAATGAGGGGGCCAAAGAAGTCGTTCCACGCATAGAAAAAGTGGAAGAGGGCAACGGCTGTCAGCGCAGGTCCTGATGTAGGCAGGATGATGGAGATGAAAACCCTGAAGGGACTGGCACCGTCGATCATAGCGGCTTCATCTAATTCACGAGGAATGGACATAAAGAATTGCCTGAGCAGGAAGGTGTTCGTGCCCCAGGAGAAAAATGCGGGGATGATGAGAGGCAACCACGTTCCCACCCAGCCTAATTTCAGGAAGACGAAATAGGTCGGGATCAGGGTGACGGCGCTCGGCAGAATAACAGTGGAGAGCATCAACATGAAGAGAACACCCTTCCCGGGAATGCGGAAGCGGGAAAATCCATACGCTACCAAAGCCGAGGAGAAAACGGCACCAAAGGTCGTTATCCCAGCGTAGACGAAGGTGTTCCAGAGCAAACGGGGAAAGTTGATTGTATCCCAGGCTTCGACAAAATTGCTCCATTGCGGGGAGTATGACCAGGCACGTTCGAGCTGACGCCATGCGCCTTCCCATTCAAAGGGGCCGGCTTCGGGATTTTGGGGATCTACAAATTGGCTGGTTTTACGGCCTTTTTTATAAAGGGCAAGCTCACGAGTTGTGCCATCTTCCATCGGTACGAGATAGATATCGTACTCTTTCTCTTCGTAAGTAAAAGTTCCTTCTGCCGCAGGCCACCAGGGAGCGCCGATCATGGATAATTGGTTGTCGGTTTTTAGCGAGGTGACGATGCCGTAAAACATCGGGATCAAGAAGAGGAATAAAACAGCCATAGCCAAGCCGGTTAATCCCATTTTCATACCAGCTACGCGAACTTCTTTCGATACACGTTTATTCGTAGCCATTATCGTTCCTCCGATGCGTAATAAACCCAGTATTTGGCGGTGCCAAATAAAATTGCTGTGACTACAAGGGCAACAAGGAACATGATCCATGCCAGCGTTGCACCGTAACCCATATTGAAGAATGCAAATGATTGCTTATAGAAATAAACCATATAGAAGCGTGTCATGCCGTCCGGGAAGCCCGTGCCATCGTTGAGTACGAAAGGCGCGAGGAAGTATTGTAAGGAGGCGATCACGCTGAGCACCAGTTGATAAAAAATAACCGGTGTAATGAGGGGGATGGTAATGCGGAAGAGACGTTTCCACCAGCCAGCTCCATCAATTTGGGCGGCTTCATATATCTCGGTCGGGACGCCCTGCAAACCAGCCAGGAAAATGATCATCCCATTCCCAACGCCCCACAAACCGAACATGGTATAGGCATAATAAACCAGTTTGGGATTAGCCAGCCAGCGCAGCCCCTCTGTGCCAACGGCTTCGATGCCCGTTAGCCACTCAATAATTACGTTAACCCACCCTGTATGTTCGTTCAGCACACCGTTCCAGACCAGTACGCTGGCAACTAGCGGAATCATGGTCGGCATGTAGAAAAGTGTGCGATAAATATTCTTTCCCATCACATGCTCTGAGTTGAGCAAGATAGCTAGGAAAAGCGTAAATGCCAGGGTGATGGGGAGGGAAATAGCCATGAAATGAATGGTACGGACAAAAGAGTCCATGACCTCTTCATCAACGACCAATGCACGATACCAATTTTCAAAACCAATGAATTGCGCTTCATCCGGCACTGCGGGATTGAAGTCATACAAAGAAAAGACAAAAGAAGCGATCATCGGCAACAAATAGAAGAGCAGAAAGCCGATCATCCAGGGACTGAGGAATGCCAACCCTGTGCGTGCTTCTCTCTTCTCTGATTTTGTGAGCTTTTTCTTTCCCTTTGTTTTATCTCTCTTGAGTAATTCTACGCCTTCAAAAAATGACATCGGTTCACCTCCTGTAGGTGAGGAGTTGACTACCCCAACATTTGAAGTTGGGGTAGTCTTTTTAGAAAGGTGTGGATATTATTCTGCTGCGTCGAAGATAGCTTGCAGGTCTGCGATGAGCGTTGCAATCTCAGCATCAATATCTTCTTCGGTCAGATCAGGGGTGTTGGCGAGATAATTCCAGGTTTCGTTGTAGCGATCGTTGGTTTCCTGGTAGCTGGGCATCCAGCTTTCGTGATTCGGGTTGTCAGCATAAGCCATACCTGCTGCAATGACATCCCAGTTGATCTCTTTGCCATCAAGGTTGGTTTCAGCGTGAATAGCATAGTAATCAGCCTGAAGGGAAAGACGAGCGGGCATACCACCATAAATGGTGAGCAAGTCAGTAGCATGTTCTTCACTGAGCATGTAGGTCAACACTTCGAAGGCGGCTTCGGGGTTCTGGCTTCCCTTGAGAATGCCGAAAGTATCAGCGTGCATCTTCGCAGTGGTTGCACCATTATAAGAAGGCATTGCTGCTACGTCCCAATCAAAAGTAGTGCCGTCAAAAGCCCAAGGGGCGAGGAACCAAGTGTGCATCTGGATCATGGCCATATTCCCGGAGGAGAAGGGGCCGCCGCCACCCTGCAGGAACTCAGCACCACCGTAAG
>CAZASG010000032.1:0-46528 GCA_964487745.1 uncultured Anaerolineaceae bacterium | reverse complement strand
TCAACACAAATGGGCGCACACCGCGTGTGGTCTGTATGCCCACTGCTGCCGGGCAGGAAGGCGATAAAAGCGTGGGCTATTGGCTTGGTCTGGGAGTAAAACATTTCGAGGCACTGGGTGCCGACGTGACCCCCGCGCGGATCGTTGACGCTGAATCAGCGAATGATCCCAAATGGGGTTCTGCGCTGGAGAATGCCGATCTGATCTATTTTTCTGGCGGCAAACCAGATTATCTTCTCCAAACCCTGCAAGGCAGCCGCGCCTGGGAAGCAGCCACAAAAGCCTGGGAGCGCGGTGCCATTTATGCGGGATGTTCGGCTGGCGCGATGATCCTGGCGCAAAGAGTTCCGAATATCCGCGCGATGGGAACGAAATCGCACGCGGCATTTGGCTTGCTACCGGCTACTTTCGTGATGCCCCACTTCGATCGGATGCGCGGTATGTGGTCGGCTTATCTATTTGCCCTTCGCCGCCAACTCAACACTGGGCAATATATCCTCGGCATTGACGAAAACACTGCCCTTGTAGGCAAACTTGGCGAAAGCTGGCAAGTGATGGGGGAGGGAAAAGTTCATTTACTCACTCGCGATGAAGAATATACCTATCCCGTTGGCAGTGAAATCAGGCTAAACAGCTTCGATGAATAATCACAAAGAGAATTTACGCAAGGCTTATAACAAGTCTGCCAGATAACTCTCTGTATTTTCAATCGACAATTGCTCAGAACAAGCCAGAATAATCCCGTTTATTCTGTTCATAGGGATTTATAATAGGGAAACTTATTTCCCCACCAGAAGGAGTTTTTATGGGGTCTGCATGGTCACAAGAAAGCTATATAAAAGCCTATCGTTTTGCCGCTGAAGCGCATCAGGGTCAACTTTTCCCCGGTACTGAGCTGCCCTATTTAATGCACGTCAGCTTGGTCTGCATGGAAGTCATCGCCGCACTGGCGAATGAAACTGATCTCGATGGCGATCTGGCGATCCAGTGCGCGCTCTTGCATGACGTGATCGAGGATACTGCTGTGACTCATGAAATGCTCGCAGCCGGTTTTGGGAAAGATGTCGCCGACGGGGTACTGGCGTTGACCAAGGATGAATCGCTGCCCAAAGAAGAGCAAATGCGCGACAGCCTCGAGCGCATCCTTGAGCAGCACGCCGAGATCGGGATGGTGAAATTAGCCGACCGGATCACGAACCTGATGCGCCCTCCCACCTATTGGACACGAGCGAAAAAAGAAGCCTATCAACTCGAAGCGCTGGAGATCCACGATACGCTGTGTGATTCAAGCGATTTTCTCAGCCAACGATTATTGGAAAAGATCGAGCAGTATAAAGAATATTTTTAGTGGAAAGTTGAAATGATTTTAATGCTCAAGAAACCCTTCCTTGCCTTGATTCTTGCTCTCCTCCTGATTGGATGCGGCGTACAACCTGCCGCCGCTCCAGCTCCCCCCGTCGAAGAATTTCCCGCCAATCCGCCGACCGAATCTACGCTACCCACAGCGACTTTGGCGCCGACGGATGAACCACTCCCCGAACCGACCAAAACCGCCATCCCTGAACCTGTGGCTGACCCAAGCATCTTCGGTTTCGTCAGCACCGTGGATGCGCCCGCAGGCTTCATGCTCGAACCCGTCGCACAGATCATCTTTGAAGCGGAACTCCAAAAACGCGTTGACGCGGGCGAGATCGGCGGCTTCCAAGTCGAGGGGTTGAGCATCGTCCCGCGCGGGGACGGGACCTTCTTCGCCGAGATCTTTTACGCCCTGCAGGCGGATGCCTCCTTTTGGTCCGAAGATTTTGGTACCCTCGGCGATGAGGGCTGGGTACGCGGCAAATGCACGCGCTTCGATTTTGAGATCACGGAGGCAGCCTATTTCTTGAAGAATAAGGCTATTTGTAATTAGATGGAACGCGGATTAGGCGGATGTCGCTTCGCTTAGAGCAGATTTACGCGGATTTTTTGATTGATGAATAGCCCCGACCTAAAGGTCTGGGCTATAATGCTTAAGCCTGCTACGCAGGCTTCGGCTTTTAGCACGGAGATTAATCTCCGTGCGGTCAAGGAACACGACATTTTCATTTATCGTAGCAATAGGGAGAGCAAACGATGAAACGATATGTGACTGTAGGCATTATTTATGTTGTATTGCTGGCTATTATCCTCACGATAAGCTGGTTAGCCTTTCCTGCATGGAGTCAAAGACAAGGTGGATTCTGGGAACTGCTTGGCATTGCTGCTGCCGCAGATTTAGTTTTTGTCACAGGTGTTGTCGCACTCTGGGAGAAATTGAAAAAAGATAAAAATGGGGAAAACACAGCATCTACCCCAAACCCACCACAACCTGTAGCACCACTTCAGCATGTAGAAGAACAAGAAGCTGAACACCTCTACAATGCTCCCGGCGGGGAAATTCATGTTCATCATGCACCACAACAACAAAACGAAGAACCCGAACCTCCCAAAGGCTGGAATCTCAAACACCGCTACGCCTTAACCGGAAACTTCACAGGCCGCGAAACCGAACTCAAGACCCTCACCGAATGGCTCGAAGAAAAAGAAGAACCCCTCTTCATCCTGCGTGCCTTGGGCGGATTTGGAAAAAGCGCGCTGACCTGGCACTGGCTGCTCAACCACGTTGACCGCGCCAAGTGGACCAAAGCCCTCTGGTGGTCATTCTACGAAGGGGATGCTAGCTTTCAAAACTTCCTGCACGACACACTCACATATCTCTTGGGCGAAAACGCGGAACTCCCCTCCGCACCGCGTTTGCAGGTCGAAACACTCCTGAAAGCCCTCGAAGAAGAGGGCATCCTGCTCATACTGGATGGCTTCGAGCGTGCCCTGCGCGCCTACAGCGGAATGAATGCGGCATACCAGGAAGATATCGAAGATGAGTCCCCTCTCCCTGAGGGAGAGGGACAGGGTGAGGGTGAAAAACAAGAAGACGCCCGCCGTCGCGATTGCGTCTCCCCCGCAGCGGACGACTTCCTGCGCGGACTGGCAAGTTTAAAAGGCATTATCCAGGCCAAAGTGCTGATGACCACCCGCCTGCGCCCGCGCGCTGTTGAAGGACGCAATAGCCTTTTAGGCGGCTGCCTTGAAAAAGAACTCAAGAAGCTTTCCAAAGAAGATGCCGTCACCTTATTCCAAAATCAGGGTATCAAGGGCACGCGCGCCGAGATCGAAGCGACCTGCGCACCCTACGGCTACCACCCGCTGACACTGAGCATTCTCGCGGGCTATATTCTCGGCAACCGTTCAAAACCCAATGATGTGGCAGTTGCCAAAGAACTGGACATCACCGAAGACATCATTCAAAACAAACACCACGTTCTCAAAGTCGCCTATAACTCCCTCGCGCCCGAAGAACAAATGTTGCTCAGCACAATCGCCTGCTTCCGCTCTCCCACCAGTTATGAAGCCTTGGAGGCTATCACAGAAGGTAAGGGCGGGTCTCAGACCCGCCCCAACGCCGAACTGGACGATCAACTAAAACAATTAGAAATCCGCGGCTTACTCCACTGGGACAAAACCGAAAACAAATACGACCTCCACCCCATCGTACGCCGCTACGCCTACGAACGCCTGACCGCACCAGACCGCACCGCAGCCCACAGCCGCCTGCGGGATTATTTTGCAGCCGTACCCCAACCCGAAAAGATCGAAAACCTGAACGATCTCGCTCCTATTATTGAACTTTACCACCACATGGTCAGAGCGGGACAGTTTGATGAAGCAAGAATTATGTTCCGAGATCGCCTAAATCAAGCAACTTATTTTCAATTTGGAGCGTATCAGTTACGCATTGAATTAATGCGAGTACTTTTTATCGATGGTGAACATAAGCCACCACATTTAAAAGATGAAAGCGCACAAGCATGGACAATCAACGGTCTTGCCAATTCCTATGCATTGAACGGCCAGCCTCGCCGTGCGGTTCTGCTTTTTGAGATGCACAATGAAATTCGCGAAAAAGCTGGCGATAAAAGAAATCTCGTTGTTGGACTAGGGAACATAGCAGACATGGTACAAATCCATATTGGTATGTTGGGTGATGCAGAACGTAATCTGCGCCATAGCATTGATATTTGTCGCGAGATTGAAGATGAATTTAGGGAAGCCGCAATACACCAGTTTTTAGGAAGAGTTCTCGCCTATCGCGGTCTTTGGGCAGATGCAAAACAGGAATTAGCAAATTCAACAAAATACTGGAAAAAGAGCAATCATATTCAAGGACATGGTGTTGATGAAAGAATTCGCTCTCTGCGTGCCCTTTTGATGGCACGCAACACTGATGACACCAAGCTAAAAACGGAATACTTTTTACAGGCTACTGAATTTGCCCAGCGTGCGCTGAAATTAACTAATGAGCAAGTAAAATATTTTCCAGTAGAGCGTGATTTTATTATCTCTCACTGGCTACTTGGCACATCTTTACGCATAAGTAGCAAATTAGAAGACGCCGAAAAACACTTTAGCGAGAGCCTACGGCGTTGTCGAGCGATTAATCTGGTTGACCATGAAGCTAATGTTTTGCTTGAAGTCTCCAAGCTACGCCAAGGACAGGGTGCGCACAAAGAAGCCTTAAAGCTGGCGCAGGAAGCGCTAATAATCACCGAGCGCAGCGGCTATGTTTTGCAGGGGGCGGATGTGAACATCTGGCTTGCTACGCTCGCCATGGAAGGTTTAAGGTTAGAAGTTGAAGGGGATGAGTTGAGTGACAAAGAGTTAGCGAAGAAATATGCCGAAGCCGCGCTGAAACTGGCGCATTGTGATGATGGCCCGCCCTATCATTACAAGGTCGCCTATGAGGAGGCGGAGAGGCTTTTAGCTCAGTTGGAAAAATAAAAGCTTTAACCACGAAGTACACGAAGAAGCACGAAGTTAAAAGCTAAAAGCAAAAAAGCTTTTCTTTGTGACCCTTTGTGCTCTTTGTGGTGAGAAAAAACCGCGCAAATCCGCGTTCCATCTACAAACTCATAACCAATTGCTACTTCTTTTTCGTTGACGGATTCTGTACAATGAAATAGTGCAACCGGCGAGATCTCGCCACTGTTTCCACCACGAGGAAGGAGAAAGCATGAATGAACGCGTTGCGATAATAGGCGTTGGCTGGTCTGGATTCAGGCCGCTGACGCCTGATTTGTCTTATAAGGAGCTTATGTACGAGGCCGCCCACCGCGCCTACAGTGATGCGGGCGTCGATCCACGTGCCGACATCGAGTCGTTCGTCACCGTGGCGGAGGACTTCCACGAAGGCGTCAGCATCTTCGATGAATACGTCCCCGACCAACTCGGCGCAGTCTTGAAATCCGTCCACACTATCCCGGGCGATGGCCTGCACGGTCTCGCCTCCGCCTGGATGCTCATCCGCACCGGGCAGTTCGACATCGTCGCCATCGAGGGGCATAGCAAAGCCAGCAATATCCTCACCAAGCCCGAGATCACGGCCCACGCCCAAGACCCCGTCCTCAACCGTCCCCTGCGCCTGAACACCCATTTCGTAGCGGGCATGGAAATGCACCGTTACCTCTACGAGAGCGACACCACCCAGGAAGAATGTGCCGCAGTCGCGGTCAAAAATCGCCGCAACGCGCTCAAAAATCCGCTTGCATCTTATGGTGCGGATCTGACGCTGGATGACGTCCTCCACGGGCCCTCGCTGGCTTGGCCGCTGGGCACGCGCGAAACTGCCGATCACACCGACGGCGCGATCGTGATGGTGCTTGCTTCCGCTAAAGTGGCGGGGGATTTAACGAATAACCCCGTCTGGATCCGCGGGATGGGCTGGTGCAACGACTCGCCTTCCCTCGAAAACCGCGAGTGGGGCAGCCTGCCCTATCTCGAAAAAGCCGCGCAGATGGCATATCGCCAAGCAGGGATTCAAAATCCATTGGATACGGTCGACTTTGCCGAAGTGGACGACACCTACGCCTACAAGGAACTCCAATCACTGGAAGCGCTCGGCGTATTCGCTCCTGGGGAGGCAGGGTCGGCCACAATGGACGGATTCACGGCCCTGAGCGGGAGTCTGCCAGTCAACGCCTCAGGCGGCAGCCTCGGCGTCGGCTCCCTGATGGATGCCACCGGTCTGCAACGCGCTCTCGAAGCCGCTCTCCAATTACGTGGCGAAGCAGGCGCACATCAGATCGAAGGCGCCGAAGTTGGCTTGGTCCAGTCCTGGCGCGGCGTTCCTACTACCAGCGGCGCTGTCGCCGTGCTGAGCAACCGGGAGGTGTGAGATGGGTATGAGAAAAGTTGCAGTTGTCGGCGCGGGGATGACCAAATTCGTCCGCCGCGCACAAGAAACACCAAAAGAACTCTCCTGGCAGGCATCGCGTGCGGCGTTGCAATCCTGCGAGTTAACGATGGATGATATCGACGCCGTTTGTATGGGCACCGCACCAGATGCCTTCGACGGCATCCACATGAAGGGCGAGTATCTTTCTGATGGGGCAGGGGCGTTCCGTAAGCCCTATATGCGATCCTATGTCGGGGGCGGAACGGGCGTCTTCGTTCCGATCCAGGCCTGGTACACGATCGCATCCGGTCTGGCCGATGTTGTGCTGGTGGTCGCCGAAGAGAAAATGTCCACCTACTATCCACATGCACAGGCCGCCTTCCTGACCATTTTCGACCACACTACCGAACGGCCGCTCAAACCGAATTTGCTCTGGATCTTCGCCATCGAGATGAACCGTTATATGAACACCTACGGGCTGAAGAAGGAAGATATCGCCCGCGTTTCGGTGCAGCATAAGCGCAACGCGGCCAATCACCCCTGCGCGCTGCTGGGCGAGCCTGAGATCACCGTGGAAGATGTGATGAACTCCGAAACGCTGGCCTGGCCTGTACAACGCTTCGACGTCTCGCCCGTCTCGGACGGGGCCGTTGCCATCGTGATGGCAGCCGAACACGTCGCCAAGCGGATGACCAGCAAACCGGTCTGGGTCGAGGGCGTCGGCTGGAATCTGGACACTGCCTACTGGACCAACCGCGATCTGGCTTATCCGCGCTATGTGGAATATGCCGCCAAACAAGCCTATGAAATGGCTGGAATCAAGGAACCACGCAAGGAAATCCACATTGCCGAGCCTTATGACCCTTTCGACTATAAAGCCCTACATCACCTCGAGGGACTCGGGCTGGCTGACCGCGGCAAAGCCGTGGAACTCTACATCGACGGCACAGCCGCACCGGACGGAAATATGCCCGTCTGCCCCTCCGGTGGATTGCTGGGTGTCGGAAATCCCATCGCCGCTGCGGGCTTGATGAAGATCGCCGAACTATTCTGGCAATTGCGCGGCGAGGCCGGAGATCGGCAGGTTTCCGGTTCACCCAAACGCGGACTGGCCCAAGCCTGGGGAGACCTGATGCAGGTCGGCACTGTGGTTATTATGGGCAGATAGGAGGTAACGATGACATCAAGATTCGAAAAATTCGACGGCACTTCCCTGAGCGAGAAAGATTTTGAAGAAGGGAATGTGCTCTTCATTCACGATGAGCTCAAAGCCGACTACGCCTGGGACACCGGCATCGGCATCGGCACGTATTTGGCGGGACTCAAAAAGGGACAGATTTTGGGTTCTTATTGTGCAACCTGCCGAAAGGTGGTCGTCCCGCCGCGCACCGTCTGTGAGTGGTGTTTCAAGCCCATGGACGAGTTCGTCCCGGTCAAGGATACGGGCACGGTCAACACATTTTCATTGTGTTATGTCACCTGGGATGTGAAACGTATCAAGGAACCTGAACTCCCCGCGGTCATCATGCTTGATGGCGCATCTGAGTTGAATGAAACATCCACGATCATGGGTGGCATCATGCATAAACTCGGAGAAGTGGACCCGCAAAAGATCAAGATCGGGATGCGCGTGCAGGCCGTTTGGAAGCCGGAAGATGAACGCGAAGGTGCCATCACCGATATCCTGTATTTCAAACCTATCGAGGAGGAGGCCTAAGATGACATTACTTGAACGTGACAAAAACGCTCCTCAAGCCTGGCAGGGAAATCTGCCAGTTCCCAGCCGCTACACCTACGGGCTGGCGGGCGAACGCTTCTTCCGCGCCCTGAAAGATGAAGGAAAGATCATGGGCAGCCACTGCCCCGATTGCGACCACACCTACGTCCCGGCAAACGTCTTTTGCGAGCGTTGCCTAGGCGAACTGACTGAGTGGAACGACATGGGTTTGGTTGGTATTCTGCATACCTTCACGGTCATGTTCGTGGGCTATGATGGCAAGTCGCTGGACGAACCCGAAACGGTGGGATTCATCTCCTTTGGCGACGGTGGCATTGCCCACCGCATCGACGCCGACCCCGAAGACCTGTTCATCGGGATGCCGATGCAAGCCGTGCTCAAGACCAAAGCCGAGCGCAAAGGCTCGATTCTGGATATCGAGGCTTTCAAACCGGTAGAGGCATAAATTTATTTACGTCATTGCGAGTGGAACGACGCGTGCTCCGAAGGGGTAAGCAATCTCTCGCTTTGTAGAATACTGCTGTTTCAGCCCCCTCCCAGCCTCCCCCAAATTCCAAGTGCATGGAATTTAGGGGAGGGGCAAGAGCTTTCCCCCATTTTGAGAAGATAAAATGGGGGGATGCCCGACAGGGCAGGGGGGCATCGGGGAGACTAAAAATCTCCCCGATTTTCGTTTAACTTTACGCGTTATCAACGCATTCCCATGCTAAAATCTATCCATTGCAAATAGATCGCTGAAACCCCAACATTCGCCATTGGAGTCTCATGAATATTCTTTCTACCAGTATTTCCCCAAGTGATCCAAAATTTAAAGAAAACGCAGCACATCATCGTGCCCTAGCGGAGGAGCTCCGTCAACATATTGCAGAAGCCGAGCAAGGTGGCGGGCTCAAATATCGCCGCCGCCACGAGGAACAAGGCAAGCTCTTTGTCTATGATCGTATTGATCGCTTATTAGACCCCAACTCTCCCTTTCTAGAGTTATCCCCCCTTGCCGCCAAGGATATGTATAACGGCGCGGCGGCTGGCGCGGGTCTCGTCACGGGTATCGGGCGCGTTTCAGGGCGTGAAGTGATGATTGTCGCCAACGACGCTACTGTCAAGGGCGGCTCATACTATCCGCTCACCGTCAAAAAACACCTGCGCGCTCAGCAGATCGCCGAAGAAAATCACCTGCCCTGCCTCTATCTCGTCGATTCCGGTGGGGCATTTTTGCCCCTGCAGGCCGAAGTCTTCCCCGACGAAAATCACTTTGGGCGTATCTTCTATAACCAAGCACGCATGAGCGCCAAAGGGATTCCCCAGATCGCCGCCGTGATGGGAAGCTGCACCGCGGGCGGCGCCTACGTCCCTGCCATGAGCGACGAGGCCATTATTGTAAAGGGGGCGGGGACGATTTTTCTGGGTGGACCGCCGCTCGTCAAAGCCGCGACAGGTGAAGATGTGACTGCCGAAGAACTCGGCGGAGCGGACGTGCACACACGCTTGAGTGGCGTTGCCGATCATTTTGCCGACGATGACGATCATGCCATTCAACTCCTGCGCGGCATCGTCGAGACCCTCCCGCCAACCCCACAACACGACACCTCTCTCTCGGCATTAGGCTTGCTTCCGCCAGAAGAACCGCTTTATCTCTCTGAAGAGATCTACGGCATTCTGCCCACTACCTTCCGCGAAACCTACGACGTGCGCGAGATCATCGCCCGCCTTGTCGATGGCTCCAAATTCCGAGAGTTCAAAGCCCGCTACGGTACCACCCTCGTGACAGGCTTCGCCCGCATCTGGGGGTATCCCGTTGGCATTATCGCCAATAACGGCATCCTCTTCGGCGAATCGGCGGCGAAGGGCGCCCACTTCATTGAGCTATGTGAGCAGCGTGGCGTCCCGCTCCTTTTCCTGCAAAATATTACCGGCTTCATGGTCGGCAAGGACTACGAAGCGGGCGGCATCGCCAAAGAGGGCGCCAAGATAGTACACGCCGTCGCAAATGCCAGCGTCCCCAAGCTGACCGTCGTCATCGGCGGCTCCTTCGGCGCGGGAAACTACGCCATGAGCGGACGCGGCTACCTGCCCCGCTTCCTGTGGATGTGGCCGAATGCCCGCATCTCCGTTATGGGTGGCGAGCAAGCCGCGAATGTTTTACTCACAGTCAAGCAAGGCCAGCGCGTCCGTGAAGGACTGGAGGAAATGAACGCAGAAGAAGCTGCCGAATTCAAAGCCCCCATCCTCGAAAAATACGAAACCGAAGGCAACCCCTATTATTCTACTGCGCGTTTGTGGGATGATGGCGTCATCGACCCCGCTAATACAAGAGAAGTGCTGGGCTTGGCGTTGTCTGTTACCTTAAACGCCCCACGCGAAGAAAAAGGTTTCGGTGTCTTTAGAATGTAGAAAAAGAATGAACCGTCAAGACGCCAAGAGCACAGAGAAATATATTTAAAAACTTGGCGTCCTTCGCGCCTTGGCGGTTCATAAAAAGAATCCGCTCAATCAGCGAGAATCCGCATTCCATTATTTGTGAGCAAATTATGAAAAAACGACCCTTTTCTAAAATCCTCATCGTCAATCGCGGTGAAATTGCCATCCGCGTTATTCGCGCCTGCAAGGAACTCAGCATCCGTACCGTCGCCGTCTACTCCGAAGCGGACGCAGATGCCCTCCACGTCCGGCATGCCGACGAAGCTGTGCTAATCGGCCCGCCTGCGCCGCGTGAATCCTATCTCAACATCGAAAAATTGCTCAAAGCCGCGAAGGAGACGGGCGCAGAAGCCGTTCATCCCGGCTATGGCTTTCTCTCCGAAAACGCCGACTTTGCCGATGCCGTCCGCGCGGCGGGATTGGTCTTCATCGGCCCCTCAGCAGATGCCATACGTGTGATGGGTGATAAAGCCGAATCCAAAATTCGGATGAAAGCCGCAGGCGTCCCGACCGTCCCCGGCGCTGAAGGCATCGAAACCCTCGCCGAGTTTGAAACTGCAGCCGATGAGATCGGCTACCCCGTGCTGGTCAAAGCAGCGGCGGGCGGTGGTGGCAAGGGGATGCGCGTTGTCTGGAAAAAGGAAGAACTGCCCGATGGGATCGAATCTGCCAAACGCGAAGCCCTGAATGCCTTTGGCGATGAAACCCTGCTCGTCGAGAAATATCTCCCCGCAGCGCGGCATATAGAATTTCAGGTCTTTGGCGATACACACGGGCACGTTGCCCATCTTTATGAACGGGAATGCTCCGTTCAGCGCCGTCACCAGAAGATCATCGAGGAAACACCCTCTCCGCTGCTCGATGATGAGCTACGCACCAAAATGGGAACAGCTGCCATTGCTGCGGCGAAAGCGGTCAATTATTCCAATGCAGGGACGGTCGAATTTATTGTTGACCCAGAGACCAAAGAATTCTATTTCCTCGAAATGAATACTCGTTTGCAGGTCGAGCACCCCATCACCGAAATGGTCTTGGGTATAGACCTTGTCCAGTGGCAAATTCGAGTGGCGGCGGGAGAAGCTTTCCGCTACACAGCCGCTGATTTCTCCCCCCGCGGGCATGCCATTGAAGCCCGTCTCTACGCCGAAGACCCTGCCAACAACTTTCTGCCCAGCACGGGCGTGGTCTTCAAATTCAATGAGCCGCGCGGTCCCGGCGTACGGGTCGATAGTGGCATCACAACAGGCAGCGAAGTCAGTCACTTCTACGATCCGATGCTGGCGAAGGTCATCGTCCACGCCGAAGATCGCGAAACCGCTATCAGGCGGCTTCAAAAGGCATTGCGCAACAGCATCGTGCATGGGGTCACGACCAACGTTGATCTATTGCAGGCGGTTTTGGCACACGCTGATTTCGAAACGGGAACGGTGACCACGCGTTGGGCTGAAGAAACCTTCGGCGATTGGCAACCAAGCCCAAATCTCCCGCTCGAGGCGCTTATTGCTGCATCTCTGGCAGATTTCATCCAGCCCGCATCCGCCACCGGTAACTGCGCCGATCAGCTATCCCATGATCCCTACAGCCCCTGGAAAACCGCCAGTGGATTCCGCGCTCGGAGGTCAAAATGAAATCGCACTTTGAACATAAAGGCGAAGTTTTTACGCTTGATGTGATCCCGCTCGGCGAGGGCTTTCAGGTGCAATTTGGCGAGCAGACCGCCGAGGTGCGTTTTGCGCGTGGGGCAGACGGGCAAGTGACCTTCATTCTGGACGGGCGCAAAGTCGAGACGCACGTCAGCGCCGACGGGAAGCGGAGATGGGTCTCGTTCGGCGGCCAAACGTGGATGCTCGAAAAGACATCGGGCGTGGCGAGGGGCGCTGGCGGTGGGAACGCATCCGGACGTTTGCTTGCTCCCATGCCCGGACAGGTACGGGCGGTGAACGTTTCGGTGGGCGACACCGTATCAAAAGGTGATACCCTGCTCGTGCTCGAAGCCATGAAGATGGAGATCCGCATCCAGGCGCCGATGGATGGGGTTGTAGGGCGGCTGGTCGTTGCTGAGGGGCAGACGGTGGAGAGGGAGGAGTTGTTGGTGGAGGTGGATGAGGGAGATTTGCGATGATTAAACTTCGAGCATTTTTAAATAAACCCATCAAACCTAGACAACTTTACCTTCTTATCCTTGTTGGGAGTTTCATATACGTAATAGGTTTATTTCCAAATTTATACATTGGTGTAAGACTCGGTTTAGTAATTGGCGCAACAGAATATATCCTGATTACTAGAATGGAAGAGAGATATGAGAAGTATATTCTTCTCGCAATAGCTGGAAATTCACTTATTTCTGCCACATTGCTGTTTTTGTATTGTCAATTTTTCTTCGGTTTTGTTTGTCAGAGACCTCCTCTTATTTTGAGCATGGCTCCAAGCTCAGGGATTCTCATGTTTTGGTTGTTTAACTCGCTAATGCGATTTATAAATTTTTTAATCACAAAAAAAGGTAAAAGATGACTGGAAAATACTACAACGAACTCGAAGTCGGCATGAAGATCACACACACCAACGGACGCACGGTGACCGAGATGGACAACCTCATGTTCTCGATGCTGACAATGAATACCCAACCCCTGCACTCGAACGAAGATTTCGCATCCAAGACGCAGTTCGGGCAACGCATCGTTAACGGGATTTTCACCCTCGGCTTGGTGACGGGGCTGACCGTATCAGAGCTCACAGAAGGTACAATTGTCGCGAACCTTGGCTATGAAAAGGTCATACACCCCAATCCGCTTTTTCATGGGGAGACGGTCTACGCTGAGAGCGAAGTACTTGAAATGCGTGAATCCAGGTCGAAGCCGAACGCGGGCATCGTCCGCTTGAAGCATTGGGGCAAAAAACCTGATGGAATCGTGGTCATCGAGTTCGAGCGAACAGTGATGTTTTTGAAGGAAGAAGAAAAATAACCACAAAGTCACAAAGGACACAAAGAAAAACTCTGTGCTCTTTGTGCCTTTGTGGTGAAAAAAGGAAATCAAATGAAAATTAGACGCGCCCTTCTCTACATGCCCGGCGACTCTCGCCCGAAGATCGAAAAAGCCATTTCCCTGAAAGTCGATTCCATCTGCATGGATATGGAAGACGGCACTGCCTACAACCGCAAGGATAAAGCCCGCGAAGTGATAGCCAAAGCACTGCAAGAATTGGACTTCGGCCGCTGCGAAAAGTTGGTGCGGATTAACGGTGTCGGCACGGGTCTCGAAGAAGATGACTTGTCAATGACCCTGCCCCATCACCCGGATGGGGTCGTCATCCCCAAAGCGGAATCACGCGAACAGATCGAATGGCTGAGCGATAAGATCGAAGCGATGGAGCTATCCCGGGGATGGGAACTGAACAGCGTCCGCATTTTAGCGGTCATCGAATCGGCGAAGGGCATTATCAACCTGAAAGAAATTGCCACCCATCCCCGTCTGGATGCGCTCATCTTCGGCGCCGAAGATTACGCTGCCAGCATCGGCGCGACCCGCACCCGCAACGGGATGGAAATTCTCTTTGCCCGCAGTCAAGTGGTGTTGTATGCAAAAGCGAACGACCTGCAAGCCATCGACATCGTCTTCGTCAACTTCAAGGATACCGTCAACCTGAAAGTGGACGCCCTGCTCGGCGCACAAATGGGATTTACGGGGAAGCAGATCATTCACCCGAATCAAATTATCCCCGTCCACGAAGCCTTCTCGCCTTCAGATGCAGATATAGACTACGCCCAACGTCTGCTGGCAGCTTTCGAATCCGCTGAAGCCGAAGGCACCGGCGTGATCGACTTTGAAGGCAAGATGATCGACATGCCCTTGGTCATCTCTGCGCGACAGATCATCGAGCGTGCCAAGGCAGCGGGAAAGATCGACTAATTTTTAGGAGGAAAAATGAAACTCAACAAAACCTGGAAAGTTATTATCGGCATCTTGACCCTCATCGCCATCTTGGCACCTTTTTTCTACGTAATGGGGGTTTTCATGGTCATAGGAGAATCCTTCTTTCTAATGATGGGAGACCCTTCTACTATCCCATCGGAAGAAGAAGTCTTCCTTTTCATGAAACCGATCTTCTACATGATGCCACTAATGATGCTTGGTAGCATGTTGCAATTTGCCATGTCGATTTTCTACCTGATACACGTCATTTTGAACAAAGAAGGGACTGATCTTTTACGCATCTTGCTAGGAATAGGTGCTTTTTTCTTGCCCTATATTGCCATGCCTTTTTACTATTTCGTCTATATTTGGCCTGAAACTCCCCCGGAATGGGCATTAGTTAAACAAAATAAGGAAATCTGACCCTTGCTCCCTATTATTCTTGGTCTCGCCTCCGCCCTTTCGTGGGGAATCGGAGATTTCGCGGGAGGCTTATCCTCCCGAAAAGTCGGCGCATACAAAGCCGTAATGATGGGGTATGCCATCGGGTTAGGCTTTCTTCTAATTGCCCTGCCTTTTATTGATGAACCATTTCCTGATCTCCATGCCATCTTGTGGGGCAGCATTGCGGGCATTGCCGGAGCAGGTGGTCTACTCTTCTTTTTTGAAGCCATGCGTTTGGGACGCATCAGCATCGCCGCCCCACTTTCTGCGCTGATCGGAGCAATTATTCCCGTTGTAGTTGGTAGTTTTATCGAAGGCACCCCACAACCCATAATTTTTTTGGCCTTTGGCTTAGCCCTTGTCGCGGTTGCACTGATCTCAATTGAAAAGGATGAAGGAGAAAACAAAAGAAAGGCCCACTTATACTTGCCTATTCTCGCGGGAACTGCTTTTGGACTCTATTTTGTCTTCATGAATGAAGCCAGCGAAGATTTAGTCATTGGCCCATTAATTACCGCCCGTACTTCAGGTATGCTAAGCATTGCCCTTTACTTGCTCTTAAAACGAGAAAGTTTTCGTATAAGCTCGGGGAGTTGGCACTTGCTTACCACCAACGGCTTCTTCGATGTAGGCGGAAACCTCTTTTATATCCTTGCTGCTCAAGCCGGACGTCTGGATGTCTCCGCGGTGCTCAGTTCCCTCTATCCCGGCATGACGGTTTTCCTCGCTTGGCTCATCCTGAAAGAAAAACTCCAATTCTCCCAATGGGTGGGGATCTTCCTCGCCTTGATCGCCATCACTCTCATCACCACCGCTTAGCATCCGCGTCTCAGCCAGAGAGATGGGGTTATTAGAGATAAAGATCGTCCTCACTATTACCCATAAACGGAGTTTACAATGTCAAAACTCTCTCGGCGCACGCGTTGGATCTACGGCTCAGGGGATATCGGCTTCAGCCTGACCCACACCATCATCGCCGCCTACTTCGCCATCTTCCTCACGGATGTGGTCGGCATTCAGGCAGGTGTCGCGGCAGCAGCGATTTTCATCGGAAAAACCTGGGATTACATCAACGACCCGCTGGTGGGATATCTTTCTGACCGCACGCGCACGCGTTGGGGACGCCGCCGACCCTATCTCCTTTTCGGCGCGATACCCTTTGGGATCATCTTCGCGGTGATGTGGTGGATACCGCCAATCGAGACCCAGATCGGGCTGGCCCTTTATTATGGCATCCTCTACGCCGTCTACGATACCGCCGTCACCTTTGTGACCATGCCCTATTTCGCCCTGACTCCCGAGCTGACCAGCGATTATGACGAGCGTACTGACCTGACCACCACGCGCATGTTCTTCTCCATCCTCGGCGGGCTGATCGCCTTTACCGCCCCGCTCATGATCGTGGAAAGTTTCCGCCCTGAAAATGCGGAGCGTGTGCTGACAATGGGCATCATCTTTGCCGTTGTCTCGACCCTGCCGCTATTCGGTGTTTTCCTCGGCACACGCGAGCGTGAAGAATTCATGGAGATCAAGCAGCCCGGCATCTGGACTTCGATCAAGGCCGCGTGGAAGAATCGTCCCTTCGTTTTTGGTCTGGGTATCTTCCTCTTCACCTGGGTTTCGATCAGCATTGTTGAAACCATATTGCTTTTTTACATCAAATACGTCGTGCAGCGCGAATCACAAAGCGACATCATTATGGCCTCCATTTTTGTGGTCGCGATGATCACTCTGCCCATCTGGCAGTGGGCTTCCCGTCGCTATAACAAGCGGCTGGCCTACATTTTCGGGATCGCTTTTCTGGCGGTGGTTTTGCTGATCATGGCCTCGCTCAACCCCAGCGTGCCGATGTCCGTCTTGCTGACTCTCTCCGCCCTTGCGGGGATCGGCGTGGCAGCCGCGCATGTTTTGCCCTGGTCCATCCTGCCGGATGCGATCGAGTTCGGCGAGTGGCAAACCGGGGAGCGACATGAGGGCATGTTCTACAGCTTGGTCACGCTGGCACAAAAGATCGCCGTTTCGGTGGCGGTGCCGGGCGCTTTGCTCATCATGGATGCGACCGGTTACGTCGCCAACAGCGAAGCGCTCAATGAAACGGCTATCAACGGCATCCGTATTGTGGCGGGACCGATCCCCGCAGCGCTGATATTCGGGGGCATCATCTTCGCTCTGGTCTATCCGCTTGGGCGCGAGAAATATAACGAGATCGCGCAGGGACTGGAGGAAAGTCGAAAAACGGAGGCAAGCTAAATGTCCGTCGTGATCCGCCCTGTCTCATCCAAACGCGAAAAACGAATCTTCCTGACCTTCCCGTGGCGCGTCTACAAGGACGATCCGCTCTGGATCCCACCGCTTTTGCCGGAACGCGCGAAGGCCATCGACCCCGCGCAGGGACGTTTCTTCAAGGATGGCGAAGCGGAGTTCTTCATCGCCTGGCGCGGAAAGGAGCCGGTAGGCACCGTCTGTTTAGCGGAGGATTACAATCGCACGCGCACCTTTGGAAAAAAGGAGTGCATGCTCAATTTCATCGAGTTTGTGGAAGATTACCGCATCTTTGAAGCGCTGTGTGATTTCGCCGCGACCTGGGCCGAGGCACACGGGATGAGGTCGCTTTACGGCCCCTACAGCCTCGACCGTGAAGACAACCGCGCCCTGCTCGTGGAAGGTCGTGACCGCCCCGCACCGATCTTGTGCGGGCATCACCCCGTTTATTATCAGGATTTCTTCGAGCGCTATGGCTTTGAAAAAGATGCGGAAGATGGCCTGGCCTATGCCATTGACCTTGACCCCGAGGCACCGAAGATAAAGCGTGTTTTCCGGCTGGCGAAAATGGTGCGTAAACGCCACCCTGAATTCAGCGTGCGCAGCGCGAACATGGCCGATAAAGATGCCGAGATCGACCGCATCGTGGATTTGCAAAATCGCGGACTGGCGCATTTCGAGAAGCATGTGCCCTATACGCGCAACGCCATCGAAGCCATGATCCTGCCCTTATTGGATGTGGTCGATCTTGACCTGGTGCTCTTCGCCGAAGTGAACGGTGAAGCGGCGGGCTTCCTGCCCGGTGTACCCAATTTTAACGAGTTGCTCATCAATTTGAACGGCCTGCGTTACCCCTGGGATTATTTTCGCTACCTGCGTCATCGTAATTTGCAGCCCAAATGTTTGTCGGTCAAGAGCGTTGTCGTCCCGCCCGAATATTGGGATACGGGTCTGGCCGTCCTACTCTTTGCCGAGATGACCCAACGTGCCATCGAACGCGGCTACACGTGGGCCGATCTCTCACTGACCAGTGAAGAGAATCCCGACACCTGGCCGCTGGCGCATAATATGGGCGCGAAGATCTATAAACGCTATCGAGTCTATAAGAAGGTTTTGTAAGCTCCGCTATAGGACGAAAAATCATACGATGAAAATAACATCTACAATTGAAATAGAGAATACCCCCAGCGAAGCTTTCAAATGGATCGAAGATCCTTTCTTGGATCACTCGCAGGTTAGTTACTGCTGAGCTAGCTTATCTTTTCTTTGCACTAATTGCTAACATTCTAGTGTGATTAGTTTAAATCGGAGTGATTTATTTACCAGTGCTCAAAAAGGTACTTTTTGGTGGAAATCAGACAAGAATACAAACTAGGTTTTTCAAGCGCTCCTTCTAGCAACGCTCTGCGTTGCGGCATACACAATAAATAAAGAAAAAATCCGATGGCTCAAACCAATTACAAGTTTTTAGAAGACGACCCCAATCCATATTTCATCACATCCACAATTGTGGATTGGCTACCAGTTTTAGATGATCCTGAAATTGTTGAAATCATCTTGAACTCACTCAAATTTCTTCAAAAAGAAAATCGTATTACGCTCTATGCCTACGTCATCATGAAAACACATCTTCACCTTGTTGCATCGGCAGATGATTTATCAAAAGAGATTGCAAACTTCAGATCATTTACAGCAAGAAAAAGCATAGACTACTTGAAAGAGCATGAACAGCAGGAAATACTCCAGCAATTGAGCCAACAAAAACTATCTTCTCGCAAAGACCGTGACCATCAGTTTTGGCAAGAAGGCGTACGACCCAAGCGTATCCATGACCGCAAAATGATGATTCAAAAGATCATGTATATCCATGAAAATCCTGTTCGCAAAGAGTATGTGGCAAAGCCAGAAAACTGGCTATATTCAAGCGCTGGCGCTTATGCGGGCATAGATGGCCCTTTGGATATTTGCATAGATTGGTAAAACCGCAACGCGGAGCGTTGCTTGCAGATAGAAAGAAATACGATGAAAATAACTTCTACAATTGAGATAGAAAATACCCCCAGCGAAGCTTTCAAATGGATCGAAGATCCTGAGAAAGCAAAAGAGTGGATGTCCAGTGTGACAGAAACAGAGATATTGCACGAGACAGTCAACAGGGTCGGCACCACCTTTCGAGAGATCGTAGAAGATGATGAGGGCAGGATGGAAATGCAGGGTAGGATCACAAAATTTGAAGATAACGAGTTGATCGCATTTCATCTGGAAAGCAAAGTAAACGTGGTGGATGTAGAATATTCCCTCGAAGAAATCGGGGCAGGAGCACGACTACATTACCATGCTGATATTCACTGGAAATTTCCAGTGAATATCATGAGTGTTTTCATCGGGAAGAGAATCAAGAGGAAAATCAAAGATCAATTAACAGGTGAGTTGGATAAACTAAAATTATTGTGTGAGTAGAAGAAATTCTCCCCTAAATTCCACGTATTTGGAATTTGGGGGAGATGTCCAAAGGACAGAGGGGGCGGACAATAAAATTAATATAAAGTCTTCCTGACAATCATCTGCAAAGAAACTGGCATTAATCGCTCTTTCTAATGGTATAAAATACAAGCTATGAAATTGCACACCCCTTTCTGTACCCCAACAAACTGTAATTGTTGTTGTCCTTGTTGTTCTATTTAAACTAACGATTCAAACGCGCCATGAAAGGCGCGTTTTTATTTCCATACCTCGCTGAAGGAGTTCCACCATGTCTTTCGAAAAAGAATTTAAAGAATTTCTCGCCGCCTACCCCACCTACAAAGAAACAGCCAAACTCGACGAGCTGCGCGCCAGTGACTATTCCCGCCTTGATCACCTCGGTCACGTCTATCTCGACTACACGGGCGGCGGTCTCTACGCCGAAACCCAGATCGCCAAACATCAGGAACTGCTGAAAAATGACGTCTTCGGCAACCCTCATTCCACCAACCCGACCTCGATGGCCGCCACAGAGCTGGTCGACTCAGCCCGCGCCTATGTGCTCGAATTCTTCAACGCCGACCCCGCCAAATACGAAGTGATCTTCACCCCCAACGCCAGTGGCGCGCTTAAGCTGGTCGGCGAATCCTATCCCTTCGACGAGAAGAGCCGCTACACCCTCGCCTTCGACAATCACAATTCCGTCAACGGGCTGCGCGAATTTGCTCACACCCGCGGCGCGGATGTCACCTATATCCCCGTCAATTTGCCCGAGCTGCGCCTGCCCGAAGATCAACTCCGCAACGCCCTAAAAGAAGCCAACCCGGATGGCAACAATCTCTTCTCCTTCCCCGCCCAATCGAATTTCTCCGGTATCCAGCATCCCCTTGAGTGGGTTGCAGAAGCCAAATCAATGGGATGGGATGTCCTGCTGGATGCAGCCGCCTTTGTCCCCACCAACAAATTGGACTTAAGCGAAATCGCCCCCGATTTTGTTGTGCTCTCGTTTTATAAAATTTTCGGTTACCCGACTGGCTTGGGTGCGTTAATCGCCCGTCGAGAAGCTTTGGGCAAACTCCAGCGTCCCTGGTTCGCAGGCGGGACGATCACCGTCGCCTCTGTGCAGGCCAGCACCCACTACATGGCCGAAGGACACGCTGCCTTCGAAGACGGCACTGTGGATTACCTCAACATCCCCGCCGTGGAGATCGGTCTGCGCCACATCGCCGACGTCGGCTACGACGCCATCCACGAACGCGTCGTCTGCCTGACGGGCTGGCTCATCCAAAATCTCGCCACGATGAAACACAGCACCGGCGAGCCGCTCGCCCGCATCTACGGCGACCTGCAAAACGAAATGCGCGGCGGCACGATTGCGGCCAACTTCTACAATAAACATAGCGTTGCCTTCGATCATCGCTATGTCGAAGAGCAAGCCAACAAACTCAATATCTCCCTGCGTACGGGTTGTTTCTGCAATCCCGGTGCTGGCGAAGTCGCCCTCGAACTTGAAGAATTCGAACTCGTGGCCTGTTTCTCCCAACCGCGTAATAAACAACGTCTCAGCTTCGACGACTTCGCCCTCTGCTTCGACGGGCAGGAATCGGGCGCCGTCCGCATCTCGGTCGGGATCGCATCCAACTTCGCAGACGTGCAAAAATTCCTTGACTTCATGCGTGGTTTATTGGAGTAGTATCAGTATGGCCGCATCCAATAAGAAAATACCGATCTCTCCGAAGCTTCCTAAAAAGCTGCAAAACACCATGCTTTCTACACTCACCGATTATGACGAATACGCCGAGAGCAAAATAGCCTCTGCCGATCTCTACGAAGCCTCCGCAAAAAATGTACTTATCGAAGAGAGTCTGATCCAGCGCGTTATCCTGACCAGCGCCCAACTGCCCAAGCTGCGCCTGCGGGATGCGCGCCTCGAGGGCTGCGATCTTTCGGCAGCATCTTTGGCGCAATGCCACCTCTTGCGCACGGAAATTCTCTCCTCCCGGATGATCGGCGTGCAAATACTGGATGCCGGTCTGACCGATGTGCTTTTTAGAGATTGCAATCTCGAGGGGGCGGTTTTTGCATCTGTACAGGGGAAGCATCTCCGCTTTGAGAATTGCCAACTCAAAAATTCAGCCTTTGAAAGCGCCAAGCTTGAAAATATCACCTTCGCTGGTTGTGACTTGCGTAATGCGAGCTTCTTCAACACGAAGCTCGAAAACGCCGACTTGCGCGGCTCCGCCCTCGACGGGATGCAGATTGCGCCAGAAGCTGTGAAAGGGATGGTCATCACCTCCACACAGGCATTACAAGTGGTTGGGCTTTTAGGCGTCGTCGTGCGCGATGACGAAGATTTTTTCTAGGAAACAATCATGATCTTTCTTTGGCTTTTCCTCTTGTTCGTTCTCTACATCATTTTGCTCGATTATCTCGCCAAGCGTGCCTACGCTTACGAGAAAAAGCCACATACAAGAACACCCGCCAATTTCGACATCCCCTTTGAAGAAATTCACATCCCCACAGTTGATGGCGGTCAGCTATACGGATGGTGGATTCCCGTCAACCCCGATGCCCCAACCCTGATACTCATTCACGGCTGGAGCCGCAATGTCGGGCGCGTGCTGCCTTATATTCGTCATTTGTATCCTCAGGGCTATAATCTGCTTGCCATCGACGTCCGCAATCATGGCAGCAGTTCTGAGATCATAGCACCAACCGTCGGGACATTTACCGAAGATCTGCTTGCCGCGGTTGAATATGTCGCCGAGAAAAATGCATCCACCCGAATCGGGCTGGTCGGGCTATCTATTGGCGGGGGCGCGTCCATTGCCGCAGCGGGACAAGATAAACGGATTCAAGCCACGGTCACGGTCGGCGCGATGGCGCATCCACTTGAGCTTATGAAAGCACATTTTGTACAGCGCCGTATCCCGGGCTTTTTCGCCACATCCCTTTTTACTTATATGCGCCTGCGTTATAGGATCGACTATGAGAAGATCGCACCCATCAACCACATTCCAAATGCGGAAGGGAAGATCCTGATCGTCCACGGTGAAGATGATGAAACCGTACCGGTCGCTCACGGGCAAAGGCTTGCTTCCGCCAACCCAAGATCTGCCACCCTTTGGGAGGTGCCCGCCAAAGGGCATGGCGACTGTCATCGGCACCCCGATTTTTGGGCGCGCGTGGATAGCTTTCTCTCTGAAAATTTGCAATGAAATCCAAACCCTACAGACACTATCTCATCGCAGCCTGCTTTACCGGCACATTGATCGGGACAACGCTCCTGCTCGGCAGCGGGGATTCGCGTCCGCTGCGGATGCTAGGCGCATTTTTTGCCCTGCTTGCTTTGGGATTTTTCATCGCACCGCCATTTATCCTGCGAAAATATGGCGAGATAAAAGAGGGAGAATCTTTTCTGGACACACAGATAGTCGTGGATACAGGTTTATTTGCTATCGTGCGGCATCCACAGTATCTAGGGTATATTTTTCTGGTTATCACGTTTATGCTGCTTTCCCAACATTGGCTAACCGGCATCTTTGGTTTGGGAGCCGTGATATTCTTTTATCTGCACATCTTGCAGGAAGAGAAATATTGCCTTGAACGCTTTGGCGAGAATTATCAAGAATATATGCAACGCGTACCAAGATTGAATGTGATCGTAGGGCTAATAACTTTACTAAAGAAAAAATTTCCCACTTATAACAAAAATGGTTGAAGGTCAGTGTTTGACAATTGCCATTGATCTGTATTTATTCGAACAGCTACTTTTTCTAAAACACTCAAGATCGTTTGGCTTTCAGGGGTTGTTCCATTTTTAAGCAAAGGCATAATGTGCAAAACAATCTCATCGAAAGTTGGGGCAATGCCTTCTTTTTCTTTGCGGCGAAGATATGAAATAAGGTAATAACGTATTCTCAAGCGTACATCAATCTTGGAGCGAAATTTTGTATTTTGACGAATATGAAATTTTTTGCTTGACTCATCATAGTCGAAATACTCTGCCAAAAGGGGAGAGATGTCTTGATACTCTTGGCTGAGAACATCAAGAAAACCTAATTCCAAGCCTTTGATAATCAGTTCATCATTAATTTCTTCGAGTGTTGCTCCTTCATTTTGGGCAATGATGCCTTCGATGGTTTGCATCACAATATCTGCTATATCTGCCCCAAGATCAACTTTTAGAATTGTTCTGGGATTACGCACCTTCTTAAAATTGATAATGAGTTGCCCTGACAAAACCGTAAAAGGATTTTGACGTTTTTTGTAGGTCGTTTTTGCATTCGACTGTTTCACGGCATTTACATATTCAAAGCCCGCTTTCTCCGCCGCTTCCAAAATCATATGCCATAGATGAGGGTCTTTATGCGCAAAAACAAAACTCATCCAGCGGTCATATTTAAGCACACGGAACATTTCCTGGATGGAAAGACTTAGTAAGTCTGCATAGTCTTTCTTAGTCTTCTTTTGTTCACCACCTTCGATAACTTCCAAATCAAAATCATCTTTAGTGAGGGGTAAATCAAGCCAAGCATTCCACATGGTTGAGAGATCAAGATAAGGGATTTTTGCGCCGTAAGGAGGGTCGGTGTAGATATAGTCAACGCTTTCATCGGGAATTTTCTCAAGACTGGTTGCAGAAGCTTTATAAGATTGCAAATCTTTTATTTTGCTTGGATCAATTGCAATACGAAGCTCTTTTTTTGCAGCCATAACCTTTTTGAAACGCAATTCAAAACGTTCGGCAATATCAAGCATTGACGGTTCTGGCGCAATTCGATATCGATAATACTGAAACATACTACTATTGCCACGACCAGCAGATCGTCCTTTAGATGCATGATAAGTAAGATTAATTTGGCTCAATAACCCAGAGAACATGAGCAATAGAGTTTTTTCAATCGCCGAATCAGAAACCTGGAGAATCAGATATTTCAAATATGCCAATTGAGCCAATTGCCCGGGGGAGAACAATTCTTCAAGTGTATCTACATCTGAATTACGAGGCAAAGAAACCCCTTTAGGGTAGGGATATTTTTTCAGAGCCGCTTCAATTTCGTCTTCGGTACGCGGAGCAGTTCGTTTGAAAGTTTCGACCACGTTTCGATACTCTTCCGCAAAAAGATTCAAGTCAACAGGCGCTAAAAGACTTTCCACAAGAAAAATACTGAGCGGGTTGATATCAACATTGATCCCTCTTCGCCCCAAGACCAAGGCTTCAATAGCAGTAACACCGCTTCCGCCAAACGGGTCTAAAATCACATCGCCGGGTTTGGTGAAGGTCTTAATATACTCCTGAACAACATTCCATACTTGTTTGGTGAAATAACCGTGTACGCCATAATGTCTTTTTGCAGACTGTTTGCGTAAATCCTTGATCTCTCTGGGAGGGGTAACTGCCATATAGTCGAAAGATTCTTTTTCGTCTATACGAGGATGTGGCTCTATTTTCCCAAAAATTTCTGGCGCTAAAAATTTCTCTATCTCTTCCCAGTGTTGAGAAATTTCTGAAAGTTGAAAGTAAAGCACAGGCTCTCGTTTGCTTATTTCGAAAAGGATAAATTCCTTTCCGTTACATAATGCGTAAAACTTCACTCGAACATCAGGATGGATGGCGTAACTATAAATTTGCTCAATATGATCTCCCTTAAAAACATCTTCATCAGGAGATTTTGCGTCTAAAACCCAGGCATATTTTCCCTGTACTTCCATCAAGTAATCGGGAATTAGTCTTATTCTTTTTCGCTTGCTGCCACGATTGACATAAGGGTCTGTCAACCCCTTGCTTCTGATAATTTTGTTTTCCCCTGAAGCAGAATATCCCAAAGCATTAAGCAAAGGTTTGATGAGCGCTTCGCGCACCGAATCTTCTTTGAAATCAGGATCACCTAAGAGGTTGAAATCGAAGTTTTTATAGATTTCTCTGCTCATATTTTTCCCATAGCTTTAGCATGTTTTCATATCAAGATGGGTTTATTGTAACAGCAATGTCAATTTTGTCTGCGAAGAAATAAAAAGGAAAGTAAAATTCACAAGTTCAGTTAAGTCGCCGTAAAGGAGAATTCATATGCCCACGGAAAAAGAAGTCTACGATGCCCATGCCGATCAATACGAGCGGCTCATCCAGCGCGAGGACTACCAGGGGAATATCCTGCGCGAGATTGAGAAACTCATCTCTCTCGATGGGTTGGGCGTGGTTGATCTTGGCGCGGGGACGGGACGGTTGACACGTCTGCTTGCGCCGAAAGTCCGCTCAATCAAAGCCTACGATGCTTCGGCACATATGCTCGAGGAAGCCGCGAAATCGCTCGAAGAGATGGGCATGACAAATTGGGAAACGGGCGTGGCCGATCATCGCGATATCCCGCTCGAAGATGCCAGTGTCGACTTGGTCGTATCGGGCTGGAGTTTTTGCTATTTAGCGGTTTGGGGCGGTGACGAGTGGATATCCGCGCTTAAAGCCGGATTGGCTGAAATGCAGCGCATTTTGAAATCAGGCGGGATGATGATCCTTTTCGAGACACAGGGCACAGGCGTAACCGAGCCGACACCGCCCCCTCATCTCACTGAGTATTTTGCTTTTTTGGCGGAAGCAGGTTTCGGGTCAGGTGTGTTCCGCAGCGATTATCGCTTCGCGTCCCTGCATGAAGCAGAGGAATTATCCGCTTTTTTCTTTGGCGAAGAGATGCGTGAGAAAGTTGTTCAAAATGAGTGGCAAGTTTTGCCTGAATTTACGGGTGTTTTTTGGAAGAAAAGGGATTGATCTTCTCCTCCGCTCCTGATTTTCTTCCGCATCAATTGATGACAGAAATGTGCAGCGCAGACTGTTATAATAAAGGCATGGACATCGCCATGTATTTTTTACGCTTTATGCGAAAATAGATCACCCCAAAACCTGATAGGTCTCTATGAGCTTATCAGGTTTTTTTATCTCGATTTCTAAAAAGGAGATTTGATGGAAACACCCTGGGAATTTCGTTATGCCCATCGTATGAAAAGCATGAAGGGATCGGTTATCCGTGAAATTCTGAAACTTACCCAAAAACCGGAAGTCATTTCTTTTGCCGGCGGTTTGCCCGCTCCGAAAGTTTTCCCCGTCAAAGAGTTTCAGGATGCCGCCCACCGCGTTCTTTCGGAAGCCCCCGAAAAAGCTCTCCAATATAGCCCTACCGAGGGATATTTGCCCCTACGGGAAATGATCGCAGAACGCTCTGCACGTTATGGCTTGAAAGTTAGTGCGGCGAATATTTCCATTACTTCCGGTTCGCAGCAAGCCCTTGATCTGATCGGACGGCTTTTCATCAATCGCGGCGACCGGATCATCGTTGAAAATCCCACCTATCTCGGTGCCCTTCAGGCCTGGAATGCCTTTGGCGCAGATTATATTCCCGTCCCCATGGACAACGAGGGCATGATCACATCTGAATTGGAAGCTGCCCTACGCAAGGGAGCAAAATTCATCTACGTGCTGCCTAATTTTCAGAATCCGAGCGGTGTGACCCTGAGTCTCAAACGCCGCCAGGAACTGGTCGAGTTAGCGGATCGCTACGGTGTTCCGATCGTCGAGGATGATCCCTATGGGCAGATCCGCTTTGAAGGCGAACATCTTCCCCCTATCGCCGTTGTGGACAGCCAGTTCCGAGGGGACAATGGCAATAACTACGATGGGAACGTGATTTACCTAAGCACTTTCTCAAAGCTGCTCGCTCCCGGTATTCGCATTGCCTGGGCCATCGGTGCCGAGAGCGTTATCCGCAGATTAGTACTGGCCAAGCAAGGGGCTGACCTGCACACATCCAGCTTCAACCAGATGGCCGTTTACGAGGTAAGCAAAAACGATTTTCTCGATGAGCATGTAGAGGTCATCAAAAGAACCTATAAAGAGCGGCGCGATGCCATGCTCGAAGCTATGGATGAGTTCTTCCCCAACGATGTCTCGTGGACGCATCCTGAAGGCGGCATGTTCCTCTTTGTCACTCTCCCCGAAGGTTTGAATACCACCCAACTGCTCGAAAAAGCTGTGGCAAAAAATGTGGCTTACGTGCCTGGTGAACCATTCCACGCAGCGGGTGGCGGCGAGAATACGATGCGGATCAACTTCTCGTTTTCCGATCCAGATACCATCCGCGAGGGGATCGCGCGTTTGGGGTTGCTCTTCAAGGAAGAGATTTATAAAAAATAGTCTCCTTCAAATACAGCGCTGGTGAAAGCACAACAACAGGCGCACAAAAAAAGACCTGCAACGCACTCAAAAAGTGCAATGCAGGTCTTTTTTGCTTATTGGAGAAAGGCTACAAAAGCCCAGGTAACGCTTCAAACGACGTGATCCGGGTGCAATCGGCTTCGGGGAATATCCCGCGCGGATCGTAGAGCACGGGTTCGATTCCGGCGTTGCGTGAGCCGACTACGTCGGCAAAATAATTATCACCGATATAAACCACTTCAGCGGGATCAAGCCCAAAGTGCGTCAGGATCGGGTCGAAAACTTTTGGGTCGGGTTTCCAGTTCCCCACTTCCCCGGCGAACATAATGCGGTCAAAAAACTGCTTCAATTCGAGATCTTCCATGATCTCCATAAAGGAACTACGTCGATTAGAAAGTACGCCCAGCTTGAACCCGTCAGATCGAAGTGATGGCAAAATTTGATATAACTCCGGCGGGGCAACATCTTGAGGGTGATATTCCTCGCGCATATCTTTCCGAATTTGGGGCGTCCATGCTTCAACCTGTTCGGGGTTCGCGCCCAATTTTTCGAGACGCAGTTTAACGTAGTTGCCCCAAAAAGCATCATCATCCCCGTCAAATTTAGCAGAATCACGCATGAGTTCAGGAGAGCGTGCCCAATAATAATGTTCCCAATAGCCGGTGGCGCGATGCGTCTCCTCGCTGACAGGAAACCCTAATTCGATCACTTTCTGCGTAAAAAAATCTCCGCCGAGCGGGACAGAATGGCGCAGTGTGCCATCAAGATCGAAAACCACCGCTTTATATTTTTTCCCCAATCTAGCCTCCAATTTCGCTCATCACGCGATTCAGTGGGATCGCGCCGTCTTCCAAGCCATGCCCCCAGGGTTTATGCCAGACCGTATCCAGGATCAACTCACGTAATTCTTCGATGCTCGCGCCAGCGCGCAAAGGCGTTAGCAGATCCACTTCTTTTTCACGCAGCAAACACATGCGCAGGATGCCATCGGCAGTGAGCCGTGCCCGTGTGCAGGATGCGCAAAAAGGCAGGGTGACGGATGAGATGAAGCCGACATCACCCATCCCGTTCGGCAGACGGTAGAGACGTGCTTCGCCATCCAATTTCCCGCCGTTGGCGATCTCCAGCGAACCATACGCGGCTTCAATTTGCTCCTGCATCTGGGCAGCAGTTACCATTTGAGTGAGTTGAAACTCTGTTGCGCCCGCGAAGGGCATCATCTCGATGAAGCGCATCTGCCAGGGTTTGTTGAGAGTCAACCCCGCCAGTGGGACAACATCTGCTTCGTTGTAGCCCGTCACGATCACGGCGTTGAGTTTGATGGGGGTCAGTCCGGCGGCTTCGGCGGCCTCGATGCCTTCGATGACATCCTCTACATCGCCCCAGCGTGTGAGACGTTTGAATTTGCCAGAGTCGAGGGTGTCGATACTGATATTGACGCGTTCGAGACCGGCATCCTTCAGAGGTTGCGCTAATTTATTGAGCAGTAATCCGTTGGTTGTCATGGAAACGGAGCGTATGCCTTCGGTGTTGGCTATCCCGTTCACGATCTGAACCACGTTCTTTCGCAAGGTCGGTTCGCCGCCCGTTAAACGAATCTTGTCAAATCCCAGTGATGCGAAGAGGTGGGTAAGCGTGATGATCTCATCATCTTGCATCAACTCCGCATTGGGACGAAAGGTCATATCTTCTGGCATACAGTAGACGCAACGCAGGTTGCAGTGGTCGGTCAGGCTGATACGCAGGTAGTGAATATTTCTTCCAAAACGATCTATTGCCATAGTGCCTCATTCCAATAAAGGTCTGATGATTATACACATTCTTTCTGAGTGATGGATGAGATATATAGTAACCGCACCCCATTTCATGTATTATACGTATGTGATTATGCTGCTTTGAAAAAGTAAAAGGAGAAAGTGAATGACAAGCATCGAAGAATCCGCTTCAAGTAAAAAGCGTATCCACTGGATGGACAATCTCAGAACTGTTACGATTCTCTTGGTGGTTCTCTATCATATCGGTGGGGTTTATGAAGCTGCGGGATTGTGGGGATGGTTTTGGATCGTGGATGACCCCGATACGATAACGTGGGTTGGTATTGTGGGCATCATGTTCGATATTATAGTCATGCCGATCATGTTCTTTATTTCAGGTTATCTGACCCCGTCATCTCTAAAAAATAAAACTGGCTGGACGTTCATTCAACGAAAAGCAAAACGATTGATGTTTCCGTGGCTGATCGCAGTAATTACTTTGATCCCGATCTATAAGTTCATCTTCTTGTATTCTCGAGGGTTGCCACAAGAAGCGTGGCATACATATTTTCATGTGACGAATCCCAATAGCCAGAACTGGCTTTGGTTCTTGCCTGTACTTTTTTCATTCAATCTGCTTTACCTGCTTTTCAGCAAGTTGAGTGTAAAACTTCCCAAAATCTCCATCAAAGCTGCGATTGCGGGTATCTTTGTCGTCGGGCTTCCCTATAGTTTTGTCATCGGCGGGATGCTCGGTTTTCGAAGCTGGACTCTTACGCCAGTAATCGATTTTGAAAATGAAAGATTGCTTCTGTATTTCATGGTCTTTCTGTTGGGGGCGCTGTTTTTTGAACGAAATGCGTTTGCCGAGATCCCTAAAAAGAAAACCCTGTATCTCGTTGTAAATTCAATTGCCTGGCTTCCGATCACGGCACATATCTTTGCGCGGATATGGCCCTTTTTCTACCCGGAAGGTTTTGAGGTGACTCCGATATATCAGCTTATTTGGCATTTCAGCTTTTACCTTTCGCTGCTTTGTCTCTTGCCGCTCATGATCGAATCTTTCTGGCGATATTTAGATAAGACCGGAAAAGTTTGGGATGAACTCAATAAAAACTCCTATGGTGTTTACATCATCCACGTGATCGTGATCGGTATTTTTGGCACACTACTACTAAATCTGAACTTGCCTGCTTTGGTTAAATATCCCTTGCTCATACTTTCGACTTATTTGGGTAGTAATTTGGTCGTTTCAGGGTATCGGTCTTTAAAATCATGGATACCATAAGAACATTGGCACTAAGAGAAACTTTAAAATTTATGCAATCTTTATTTTAATCTTGCAAAAAAAGGTTGACGTATCTATCTCGTGGTGCTAAACTCCTGCCCAATATGTTAGCAAACCTTGTTCTTAACGTTCGTCGCCCTCGTCGTAAACCCCAACCACCCCCCTCGGAAGGTCGGGCGTTTGTGCTTGGAATAAGTAACTAACGCAAAGACAAGAACTTTTTTTTCAAACCAAAGTCCACCTTCCACAAAGAAGGTGGACTTTTTTGTTTATCTGTCCTGCCCCAAATTGGGGAGAAAGAAATCGAAGGAGAATCTATGAAATCTGACCCTAGCAAGATCACCAAAGTCGTCCTCGCCTATTCAGGCGGACTCGACACCTCCGTCATCGTGCCGTGGTTGAAAGAGAATTATGGCTGTGAAGTCGTCTGTTTCACCGCAGACGTTGGCCAAGGTCCCGAACTGGACGGGTTGGAAGAAAAAGCCCTCGCCAGTGGCGCCAGCCAGCTCATCGTCCACGATATGCGGGAAGAATTCGCCAAAGATTTCCTGATGCCCTATCTGCGCTCCGGCGCCGTCTACGAACGGAAGTATCTCCTCGGCACATCCGTCGCTCGGCCCATCATTGCCAAGCACCTCGTGGATATTGCTCATGAAGTTGGGGCGCAGGCTATTGCTCACGGTGCAACGGGCAAAGGCAATGACCAGGTCCGTTTCGAGTTGACCGTCATGGCGCTTGACCCTCGCCTTTCTGTCATCGCCCCGTGGCGTGAATGGGACATCCGCTCCCGTGAAGATGCCCTCGACTACGCAGCCGAGCGTGGCATCCCCGTGCCGAACACCAAAAAATCCATCTATAGCCGTGACCGCAATCTCTGGCACATCTCGCACGAAGGCGGCGATCTCGAAGAGACCTGGGTCGAACCCCAAGAGGCGATGTTCCTGCTTTCTGCTTCTCCTGAAAATGCGCCCGAAAAGCCCGAATATGTTGAGCTCGAATTCGAGGGCGGCTATCCGATCGCTCTCAATGGTGAAAAACTCAGCCCCGCTCAACTGGTCGAAAAACTCAACCACATCGGCGGCGTGCATGGCATTGGGCGTGTTAATCTTGTCGAAGGTCGTCTCGTTGGCATGAAATCCCACGGTGTTTACGAGACCCCCGGCGGTACCATCCTGATGGCTGCCCATAAAGACCTCGAATCCCTCGTTCTCGACCGAGCCACCATCCAATATAAAGACGTGGTTGCGCTCAAATATGCCGAACTCGTCTACGATGGCCTCTGGTACTCGCCCCTCAAAGAAGCCATCGACGCCTTCGTCGACAGCACGCAGGGCCCCGTCACGGGCACCGTCCGCTTGAAGCTCTACAAGGGCAATATCATCTCCGTCGGCAGCAAAAGCCCCTTCAGCCTCTACCGTGAAGATTTCGCCACCTTTGGTCAGGAAGACGTCTACGACCAGTCCGATGCAGAAGGCTTCATCAATATCTTCGGTCTTTCGCTCAAGGTACGTGCCCTTAACAAGCTGCCCGTTTCCGGCATGAACTTGCCGAAGCCCGATTACAGCCGTTTCAAACGAGACTAAAGAAATCACGTCATTGCGAGGCAGCTTTACCGCCGAAGCAATCTCCCTCACTGTCTTGGAGATTGCCACGCCGAAAAGTATCGCCTCGCAATGACGAAAAGAGACCACATGACAAACCAACCCCTCTGGCACGGAAGATTTGCCAACAAAACCAACGAAGACGCCTTCGCCCTGAACGCATCCATTTCTTTTGATATTCGGATGGCAGAACAGGATGTGCGTGGCTCGATCGCCTGGGCGGAAGCCATCTACAAAGCAGGCGTACTGGATGAAGCGGAACATACGCAAATTCAGGCTGGGTTGCAGCAAATTGAGCATGAGATTCAGTCCGATTCATTTACCGTTACCCCCGCCGACGAAGACATCCACACCGCCGTGGAGCGCCGTCTCGGCGAGATCATCGGTGCGCTTTCGGGCAAGCTCCACACAGGCCGCAGCCGCAACGATCAGGTCGCCACAGATTTTCGTCTCTGGCTGCTCGATAACATCCCCGCTCTAGATGCGGCTCTCGTAGATTTACAAGCAGCGCTCACAGAACGAGCAGAAGCCGATCTCGACGTGATAATGCCCGGGTACACGCATCTGCAACGGGCACAGCCGATCTTGCTCAGTCAGTGGTGGCTCTCCCACTATCCGCCCCTTAAACGGGACCAAGCCCGACTCCAGGAATTGTCCCGCCGAGTCGCCGTCCTTCCGCTCGGATGCGGCGCATTGGCAGGCTGTCCCTATCCCGTAGACCGAGACGCATTATCCGAATCTTTAGGTTTTGCCGAACCCGCCATGAACAGCCTCGATGCGGTCTCGAACCGTGATTTTGCGGCGGAATTCCTTTTCGTGGCGGCGATGATCGGCACGCACCTGAGCAAAATTGCCGAGCAGATCATTTTGTTCACGAGCGCCGAATTTGGCTTCTTCGAACTCGACGACGCTTACAGCACGGGCTCAAGCCTGATGCCGCAGAAGAAAAATGCCGACCCCTTCGAGCTGACGAGGGGTAAAGCGGGCACGCTGCTCGGCTACCTGACGGGCTTGATGGCGACGCTGAAGGGGCTGCCTTCGACCTACGATAAGGATTTGCAGGAAGATAAAGTGCCCGTTTTCACGGCATTTGACACGCTGACCGCCATGCTACCCGTCATCGCTGGCGCACTGCGCACATTGACCGTAAAACCCGCCCGCATGGAAGCCGCCATCGACACAAATATGATGGCAACCGACCTTGCCGATTATCTCGTTGAGCGTGGTGTTCCCTTCAGAGAAGCCCACGCCATCAGTGGCGAAGTCGTGCGGGCTGGCATTGATAAACAAAAGGCGCTCGATAAGCTGACGCTCGAAGAATACAAAGCCATCAACGAAGTTTTCGACAAAGATGTTTATGCCGTCTACGACGCACGGGAATCTATCGCTAAAAGAGCGGCGATCGGGGGCACGGCTCCTGATGCTGTGATGGCGCAGATCGAGCGTGCGAAAAGAGAGTTGACGAGTGAAGAGTGACGAGTGATGAACTCCAGTCTCTGAGCGGAGGTGCTACGAATGTAGCGGTGCAGTCGAAGAGCGGGTTTTACAAATGCCATCCTTCGACTACAGGCTCACATCCGTTCGCCTTCCGCTCAGGAGCTGTTTTTTCACTTCTCACGCATCACTCATCACGTTCTCGTCTTACCAAAATTATTTGAAAGCAAATAACCAAATAATTATTTTCAACCAATAAGGAGAAACACCATGTCTACAACCACTTGCCCCGAATGTGCAGCCGAACTCGAACTCGAAGCCGGCACCGAAGAAAATGAGATCATCGTCTGCCCCGACTGCGGCGTGGACCTTGAAGTCACCTCCCTCAACCCCGCCACCGTCGAGCTTGCCCCGATGGAAGAGGAAGATTGGGGGGAGTAGAGAGAAGATAAGTAGAGAGGAGAGAGTAGTTTAAGGCAAAAGCCAGCGGAGATTGAGTAGGGTGACAGCACTATCGTCGCCTGTATCGAAATCGAAGCGGGTATTGTAAATCTGCTCTGGTTTCGATACGGCGAAAAGCATCGCCTACTCAACCGCCGCTACTACTCTCTCATCTCCAATCTCTACTCTCTTGAACACCATGAAAAAACAACCAAAGATCGGCGTGCTCTACTCCCGTGTGCGTGTCGAAGAAAAGTGGATCTTCGCCGTCCTCGAGCAACTTGGTATCGACTACGACCGTCTCGACGACCGAAAATTCTCTTTCGACATGAACAACCCCGAGCCGTGGCTGAAATACGACGCCATTCTCGAACGCAGTATCAGCTACGCCCGTGGACTCTACTCCACACGCATCCTGAACGCCTGGGGCATCCCGACCGTCAACACAGCCGACGTGGCGGAAATTTGCGGCAATAAACTTGCCACGGCGAGTGCTTTGGCGACCAATAACGTCCCGCAGCCAGAAACCCGTGTGGCCTACACCGTCAAAGCCGCTCTCGATGCGATCGAAGAGATGGGCTACCCCGTCGTGCTAAAACCGATGGTCGGCTCATGGGGACGTCTGCTCGCCAAGATCAATGACCGTGACGCCGCCGAAGCCGTCCTCGAGCATAAAGACGTGCTCGGCTCCTACGAACATTCCATTTTCTATATTCAGGAATTCGTAGATAAACCAGGGCGAGACATCCGTGTGCTTGTCGTGGACAACGAGCCGATCACAGCCATGTATCGCAGCTCTAAACATTGGATCACCAACACAGCCCGTGGCGGCGCAGGCGAAGTTTGCCCCCTCACCCCTGAACTCATCAAAATCTCCCGTGACGCAGCCATCGCCGTCGGTGGCGGTCTCCTTGCCGTAGACATCATCGAACATCCCGAACACGGCTACCAGGTTAACGAGATCAACCACACCATGGAATTCCACACCGCTGCCCCCACCACGGGCGTAGATATTCCCCGCCTGATCGTGGAGTATTTGATGAAAGTGGCACGGCGTGAGATTGAAGTCTTATAAAAAAACGATACAGTCTCTGAGCGGAGTGCTGAGTGTACGCCGAAGCACGCAGACGAAGAGCGGCGTTCACAAATACCGTCCTTCGTCTACGTGTTTTTCTCCGAAAAACCTCCGCTCAGGAACTGGTAGCAAAAGGAATTATTATGATCAAAGCATCCATCATCGGCGCATCGGGCTACACAGGTGGCGAGCTACTCCGCCTGCTCATCCCGCATCCCGAAGTTGAAGTTATTCAAGCCACATCCCGCCAGAAAATGGGCGAGTATATCTACCAGACCCATCCCAACCTGCGCAAGCAGACCAAGCTCAAATTCACCGATCCCGCCCAGCTTGAACCAACCGACGTCCTTTTCCTCGCCCTCCCGCACGGGCAGGCGCAGCATAATATCGAAAAGTACGCCGCCGCTGCCGAGCATATCATCGACCTTTCCGCCGATTTTCGTCTACGGGATGCCGATGTCTACCAGGAGTGGTACGGCGAGCCTCACGCCGCCCCAAATTGGATGGATAAATTCGTCTACGGATTGCCCGAGCTGCACCGTGAAGAATTGAAGACGGCCAAATACGTCAGCGGTGTGGGATGTAACGCTACTGCCACCAATTTGGGCTTGCTTCCGTTGGTCAACGCTGGATTGTTAGATGAGCAGCAACCGATAATCGCCGAACTCAAAGTGGGTTCCTCCGAAGGGGGAGCAGCCGTCAATCCCGGCTCCCATCACCCCGAGCGGAGCAGCACCGTCCGCACCTATGCGCCTTACGGACATCGCCACACCGCCGAAGTGATCCAAGAATCGGGACTGGCAGATGTCAGTTTAACGATGACCTCTGTCGGTCTCGTGCGTGGCGCATTAGCGACTGTTCATGGCAAAGTAAAAGATGGGGTGGCACTCAAAGATTTGTGGAAGGCATACCGTTCAGTCCAATCCGAAAATCCCTTTTTAAGAGTTGTAAAGGAGAGACGGGGCATCTACCGTGTCCCCGAGCCGAAGATTTTGGCTGGCTCCAACTACGCCGACCTCGGCTTCGACCTAAATCCCAAAACGGGACACGTCATCTCGATTTGCGCCATTGATAATTTGATGAAAGGCGCATCGGGGTCAGCTGTGCAGAGTATGAATTTGATGCTCGGTTTTGAAGAGACGCTGGGGTTGGAGTTTATGGGGCTTCACCCGATTTAGAGCGTAAAACGTAATGCGTATTGCGTAATGCCTCCCCGCCAGCAAGGTCATTACGAAATACGCACTACGTAATACGAAAAGAGAAATTATGAAAACAATCGTTGTTAAATTAGGTGGCACCGAAGGCGTGGATTTCTCTGCCATCTCGCAAGATGTTGCCAAAATGACCGCTGAAGGGCAAAAACTCGTTCTTGTTCATGGCGGTTCTGCGGAAGCGAATGCACTTGGCGAAGCAGTCGGGAAACCGCCGCGCTTTGTGACTTCGCCATCGGGCTATACATCCCGCTACACCAACCGTGAGACGCTCGAAGTCTTTGCGATGGCAGTCAACGGGAAGGTGAACACCTTCCTCGTCGAGCAACTCCAAATGCTGGGCGTGAACGCCCTCGGCTTGAGCGGCGTGGATGGTGGTTTGCTCAAGGCAAAACGCAAAGCTGCTATCCGCATTGTCGAAAATGGCAAAAAGAAAATGCTCCGTGACGATTACACGGGCAAGATCAACGCCGTGAATGCCGATTTGCTCAAAACCCTGCTTGATGCGGGCTATGTCCCCGTCGTGGCGCCGATGGCAATGAGCGAAAAAGGCGAAGCCCTCAACGTAGATGCCGACCGCGCCGCCGCCGAAGTCGCCGCTGCGTTGGATGCGGATACTTTGCTTTTGCTTACTGCTGTCCCCGGCTTAATGCGCGAATTTCCCGACGAAGGGACGCTCATTAAGGAAATCCCCGAAGCGAATATCGAGAATGCTATTGACTATGCCGAAGGACGCATGAAAAAGAAAGTTCTCGGCGCACAAGAAGCCCTGAATGGTGGTGTTGGACAGGTCATCATTGCCGATGGGCGGGATGAGAACCCCATTTCGAATGCTTTAAGTGGAAACGGAACTGTTATCGGTTAAACACAAAGAGCTCAAAGGGTCTTAAAGAAAAACCTTTAAAACTTTGTGCGCCGTCGTGTCCTTTGTGTTTGAGAAATAACCCGTTAGGATTTCGATACATTCTCTCGACTACACTCTATAATTGATCGAGCAGAAAGCAAATATAAAATTACAGGAGCAATATGTTTGATACAACATCATTAGTTTTATTTATGACAGCAACGCTGGCACTTCTACTTACTCCGGGTCCCGCCGTTCTCTACGTGGTAGCACGTAGCCTAAAACAAGGAAAAATGGCCGGTTTTGTGTCTACACTTGGCATCGGGCTTGGATCGGTTATTCATGTCATCTTTGCAGCTTTGGGTTTATCGACTTTGTTGGTAAAAAGTGCTCTGGCATTTAGTGTAGTGAAATATCTGGGCGCAGCATATCTTCTTTATTTGGGCATTCGAACTTTAACAAGCAAAACAGAAGCCGCAGATATGGAAGAAGTAGATGAAATGAGCCATACAGAAACCTTTAGACAAGGCTTTGTTGTGAATTTACTAAATCCAAAGACGGCTTTATTTTTTCTGTCTTTCTTGCCCCAATTTGTAGACCCAGCAAAAGGTGCGGTGACGATGCAGATCATTATTCTCGGCACTATTTTTGTCGTGATGGCTATTTTGAGCGATAGTGCCTATGCCTTGGTTGCGGGAACAGCTGGACATCTAATATCTGGCAATAAATCTGTAGCGCGGGTTCAAAAGTATTTGTCAGGGACAATTTATATTGGTTTAGGTTTAGCTGCTGCTTTTTCAGGGAATGACTCAAGCAAGTAAACAAAATAAGGAATAAAAATGTCTGAAATTCAAACCCTTGAAAATAAACACACCTCCGGCGTATACGCAAAAAGAGAATTGACCATTGTGCGCGGTGAAGGGGCAACCCTCTACGACGAAGATGGGAACGCCTATATCGACTGTGTCGGCGGTCAGGGCGCGGCGAATCTCGGGCACGCGCACCCTAAAGTCGTTGCGGCGATCAGCGAGCAGGCAGGGAAGATTATCTCCTGCCCCGAAATGTTCTACAATAATATCCGTGCCGCTCTGCTAGAGAAGCTCACAAGTTTAGCCCCCGAAGGTATGGATCGGACTTTCCTCTCCAACTCTGGGACAGAAGCCGTCGAAGCTGCTTTCAAATTCGCTCGCTTCAGCGCAAAACGCACCGAGATCATCGCTACCATGCGTGGATTTCACGGTCGCTCTATGGGCGCGCTCTCTGCGACATGGAACAAGAAATACCGCGCCCCCTTCCAACCGCTCATTCCGGGCATCAAGCATATTCCTTATAACAAACTTGAGAAACTCGAAGAAGCGATTGACGATAATACCGCCGCCGTCATCCTTGAAGCGGTACAGGGCGAGGGCGGTGTCCACCCCGGCGATGCGGAGTACCTGATCGGCGCACAAAAGCTCTGCAACGAACGTGGTGCGCTACTCATCATGGATGAAATCCAGACAGGATTCGGGCGCACAGGCAAGATGTTCGCCATTGATCACTATGGCTTGAAACCCGATATCATGACTGTCGCCAAATCTATGGCTGGCGGCTTCCCGATGGGTGCAACTTTGCTCGGCAAAAATGTTGCCGAACTGGATAAAGGCATCCACGGCTCGACCTTTGGTGGGAATCCCCTCGCTGCGGCGGCATCGCTGGCAGCCCTGAACGCCCTCGTGGACGAAAAGCTCCCTGAACGCGCTGCAGAACTTGGCGCATATCTCCTCGCCGAATTGCAGAAGATCGAATCCCCGCTCATTCGTGGCGTACGTGGGCTGGGTCTGATGATCGGCATTGACATCAAGAAGAAAGTCGCGCCCTATCTTCGTGCCCTCACCGAGCGTGGTGTTTTAGCTTTACCCGCTGGCATGACGGTGTTGCGCCTGCTTCCGCCATTGGTCATCGAAAAAGAGCAGTTAGATGAAGTGGTGAGTGTTTTGAAGGAAGTTTTAGCTGAATAAAACGTGACAAGTAATGAGTAAAATATAAAGGTCTCTTATCACTCATCAAGAACGGAGTTCATACTATGCCCAGAAACTTCATTAAAATTAACGATTTCTCAGCAGACGAAATCCAGCGTATTTTTGAACTTGCCGATAAGGCAGACGAACTTAAATTTTCAGCAGAGGCTTCCTTAACTGCCTGCTACTCCTTTGAAGGGAATAGCCTCCGTACCCGAGCGACCTTTATCAAAGCCCTCAGTGATCTGGACATCACAGGCATCGATATCCCCAACTTCCTGAAGACCAGCGAAGGCGTGGAGCATCTATCGGGCTATATGGATTATTGGTTTGATATCTACGTTCTGCGCGATAGAAACCACGCTAGAATGGTCTCCTTTGCAGAAAAGACCCAACGACCGATCATCAATGCGATGTCTTCTGAAGCGCATCCCTGTGAAGTAATCTCAGATGTGTATTCCGTCCAAAAAGAAAAAGGAGATTTGAAAAGCCTGAAGTTTTGCATCATGGGACCCCAACGAATGTGTTGAATTCCTGGCAACGAATAGGAAAAGTGCTGGGTTTGGATTTTGTTCATCTTTTGCCGGAGCAATATGCTGACGGGCATCAGGAAGATTTCTACACCACCAATAGAGCAGCAGCCTTGCGAGATGCAGACGTGATTCTGACCGATGCCTGGAATGCGGCTTTTGATGATAAATCTTTCCAACTCTCGCTGGATGATCTAAAAATTGCCAAAGCGGATGCCTGGGTAATCCCCTGCCCGCCTTTTAATGTCGAAAATGAAATTCACCCGGAGATCATTACTTCTGAATATTTTGCAGGTTATAGCCAGAAGAAATATCTTTATCATGTTCAAAAGGCGCTCATTTATTACCTGCTGAGTGAAAGCAAAAAATAATATGGAAGCCACAACCCTCATCGAAATCGTCCAACACTACAGCCCTTCAGGCTCCGAAGCCCCTGCTGTAGACTATCTCATCCAACGCATGAAAGACCTCGGCTATACCAAAGCCTACAAGGATGAAGTCGGCAACGCCATTGGCGTGATGGGCGAGGGCGAGAAGCAAGTCGTCTTGTTGGGGCATATTGATACTGTTCCGGGTGAGATAGACGTTCGAGTGGAGGGAGATGTTCTTTACGGGCGGGGGTCGGTAGATGCCAAGGGACCCCTCGCATCGTTCGTTGACGCGGTAGCAAGTTTGGGTCACGAGCGTCCCGATTGGCAGTTCGTCGTCATCGGCGCCATTGATGAAGAACGAGAATCCATTGGCGCGCGGCATGTCGTCGATCAATATCGTCCCGATTTTGCCATCATTGGCGAACCCTCTCGCTGGGATCGGGTCACCCTCGGCTACAAAGGCAGCGCCCGCGCCAGCATCACCGCCCGCTGCGCCATGTCGCACTCTGCCAGCGGCGACGAGACCGCCCCCCAAGCCGCCATTGCGATCTGGGAAAAAGTGCGCGCGTGGGTGGATGAATTCAACGCCGACAAAGAGCGTGTTTTCGAGCAGATTTTGCTCTCATTGCGTGGATTTGAATCTGGCGACGATGGCTTCGAGACCTGGGCGACCCTGCACCTGAACACCCGCCTGCCCGTAACGCTCGTGCCCGAGGCTTGGTACGCCCAACTCGAACAATTATCCGCGCCCCAAACAGTGGAGCGGACGGGCTACCCCATCCCCGCCTACAAAGCCGACCGAAATACGCCCCTCGTGCGCTCCTTCTTGAAGGGGATTCGTGCAGCGGGCGACAAACCCGGCTTCGTCGTCAAAACCGGCACCGCAGATGTGAATATCGTCGCTCCCGTTTGGGGTTGCCCCGCTGTTGTTTATGGTCCCGGCGATTCGAACCTTGACCATACGCCAAACGAGCATATTTCGTTGGTAGAATATGCGAAAGCTGTAGTAGTTTTATCTACAGCTTTACGAGTATTAACAGAGAAATAATTAATCTTGGAGGAGAAGATGCCAAAATTGACCATCGAAGGGGTGGGGACATTCGATGTTCCCGCTGGAAAGAAATTGCTGAACGCACTTGTCGAGAACGGCGGTGACCCCCGCTATCGCTGTGGTGGAAAACCGAATTGCACTATGTGCCGGGTTGAGTTCATCAGTGGAGAGCCTGAGAATATGACCGAAGCAGAAAAGATGAAGCTCGAAGAGAAAGAGCTTACGGGAAAATGCCGCCTTTCTTGTCAATGCCTTGTGGAGGATGATATGCACGTGAAGGTACTTATGCCTTACGCCGAACTTGAACAGGAAGAGAAACGTCCTGGCTTAGTTGACAAGATCACGCCTGACCCGGTTTGGGTAACGAAATAAGAAAAAGTCCCCATCTCGTAATTGAGACGGGGACTTTTTCTTTAGCGTTTTCTTGGGCGTCTTGTCGGCGGTCTTTTTCTACGCTGCCTGCGTTTTGAAACCGGCTTTGCCAGATATTTTTTTGCGGGGTCTGTCGCCAGCCAAAAGATGGTGGTTTGCACAACTGCGGAGGTGATGCACCACATACAGGTAGCACCAATGACAAAGGGCTCGAGGAAGGTCAGGTAGATAGAGAAGAGGGTACCAAAACCTGCCATATACCAGAGGGCTTTGGTCGCTGTTGGGTGCTGTGATGCAACGCCATAATTTTGAACACCCCAGGCAGCGAAGATCAGCACGTAGCCGATCACACCCAGCACACCGACGGGCAGGATACCGAAAAGAGTCGCATAGCGGCTGCCCTGAACGGCGTTACAATCGCCAACGGGACCGCAGACTGCATCGGTGCGGGTCATCTCGACGTAGGAGAGGTAGAGGGCGACCCCGATGCCTATCGTCGCGAGGGCGGGGATGAGCCAGTTGGGGAAGTCTTTTTTGCCAGCAACGGGGCGTCTGAAATTCACTGCGACCATACCAACGACCAGCAACATTCCAATCAGGGTGATGACCGAGACGGTATTCCCTGCGGGGTCAAGGGCGAAGCGTTCCCCCATCGTCAACTTTTCGGTGGGTGAACTGTCAATTTCTCCGAGACTCTCCGCCATTCCGGGAAAGTCCGGGACAGGTATGCCGCCATTTGCCAAGCCTTCTTCTATAAGGCCAGGAAACTGCTCCGGAATTTCGACATCGCCTATCAAAATCGTGTTGCCTACGATCAAGGTTGGCACAACGCCAGCGCGACCTTCAGGCAGTTCATAATATTGAATGGCTGAAAAGAACAATTTTTGCGCATCAAGGGTACTGGTTTCAATGGCGATGATGTCAAGTTGGTCGCCATATTTCTCTATTAGTGGGGGAATATCTTCTGCAATGACTTTTTCGCAATGGGCACAAGTGTTTGAATAAAAAAGTACCGCGTGAACAACGGGCTGCGAATTTTGTGCGAAAACAGTTTGCCCTACAGAGAACAAGCTGAAAAGCAGGATAATGAGAAAAAGGAATAGTTGGCTGGTTCTTTTCATAGGAAATATCCTTAAATGCTATCTTTTGGGCTATTTTATCACGCGCGTCATCTTATTTTGTTGCCTTGGTCATCTTTTTTTGTCATCTTCGCTGATATTGATTGGGGTTTGTAAGGGAATCCAAATAGACCTTATTCTATAATCTTAGTGTTATTTGGAAAATGTTTTATTATTACAATGAATGGCCAAAACTAAAGTTTTTGGCAAAGAATAGCGGAGATACTATGAGTAATATTAGAGTACGATATGCCTTTTTTGTCCCGGTGGTCATCGCGCTTTTATCATTTATCGCGGGAGGGGCAGCCGGTATTCATTTAATCGCGCGAGAAAATGACAGTAACGCGTCGATCATAATTTATTTTCTTCTGCTTATCGGGGCTTTAGGATTGATCTTATCATTCTTTTTTTGGGCGCTATTACGATATGTACGAAGGAATATAGAAGAAAATATTAGCGGGCGTGAAAAAGCAGAGTATGATCTTTTACAAGCAGAATTAGAGTACCGTCAAATTTTCGATGGTGTAAATGATGCTGTTTTTGTTGAAACTGTCACCGGTGAAGTGTTGGATGTAAACGCACGCGCATGTGAAATGTTCGGCTGGAGCCGCGAGGAGTTCCTGACCAAATCAGTGAAAGATATGGTGCCACCAGAATATCATGCATTGCTTCCTGAAGAACAGGATGAGAGTACGGTTTCTGAAGAACCCTTTGAAACCATCAATATACGTGCCAATGGTGAATACTTCCCTGTCTCTGTAACCGGGCGCATTCAGACTGTTGGGGATGAGAAACGATTATTGATCGTCGTACGAGATATTACTGAACAAAAGAAAGTCGAGAACGAGCTCAAAAAGCAACATCAATTCCTGTCACATGTAATTGAATCGTTGACACAACCATTCTATGTCATCAATGTGGATGATTATTCAATAGAAATTGCCAACGCCGCGGCTCGCGGTCCCAATGCACTGCCACCCACGATGACCTGCCATAAGCTAACACATCACAGAGATACCCCCTGCGACGGTGATGAACATCCATGTCCCTTGAAAGAAGTGGTTAAGACGAGAGAGGTGGCGCAATACGAACATGTTCATTATGACCATGAAGGAAATCCAAGACTTTTTGAAGTTCATGGATATCCTATTTTTGACGAAACTGGCAATGTTAGCCAGATGATCGAATATTCACTGGATATTACCGAGCGGAAAAAAGCAGAAGAAGAATTTCTTAAGCTATCACGTGCAATTACACAAAGTACAGCTTCTGTCGTGATCACAGACTTAGATGGGAATATTGAGTATGTAAACCCTGCCTTTACCGATGTGACTGGTTATAGTTTTGAAGAAGCGCAGGGAAAAAACCCTCGGTTGTTGAAATCTGGGGTACATGATGTGGCTTTTTATAAGGATATCTGGGAAACCATCCTTGGTGGAAAGACATGGAAAGGTGAGATATGCAACCGAAATAAAGCGGGGGATCTCTATTGGGAATCTGCATCGCTCTCACCAGTCCCTGATGCAAGTGGAAAGATCAGCCACTATGTCGCAGTAAAGGAAGATATTACCGAACGAAGGCAGATCATGCTTGACCTCGAAAAGGCAAAAGAGGCTGCTGAGGCTGCCGCACAAGCAAAAGCCGATTTTCTTGCCAATATGAGCCATGAGATACGCACGCCCTTAAATGCGATCTATGGCATGACCAGCCTCATGCTGGATACCCCGCTCAACGCCGAACAACAGGATTTTATCGAGACAATCCGTGGTGGTAGTGATACCCTGCTCAAGGTCATCAACGATATTCTGGACTTTTCGAAGATCGAAGCCGGTAAAATGGTGTTGGAGACACAGCCTTTCTATGTGCGCAATTGCGTTGAAGATGCGCTTGATCTCCTCGCAGAGAAAGCAGCCGGGAAGATGCTCGATCTGGCTTACTTCATAGAAGAGGATACCCCACCGGTCGTGATCGGGGATGTAACACGTCTGCGCCAAATATTGGTCAATCTTTTGAATAACGCACTCAAGTTTACAGATGAGGGCGAAGTCGTCGTTAATGTGAAGAGTATGCTCGTAGAGAATGACCGTTATGAGCTGACCTTCAGGGTTCGAGATACCGGCATCGGTATCCCGGAAGATAAAATTGATAAACTTTTCAGGAGTTTCAGCCAGGTTGATACATCTACAACTCGCAAATATGGCGGTACAGGGCTGGGATTAGCCATTAGCAATCAGCTTTCTAAAAATATGGGCGGCACGATGTGGGTCGAAAGCGAAGAAGGGCAGGGTTCCGTTTTCCACTTCACAATTCTGGTAGATGCAGAACTGGATGCCAAACCCTTATATTTCAGAGATGATGTGCCCCAGCTCTCTGGTAAGCGGATCTTGATCGTGGATGATAATGCAACGAATCGCTTGATTTTGGTGAAGCAAACCGAATCGTGGGGGATGAAACCCACAGCAGTCGCTTCAGGCCCTGAAGCGCTTGAGTTGCTTGCCAAAGGCAAGGGTTTTGATATAGCGATCCTGGATATGCAAATGCCAGAAATGGATGGTTTTACGCTCGCCCAAAGAATTGGCAAGGAACAAGAGAAAGCGTTGCCACTCATTATTTTGACATCCATCAAACGCGAAAAGGCACGCTCTACGGATGCAAAGATATCGGCTTTTCTGAATAAACCGATCAAAACATCAAATCTTTTCAACGTTTTGATGGGCATTATCGATTCTGCCCCGGCTCCCAAAAAAGAAGTTAAAAAACTTTCTGCCATTGATGATAAGATGGCAGAGCGACATCCACTACGTATTCTGCTAGCCGAGGATAATGTCATCAACCAAAAGGTGGCCCTCAAATTGCTTTCCCGCCTGGGCTATCGCGCAGATCTCGCAGGTAATGGGGTCGAAGTGATCGAAGCCCTGGAACGCCAAACCTATGATCTCATCTTTATGGATATTCAAATGCCAGAAATGGATGGGAATGAAGCTACCCAGCAGGTTCGTGCCAAATGGCCACAGGATCGACAGCCGCATATTGTTGCGATGACAGCGCACGCCCTCGAAGGTGACCGTGAGAAATATCTGGCTCGCGGTATGGACGATTATGTCAGCAAACCCATCAATGTCGGTGCACTCATAGCTGCATTGGAGAAAGCTAAATATATTGATTAGCTAAGAAATTATTATCACCCCGAGATCGATTTTCGAGTCCAGGCATTCCATTAGATTGTCAGCAAGGGGTATTAAAAAAGGGTATAGGAGCTAATTGACAATGAAGGAAAAAAATATTTTAAGAAGATTTGCCGGAAACCTTGTCCGCTCTGGTATGCCGCCAGATGAAGATTCCCTCGAACTCTATCAGATCACACGGCTTAACTTAGCGATCATCGCTCTTGTTCTCTTTGTCCCAATCTTTTCGTCGATCTATTTCTTTTTGGGGGTAATGGAAATTGCTATCGGCACTTTCGTTACTGGCGCATTGGCTATACTTTGTTTTCTTTGGTTCCGCAAAACAAAAAATGTGACTGCTGGGGCAAATTTCCTTTTACTTATTTATGCTGTGCTCGTCCTTTACGCATCCGCTCATCTTGGAGGCATCAATTCATCTGTCCTATGGTGGAATACCCATCTGCCCATTTTGGCGGTCTTATTACTAAATATTCGTTGGGCGTCTTTGTGGACCGGCATCGTGATCTCAGAGATGCTCTTTCTCATCTATGCACAATATACAGATATTCTCCCGATCAGCCCTCT
>CAZASG010000031.1:0-47407 GCA_964487745.1 uncultured Anaerolineaceae bacterium | reverse complement strand
TACAACAAGAAGCATGTTATTGAGTTTGTATGCCTATAAACTTAGCCACTGCCAAGATTTACTCTTCCGTTGTAGGTGTTAAAAGCTCCAAACCAGGACTTTCGGGTAGGTCGAGCGAATACCCTTCCAGCCCGTGAAAATTGAAGTAGCTGACTTGTCCGGGGAAGATCTGAATCTGCTGGCGCAATTCTTCATTTTCGTACTGAATTTGGATCTCATACCAGCCAGCGGGGAGGTCACTCAACACTAGATTTTCCTGATAAAAAGTATCGTTGTTTACTACTTGCTGCCCATAAGTACGCACCGTGCGCATTCTGCCGTTTTCAAAAGAGTGAATACGTATCTGATAATGATTCAGTGATTTGCCTTTTTCGTCTGTCACGTTGCCAACAAGCACACCCCAGTTCTGTGGGGGGGCGATCCACAATTCGGGATTATAGGTGTTGAAAAAGTCATTGTCGCCCACGCGTACTTCAAAATGCAGATGTGGCCCGGTCGTATGCCCTGTGTCGCCGACCAAGCCAAGTTGTTCACCCGCTTGTACCCATTGTCCGCGCGTCACGTCGATGTGGCTCATATGGGCATAAACGGTGTAGAGCGGTTGCCCCTGAAAGCCAAAATCGTGACTAATGGCAACCGCCTGTCCGTAGGGATCATTTTTGTTTTCATTCCACCCGCTGTAAAACCCCCAATCTGCCCAGACCACAGTCCCCGCACCCGCGGCGACGATAGGCGTGCCCTTACCCGTTGGGATATCAATGCCCGTGTGTACGATGTTGCCAAAGAACATGCCGCCATAGCGGTAGCTGGCGAGGGGCCAATTGATCTCGTTTGCAGCGATGGGGCGCACAAAATAGAAGTGATCGTTCGGGGAGATCGCCCACGGGACGGGATAAAGCGGGGGACGCCAATCGGATACGGGCTCTGCGCCCGGTGTGGGGATGGTCAGTCGCAGCGGGGGCAGGTTGGTCGGCGTGGGCGCTGCCGAGACATCCGCCTGTGGAAAGGCTTCCGTTTCAAGGGCGGTTGGCGGCGTGGACGTTGGGGGCGCAACTTCCGCTATGGGGAATGCCGAGCAAGCCGAAAGTCCAAGAGCGAACGCGAACCCCCATAAAAGCATTTTGCGCATAACCATAAAGGTCGAGTTCTCGTGATCTTGCTCAAGCCGTCTTCCCTTTGTCGAGAAAAAATATCTCATGGCGTCGGTGTTGGTGTAGATAGATCAAAGAGAGAAAGTGGCGTAGAAGTCGGTAATGGCGTGACCGGTGTGCGCGTGGGGATCGGCGTATTGGTCGGAATGGAGGTGATGGTTGGTGTTGCTGTTGGCGGCAAAACAGGTGTGGGAGTGAGCAAAATTTCCGGTGGGTAGAGATCAAGCATGGCTTCGTACCAACTCAACCCGTCGTTTTGAACGAATTGGGTAAAGCGCGTACCGCGATAGAAGTTTCGCCAATTGGAGAGTGCGGGAACACGCTGCCAGCTGAAATTCTGTGCCAGCGCCGTGAAATCGACCCAGTATCCTGAAGGGACTGTGCCAAACTGACCGCCTGCTTCGTAGCTGGCAGGGTCGAGATTATAACGTGCGCTCAAATCCCAAAGTGGATCGCGGAGGGGCATGCCTTGTGAGCCGTCTTGGGCTTGGGCATGGAGATAGATACGCCAATAGGTCTCTTGCCCGATTTCGTGGCGCGAAACCACCATCCACCCGGCGTTGGCGATGAGTGGATTGAGCGAAAATGCCCGCCCTGTGTAAAGCCAGTCGTTATTCATACCCGGATCGAGGGATGTGGTGAGCGGAATGAAAGCGTTCTCAAGATTAGCGAGCGCATCCCAGCCGGTTTTTTGGCTGGTAGCAGTGCGCAGAGCTTCAAAAGATTCATCCACTTCATCGTGGAGTTGTGGGAAGGGTGCCTGAACATCTGCCAAATCGACCAAGTTCTCGCGCACAGAGAGGGCATCTGGCGTGGAGCGAACGATATTCCAAAGCGGCATGGAGGTTGCGTCTGCGGCGTTCTGGTAGGTTGAAGGCAGTGTTTCGGGAAGGGGTTCTGGCAACCAGAGCATCCCGTTTAGTGTGCCAGGAAGCTGCCAGGGTTGCAGCAGGAGCTTTCCGTCAAGGCTGTAAGCGCTGAGATAATTAGCGCTCCCACCCTCGATCATGACGAGCAAACTGTCGCCACGCTGGTTCCAGGCTGCCCGGTCGCCTTCGCCGATGCGCGTGGCGGGGATGTCGGGACGTGCTTCTTCCCAGATGTAGATGCCGCTGGGTTGCCCGTTATATGAGTTGGCAGCCCAGGCTAATTTGCTGCCATCCCATGACCAGATGGGATGGGTCTCGTTCGTGAGAGGGGTATTACTGATATTTGTAAAACGGCTGCTACCGGCATTTTCAAGATCGGCGAGGTAAATTTCGCTATTTCCGTTGCGAGTGGTGACGAAAGCCAACTGACGTCCGACTGGTGCCCAGGCAGGTGAATGATCGGCAGCGGGATCATTTGTCAGGCGTATGGCTTCCTGGCTGCTATCGTTGATCGGCTGAACGATGATCTCGAGGCTGTTGTTATAGTAGGTTTCGGATGCGAGCCAGGCACCATCAGGCGACCATGAAGGAGCACCATCGTAAGCTTTGGTGTTGGTGAGACGGGTGGTTTCTCCACTTTCAATATCAAGCAGATAGAGATCCCAGTAGCCGCTGCGATTGGACGCAAAGGCGATCTTCGTTCCATCGGGGCTAAGGGCGGGGGCAATATCATCCCAGGGTCCGTTGGTGAGACGTAGCAGCGGCTGGTCGATAGGGGAATAAGCAAAGAGATGGGCATGCTCTCCTTCATTCAGGGAAAGGGTGAAGATGCCGGGGAAGTCCGAAAAGACGACGGGCGTGTAGTCGGGATCCACTACGGGGGCAAAGGGTGTATCGGTAGCGAGAGCAGGTGCAAGGGCGGGCGATTCCGGCGCGCCTTGCGCGCATCCGCTAATGATTAAAAGAAGCAGTAAAAGAAACCCTGGTTTCTTCAGCACCTTTTACTCTCCGCTCTCAGAAATTTCGAGTTCTAGTTCTTTAAAATCGGTATCTTCAACGGGAATGTCGAGACGGAAAAGCTTCGGGTCTTCTTCATCGCGGGGCGGGTAAAAAAGTCGCGTGACGACTTTGTATTTGCCATCCTGACGCGCTTCACGCAGATGAACGGTAAACTCCTGTTTCCATGACATGGGCTCAATGATGCTGATGTTGGCAACAACTTTGCCCTGCGGATCGAGCAGCACCATATCAAGATGCGGGCGCTCCTGAAAGGGGGTTATATCGATATTGACGCGAATACGTCTACCATCGGCATAAGGTTCGGCAGTTAGTTTTTCGATACGCACTTCTTCAGGGGGAACCTTGCTATTATTGATCTCTTCAAGATCTGGGAAGAAGAATTCTTTGTTGAAATTATTTTCGTCGGAAGATGAGTTCATATATTACTCTCTATGATTAGATTTTGTGCGCAGAGCATACCATAATTTGAAGTGAAAATTCTAATTCTCTACCTCTTCTAACAGTTTTATTAGATTTGAAAAATCTTCAGGATGCGGCGCTGTGAAAGTCTTTTTTTCATTCGTTTTTGGATGGATAAAACTCAGGCTTTGTGCGTGCAGCGCAGTGCGGGCGATCAATTCGCTTTCTTCTGCACCGTAGAGAGTGTCCGCTATGAGGGGAAATCCCAACGCCGATAAGTGGACTCTGATCTGGTGCGTTCTGCCGGTCTTTGGGCGCGCTTCGACCATGCATTGAGCTTGCCACCGTTTAAGGACGCGGAATGCCGTCTCAGATGGTTTTCCGCGATGCTTATCGACGACGGTACGGTGCTTTCTGCCAACATTGGCGTGCAATGAATGTCGCGCAGTGTACTCATCCCACTCAGGCTCATCCTCGACAATGGCGTGATAGATCTTTTCAACAGTGTGTTGCTCAAATTGCGTATTCAAATGCCGATGCGCCTCGGCTGTACGAGCGAAGACGATCACGCCTGATGTAACCTTGTCTAACCGATGCACAACCCAGATTCTGCCAAATTTTTTCTCGAGCATTTTGCGCATAAAGGGAGCGCTTTCATCCCAGCCTTCGTTGAGCACTGAGAGACCAGCGGGTTTATCGACAACGATAATGTACTTATCTTGGTAGATGATTGGGAGCATAGGGCTATTAAACCATAGAATGGTGTGTATGATAAAATTCCGACCAATCTGCTCTTTATTATACGGAAGGACAAAAAAATGAAACCAGTAAAAGTTTTTATGCTTATCTTGATTTTTAGCGTTTTGTTGACAGCTTGTGGTAGTGTGCCAGCGCCTCCTGTTGATGATCCCAGTGCCCTCGCAACCATGGTCGCAGCGACTGTGCAGGCTGCGCTCAATGAGTCGCCCGCCGAAGCCCCGGCTGATAATAACACCCCTGCTCTCCCTGCGGCCCCAACACCAGCATCCCCGGCGGAAAACGGGAACGCCCCGGCCCCTGCTGCGCCAACTGCAACGCTGCTGCCCACGCCTACAGTGCCGCCACCACCTCCACCCGCTGCGGGGCTAAAAGTTGCCTATCTTAAAGATGGCAATATCTATGTCTGGACAGAGGGTGGTAGCTCCACTGGTATCACAGGTACGCATGATGCTATTAGTGTAGACATCTCTGATGATGGGCAATTGGTTGCCTATGTTCGTGAACTTGCAGGTGCGCCCTTTGCCTACGAATTATGGGTGGTGAACTCAGATGGGGCTCCACTTAACCCGCGTCTTTTAGTCAGTCACACTGAAATGACCGCTCTCAAAAACGCCAGCCAATTTTCGGGTGCTGATGGGTTTGATTTCGACCAAATCGAATTCCGCCCCGGCACACATGATATTTATTACAGTACTGTGCCGCGTTTTATGGGTCCCGGCTACGCGCCCAGCTATGATCTTCGTGTGGTGAATGTTGATACCGAAGCCAAATCTGTCCTCTTTGATTTTGGACAGGCTGGTGCCTTCACCTTCTCGCCTGATGGAACACAGATCGCGCTTTCTCTGCCTGAGCATATTAGTCTGGTGAATGCGGATGGCAGCAATCTGCGCTCCCATGTTCTAACCTATCCGCCCGTTATAACCTATAGCGAATATCAATATACCCCTTCCCCTATTTGGGATTCATCTTCAGCTTCGTTGCGGGTTGCCATCCCGCCCGCAGATCCATTAGCAGAGCCAAAACAACCAACTACGCTTTGGTTTATTCCTGTGGAGGGGTCGCCGAGCCATCAAATAGGGAGCATGGACTCGATTTCCTTTGACTGGGCAGATAATTCCTTTTCACCGGATATGAGTTATATCGCCTATGTGAAAAGCGTTGGCGAACCAACCGAAAATCAGCGTGAATTGCATATCGCCTACGCAGATGGGTCAGGAGATATTGTTTTTGCAACGGGAACCAGCCTTCAATTCCGCGGTTGGACACCAGACTCGACCCGCTTTTTGTATGCATCGAATAGCGTGGATGATACCGGGCTTTATCTTGGCAGTATCGACGGGGGTGTTTTCACGATCTCCTCTGTTCATCAGACCATGCGTCAGATTGCATGGGTAGATAACGACCGTATTATTTTTGTCTATGAGAACCCGACCACTAATGCCAGTGAACTGCGTATCAGCCATCAAGGCGGGACCAATCATGCCTTTATTGATACGCTGACAGATTCTTTCTCCAGCTACGATTTCACGCAATAAATTTAAACTTTCGTGTGAAATAAAAGAGTTCCGAGTTTTTGAAAACTCGGAACTCTTTCTTTAGCGTAGTTTACTATTTCACACTTACCAGTACAGCTCGGACTGCCCTGCGGAAGAGATAGTCTCCCGTGAAGGGATTGTAAAATTCGCAGGTGACGAGCGTGACCCAATCGTATTCTTCGGATTGGAAGGCGGCGCTCACGTTCTTTTTGGTGACGAGTTTGGACTCGCGCACTTCGTAAGTGTAGGTCAGGCCCCACGCCTGGATTTGAACTTGATCCCCGTATTTGAGCGTTTTCAGCTCCGAGAAGATGCCCGGCTGATTGTAGGCATCCCAAACGTGAGCGGTGATGACCGTGTTCCCCACCCAAGTGGGGAAAGCGGAGCCAGCTAAATAACCTGCGCTGTTACCGAGCCAGGTGACATCCCAGCCGTTTTCGGATTGTGGCACGCCGACGATGGGCATGCTCACATTAAGTTTGGGAATTTCAAGCATCATCGCTGTTTCGGTGTAGGCTTTGGCGGCAGGCTGCTTGGGGAGCTGGGTGATGCGTCCATGACGGAAGCCGGTTTCGGGCAAGGACGATGCTGATAGTCCAACGGTGAAACTGGTGATGTTATCGACCAAACCATCATTTAATTCCGTTCCTGCTACACTCCATATGGATGTGGTTCCACAGACGAAGAGACGATAATATCCGTCTTCCAAAGGGTTTTCTAAAGTTAGGGTAGCTGTGAAGGGGCCTGCACCGCCGTTATTGGTGTAGGCGGCATCGATAATATTTTGTTCTACATCATCAGGAATGACACCACCGGCACAGGACTGGGTGTTGAAACTTCCATTTGCTCCGGCTTCGACCAGAATATAGTTGTCGGCGTTATCGGCTGCTTTGTTGCTGCCATCATGGAGTGCATCTTCGCTGAAGGTGACTTCGATGGTATCCAAGCTAATGAGCGTTGCGCCGGATGTTGGACTGGTGTTACTCACGATGAAGCCCCCGAATTCATAGGCCCCAATATCACAGCCTGCACCTTGTGGGCGTGAGATGCCGCGCTGGTCGGTCGCCGGGCAGCTTGCTCCCTTGTCTATGGCAGATGAGCCCAGTAGCAGCCCATGTGTTTGGGTAATTCCACCATTATCGGCCAGAGAGTCTAGTTTGGGGTCTGTTGCGATAATGTTTGTACAGTCTGAGTTTGCAGGACATCCGCCTTGAATAACGCTATCTTTGATGGTTGATTCAGCATTGTAGGGAGGGTAGGATGGGAATTGTTCATCGAAAAGTTCTGCCCCTTCAGCAGCGGTGTTTCCCCAAAGAATTACGTTGTTAAGCGTTGGGTAGCTGGCGAAATTATAGATCGCTCCACCTGCGGTTGTGGCCGAGTTACCGGTGAACGTGGCATTTGTAATGGTTGGTTCACTATTATTTGAATTATAGATCGCGCCGCCTTTAGAAGCTGCCGAGTTGCCACTGAACGTAGCGTTCGTGATGCTGGGTTTGCTGCCAAGATCATTATAGATAGCACCACCTCGGTAGTCTGCATAAGAAACTTCTGGGGCGCCTGCAGCAGTATTGTTGTTAAATGTTACGTTTTCAAGTGTTGGATCACATGCTATGATGAACATGCCGCCACCTTCGTAACCAGCTGTATTATTTTTAAAAGTCATATTTTTGATGGAACCAGGGGTATCCACAAAGCTAATATAAATAGCACCGCCATAGTTTTCAGTGGTATTCACGTTGAAGGTAACATTCTCTAGTGTTGGACTATAGCCAGTTACGCCATACTCGGCTCCCGCAAAAAGCCCTCCACCGGCTTGAACGGATTTGTTTGCGTAGAAGATCAGGTTTGTAAGTGTGGCGTTGCCGTTATGGCTATACATTCCACCACCTGAGCTGTTTGGATCAGCCGGATATACCAATGGCGCATCAGCGTTGCCTGAGGTGATCCTGAAGCCATCTAAAATTGCCGTGCTGTCTGTGCTGCTGCCAACGACTACATGGTAAGCATTACCGCTATCTCCTGCCGTTTGGTCAATATCCCCGCTCAAGGTGGTGGTGTTATTTTCCCAGTCTCGATCGGTGCGCAAGGCTTCCGTACCGTCGAAACCGCCATAGATCGCTACATTGTTTTTCAGCGTAAAACTGGATGAGCGGTCATCATTTGTTTGCCCCGTTCCTTCATCAGGATAATAAGTCCCTTGTGCGACCCATATTTCTGAACAGTTGCTATCATCCAAAGCTGTTTGCAGGTCAGGATAGGCATCGATCCAGGAGTCTCCCGCTCCGCTTGCGCCAACTTTTACATAACAAAGTGGTCCAGTTGCTGCTTGGGCTAGTTGGTTTGGTATGGCGATCAAAATAAGGGATGAGATCAGAAAGATGGAAGCAAGTTTTGAAAATTTCATGGCACGATGTCCCTTCTGCTTATTCGGTTAGTCTTACTTCAGTATAGTGAATGAACTTGTCATGTCAACTTCAAAAAGAAATTGTAAAGTATTTGATAGGGGTATCTTGGGGTTGATGCTGGCTATGTAAAATAAAACAGCCTTCCAATAAATATGGGAGGCTGTTGATTTTTTACAACAGATTACTTCACGCTGACCAGCACCGCTCTCACCGCCCGCCTGAAGAGATACTCCCCGTTGAAGGGATTGTAGAACTCGCAGGTTACCAGCGTCAGCCAATCGTATTCTTCGGATTGGAAGGCGGCGTCCACATTTTTCTTGGTAACGAGTTTGGACTCACGTACTTCGTAAGTATAAGTCAAGCCCCACGCCTGGATTTGGACTTGATCCCCGTATTTCAACGTTTTCAACTCCGAGAAGATCCCCGGTTGATTATACGCGTCCCAAACATGGGCGGTGATGACGGTATTGCCTGCCCAGGTGGGGAAGGCGGAGCCGGAGAGATAGCCCGCTGAGTTGCTGAGCCAGGTCACGTCCCAGCCTTCGGCTGATTGCGGTACACCGACGATGGGCATACTCACATTTAGTTTGGGGATCTCGAGGGTCATCGCTGTGTCGGTGTAGGCTTTGGCGGCAGGCTGATGGGGGAGCTGGGTCACTTCTCCATGACGGAAGCCTGTTTCGGGCAAGTTTGATGGCGCAGGGATGATGGTAAAGGTTCTGACAGAGTCTGCTCCGTTATTGATCGGATTTCCTGCCAAATCTGTGATGGACGTGGTCCCACAAAGGAGCAGGCGATACTCACCGACAGGAAGCGGCGTGCCGTTATTAACCTCTACAGTGGCAGTAAAAGTAGCAGCGTTATATGTGACCGGTCCGGTGGGGATTTGAATATCGTCTCCAAGTACGGTGTCGCTGCTATTGAATTTTAGAATGCATGAGGTAGTATCATAAACTCCATCAGGACCGGCTTGAATAAGAAGGTAATTGTCGGGGTTTGTAACATCATCCTGATCGTTATTGCCGGTGGGATCGTTTGCGTTTTCACTAAATGTGATCTCGAAACTGGTGAATTGAGTATGGTAGGCGCTTAAGTCAACAATCGTGTTGTCGTTTGGCTGCCCCACGATGCCGTCCGTGATGGTGCCAGGTGATGTTGTATCGTAGGTAACGCTATTATCTGTGCTGGTTGAGGCTGTATTGGTGTTTCCTACGATATCTTCAACACCACCAGCGGGAATGGTTGGGATGATGGTTCCATCTCCAGTAATTGTGACTGATATGCTGAATGTCGTATTATCGTTTGGGGCTATTTCTGTTATTGTCACTGCTCCCGTTGTCGCTGTGCCGCCAATTGTTATATCAGTATTGGTGAAGGTTGCGGTGCTGATTGGTTGGTTAAATACAGCGGTAAAGACCACGGGGGATGTGTTGGTAGGGTCTGCCTGTGTGCCAGCTTGGTTGATCGTTACGCTTGGAGCGCTGTTGTCGAGTGTGTAGGTTTCATCAGTAGCTGGTTCGCCCGCAGGTAAAGCATTGAGGGCAAGGTCAGTGATGTTTTGCGTGCCGCTCATATTGAGATTGACCGTACCGTCGAAGTTAGCCAAGTTACCACCGGAAATCGTCACATCATAGGTGCTAGTCGTGACCTGGGTGACATTAGTGATGGTTGCGGTCGTTGCAGGGCTGCTGTTGATCTCGAAATCCGCCGCATCTACACCTGTAACCGCTTCACTAAAGGTGGCGAGAAATGTGAGCGTGTCTGCATTGGTGGAACTGGCAGCGGGTGTTTTGCGCGTGAAGGATGTTGTTGATGGTGCTGTGTTATCTAGGGTGTAGGTTTCATCAGTAGCTGGTTCACCCGCGGGCAACGCATTGAGTGAAAGGTCGGTGATGTTTTGTGTGCCGCTCAGGTCGAGATTGACCGTGCCGTTGAAGCCAGCCAGGTCTCCACCGGAGACGGTTACATCATAAGTGCTGGTGGTAATTTGTGTGATGCCGGTGACGGTAGCGGTTGTTGTGCTATTAATGGTGAAATCTGCAACATCTACACCTGTAACAGCTTCGCTAAAAGTGGCGAGAAATGTGAGTGTGTCTGCATTGGTTGGGCTGCCTGAAGGTGTTTTTCGCGTGAAGGATGTTGTTGAGGGTGCTGTGTTATCCAGGGTGTAGGTTTCGTCCGTAGCTGGTTCCCCAGCGGGCAAAGTGTTCCCAATCAAATCTGTGATGTTTTGTGTGCCGCTCAGGTCGAGATTGACCGTGCCGTTGAAACCAGCCAGGTCTCCGCCGGAGATGGTGAGATCGTAAGTGCTCGTGGTAACTTGTGTGACACCGGTGATCGTAGCGGTTGTTGTGCTATCAATTGCGAAATCTGCCGCATCTACATCTGTAACAGCTTCACTAAAAGTGGCGAGAAATGTGAGCGTGTCTTCATTTGTTGGGCTGGTAGCGGGTGTTTTTAGCGTAAAAGAAATTGTTGCCGGAGCGGTGTTATCGAGCGTATAGCTTTCGTCTGTATAAGGTTCGTTGGGAGATAAGGCGTTGGGAGTGGCTTCGGTGTCTGTGATATTCTGCGAGCTGCTCAGGTTGAGATTGATCGTACCGTCGAAGTCAGCCAGATCTCCACCGGAGATGGTCACATCATAGGTGCTGGCAGTAACTTGCGTGACGCCGGTGACGGTAGCCGTCGTGGCTGGACTGCTGTTGACTTCAAAATCTGCCGCATCTACATTCTGTACATCTTTACTAAAAGTAGCGTGAAATATAAGCGTATCTGCATTGGTTGGGTTTGATGCAGGTGTTTTTCTTTGAAAGGTGAGTGTTGCCGGGCCGTGATTTTCGAGCGTGTAGGATTCATCAGTCACTGGTTCTCCGGCAGGCAAAGCGTTGAAGGCAATATCTGTGATATTTTGTGCGCCGCTCAGGTTGAGATTGACCGTGCCGTTATAACCGGCCAAGTCTCCACCGGCGATCGTGACATCATAGGTGCTGGCAGTAACTTGTGTGACGTCGGTGATGGTAGCAGTCGTAGCTGGACTGCTATTAATTGCGAAATCTGCCGCATCTACGCCTGTGACAGCTTCACTAAAAGTAGCGAGAAATGTGAGTGTATCTGCGCCGGTTGGGCTGGTAGCAGGTGTTTTTCGGGTGAAGCTGTTTAGGGTTGGGGCAGATGGATCAGTTTCAAGCGCGCCCATATCACAGTCTGTTCCTTGGGGGCGAACTACACCACGCTGATCTGTTGCAGCACAGGCATTGCCCGTATCAATGGCCGGTGAGCCTGCACCCAGCGCGATGGTTTTAGTAGGACCACCGTTGTCGGTCAATACGCCCAGGAGTGGGTCTGCTGCACTGACGTTCGTGCATGAAAAAGGATTACCGAAAAAATCGAGTGGGCATCCACCCTGAATAATGCTGTCAGAAATGGGTTTGGCTAATCCAAATATTTGGTCTGTGCTTCCCCAGAAGATGCTGTTTTTAATATTGGCATTGCCTGTTTCAAAGCGGATGGCATCGCCGTTGCCGCCCGCATCATTGTTGTAGAAGGTGATATTGTGAAAGTTGAACGAGGGTCCACTTGAATGACCATTAAACTGGATAGCACCACCGTCACCGGACGCGACATTTTCAGAGAAAGTTATATTTTCTAGCGTTCCTTGCCACACTACAACAGACCTAAGCCCGCCTCCGTCAGTTGTTGCCTTATTGCGATCAAAGGTGATGTTGTGGAATGTTGGATAAGTAAAATTACCGCTATAGACCCCACCGCCTTCAACAGCGATATTGTTATAGAAGGTCAGGTTCTTAAGCGCAGGTGCTGAATTCCCGGTGTTAATAAGTATCCCGCCACCTTTTCCCGCATCCCCACCGCCATTTGCGTTACCAGCTGTAATGGTAAACCCATCAAGTACAGCATAGAGGTAGGCTGGGCTGTTCGCCGTGACGACATGGTAATTATTGTCGCCGTTGTTTTGAATGCTGCCATCAACAACCAGTCCTGTATCATCGCCATTGATGTCGCCGCTGAGAATTGTTAGGTTTATAGCCGGGTTGCGTTGAATAAGCGCTGTCTCTGTGCCATTGAAACCGCCATAAACCCCCACATTGTTGACTAATTGAAAGGCATCCGTTCGATTTGTCCCCGGTATATACGTCCCTTGCATTACCCAGATATCATCTCCACTGGCAGCGGTTGAAAGGGCGCTTTGCAGTGTGCAGGCATTTGTCCACGAGCTGCAATCGCCTGTTCCTGTGCCGGTCGGCTTCACATATAGCACACTTGCTGCATACGCAGATTGAACTGGCAGAATAGCGAAGACCAGAGCCATGATGAGTAGGGCAGATAGAAATTTTACAGATATATAATAGCTTTTCATTGCATCCCTTTTACTGATTTTGCCAAAATTGTGCTATATAAAGAAACGATTAATTCTACCAGAGAAACATCCCATTTAGGACAGAAAATGTGCTGTTTGGAAGAGGTAAGAACGCTTACTTTACACTCACCAAAACTGCTCTCACCACCCTCCTAAAGAGATACTCTCCAGTAAAGGGATTGTAGAACTCGCAAGTGAAACCTCTTGACATTAACGTCACGTCAGGGTTTATACTGTCTGCACGATGTACACCGTAAAAGAACTTTCCACCCTGGCTGATGAGTTGCATGAGATCAAAAAAAGCCGTCCATGTTTTTTTCTTGGACGGCTTTTTTTTTTAGAACACTTTATTGTACGTTGATGAGTACCGCTCTTACCGCTCGCCGGAAGAGATAATCGCCAGTGAAGGGATTATATAATTAGCAGTCTGCCAATGTGAACAAATTAGGCTCATAAGCGTTTAAGAAGTACCAACTTGTTTTCTTTATCTCTCTACAACAGGACAAGATATCTCTCTGTCCAAGTGAGATAAAGGGATTTCATTCGATGGTGGGATTCTAATGGTAGGGATCTATATCTCCATTTGTGTCGCGCACAAGTAGTGGCCAATCACCATTAACGCCATAGCCGGTAACGAATTGATCTTTTACATACCAGCCACCATTAGATGGACGGAATACAACAACATCCATCTGCCCATCTCCATTGTGATCAGCAGGTACAGGTATGTCGCCACTTAAACCGTAGCCAGTTACAAACTGATCCTTTACATGCCAGCCGACGCTGGTGCCACTATCTCGGAATACGGCGATATCAAAAGTTCCGTTTCCATCGTAGTCACTTGGTATTGGAATATCGCCGCTTAGACCATACCCAATCGTAAATTGGTCCTTTACCATCCAGATAGTGTAGATGCCATTATCTCGAAATACAGCAATATCCGATGTTCCATTCCCGTCATAATCACCCTGGACAGGAATGTCGCCCGACGACCCGTAACTAATCACAAACTGATCCTTTACATGCCAACTCCCAGTAGATGGACGGAATATGGCGATATCTGTATCCCCATCACCATCGTAATCTCCAGGTACGGGAATATCGCCTGTCTCACCATAGCCGATTACGAATTGATCTTTTACATACCAACCTCCATTGGATGGTCGGAAAACGGCGATATCTATATTGCCATCACCATCGTAATCTCCTGGCACAGGGATATCACCTGTCATGCCATAGCCCGTTACGAATTGATCCTTGAAATACCAGCCGGCATTGGATGGGCGGAAGAGGTAAATAAGATTAGTGATGTTATAAATTTCTCCATTGGCAAAACCACCGCTAAGTGGATTGCTAGCTAGATCTTGAATGTCAGTCCCAGACGCATTGACATTCAGATGCATGGTGCCGTTGCCAGAGCCAGTATTTATGGTTACTGTATAGGATGTTTGATCACCTGTATCAACTACGGATGAAATAGAAGCGCTGCTGATATTACTTGTGGTTATGAGGGCAAAGTCGGTAGTATTGACACCTGTTACAGCTTCAGAGAAAGTAACTGTGAAATTTACATTGCTAGTAGCAGTGGGGTTGATATCTGCTCTGATAACAGAAGTAACTGTTGGCGGCATGGTATCAATTGCTCCTGTTCCTCGAATATCAAAAGTATATGGGTTTTCACTAATATCGCTATTGACGATGTTAATAGTTGCGTTGCGTACACCTTCAGCACTAGGGTCAAAGGTGACTGTAAAAGTTGTTGTGCTGCTTGTAGCAATAGGGGTGTTAGGATCTGTGGATACTGAGAAATCACTGGCGTGTGTCCCTGTGATGGATACCAATGGGCTGCCATTAAGATCAAGTTTGTAGGAGCCGGTGTTTTCAATGGTGAAGATACGGTCAACGGTTCCTGAAGAAATTGAAGTGTTGCCAAAATCAGTGTGATCTTCTAGAGAAGGGCTGGTATCACCATCAATGATGGATGTGTTATTGCCTTGTATATTTATTTCTGGATCCACTGAAAAAACACCAGATACGCAGGGCGATGTGTTATCAATTACTAAATTATCCAAGAAAACAGCAGAGTCGTAGAAATTGTCTCCCTGATCAAATATGGATAAATAGAGGGTGTGAGGACCAGCAACGAGGGGAGTGCGGGCAGCAAGGTATGCAAGTGTAGATGCTCCTCCGCTTGAATCTGTTATACCGTCAAAAGCGGTGCCTGCACCATTTGGCGCGCTCATGGGTAGTGCGTTTACAGACATGGGATCTCCACTGATATGCGCAAAATTGTTTGGTGCAGAGATGGTGCTGGATGAAGTTGTCCAAGTCGTAGCATCTAGTTCTGCAATGAAAGCATCGTTATAAATATCGCCTACGTAGTCAGGATATTCTTCTGAGAAAAAGCGAACATCAAAAGTCAAACAACTGCCACCTACCGGGGCAGTAAAATCAATTTCCAATATAGTTACATCATAATCCGTGTCTCCACGGATATTTCCACCGCTATAATCTGTATCTGCAAATGTTCCAGCGTTAGGAAGGCTGGCTGCATTTCCTGTTGATAATACAGCGTAATTACCTTCGTTCCCTGCTGGAAAGCCAGGGTATGTTGTAGTAAACACAGCTGTTTGTGCAGTATTAGCAATTGTCTGGTAACTTGCTGCAGTGATTAGGGTGTCATCTTCAAAGATTGCGTTTGCCATCTCCAACGCGGTGGCGCTTGCTAGCGGTTTTGCTAAGGTTGCTGAAGTGGTTAACCCAAAAGCTAAGGTAAAAGTAATAAACAAAATTGATAATCTAAAATATCTCTTTGAAGTAGCCTCCATCTCTTACTCCTTTATCTTCATAAACCAGTGAGCATGATTCTCTTGGACTGTTAAAAATGTTGGTGAACTTACTTAGTGCTACAGCACTATATTAGCTGATTTTTATAGTGTGATAAAGCAGATAGGGTATGATTTTATTTACAGCTTTGTTAGGGATTATTACAGTGGGTAACCTTAGAAATTTATAATCTTTTCGAAAACGACGATACTCAAGGTTTTTCGCCAGCAAGGATTAACCTCGGGAAGAGAGGATATGGAGCATATAATCGCTCTTGACATTAACGTAACGTCAGGGTTTATACTGATGGCACGATGTACACCGTAAAAGAACTTTCCACCCTGGCTGGTGTCAGCGTGCGCACGCTGCACTACTACGATCAGATCGGCCTGCTTACCCCCGCGCGCATTGCACAGAATGGCTACCGTCAATATGACGATGCCGGATTGATGCGCCTACAGCAGATTCTTTTTTATCGCGAACTGGATTTTAAACTCAAGGATATAAAGGAACTGCTCGATTCGCCCACCTTTGAGCAGGTTTCCGCGCTCGAAGAACATTGGGACGCCCTTTGGGCACGCCTCGCCCGCACCGAGCGCCTGATAAAAACGGTGGAAGACACAATACAGCATTTAAAAGGAGAAAAAGAGATGAGCAAAAAAGCCCTCTTTCAAGCATTCAGTGAAGAAGAACAGGAAGAATACGCCAAACAGGCAGAAGAGAAATACGACCCCGAGACCGTGCGCGAATCCAACCGCAAGTGGAAGAATTATTCGGCTGAGAAAAAACAAGCCATTATGGATGAAGGTAATCAGGTCTATGTGGATATGATCGCTGCCATGCCCAAAGGCGCGGATTCCTCCGAAGCGCAAGCTTGCGTGGAGCGTTGGCGTTCGCACATGGATTATTTTTGGACGCCGAACCTCGACCAACTGCTTGGCCTTGCGACGATGTACGGCCAAAGCCCGGACTTCAAAAAGAATTTCGATGCCATGCACCCCGATCTGGCTGATTTCATGCGCGAAGCAGTTGCGGTCTACGTCGCTGCGCGCAAATCATAAAAAAGGTGAGCGTCAACTCAAATTGACGCTCACCTCGACGAATAGAAAAGCAGTAGGGACACGATATATCGTGTCCCTACTGCTTTTTCAGGTTATTCCATCAAGCTTGGCTTTAGTTCCTTTATCTCCCCAATGTGGAATAGCTCATGATCGGCCATACCCAGAACGAGATTAGCGAGAGTTCCCTCTTCGCCCCAGGGATAGACGGTATGTGTATCAAACTTTTCTTCGGGAATCTGCTCAACCAGGTCCATCAATAGTTCGCGGTTCAATTCCCACTCCTTGACGATATGCTTGAGGGGCAGGGCTTCTCGTTCTGAAACGGTGCGACTATTATAATCATCAGCCCCCAAAGGTGCGATGATGATCGGATCTTGTCCAGCAAGGCAGCCACGTACTCCTGCCGCAGTTGCATCGTCCCAGCCTGCGAAATGGGCGAGCAATTCTTTTATTCTCCACTTTGGGTAGATCTCTTTTTCTGGCGGGATATCAGAAACAAGATCTTTTACTTCCTGACGAGTTTGGGTTAACTTTTCGATAATCTCGGCTTTTTTGCTCATGATAATTTTCCTTCCATCATTCTTTAGAATGCCAATGGTAGCAGTTTCTTACCAAAGGCTAACGCCCGATTAATTCCATTAGAAGGTCGGGGCGGTCAGTGATGATACCATCCACGCCCAGATCGATGAAGTGTTGCAACTCTTCGGCGGTATTCGGCGTCCACACGTGGACTTGCATATTGCGACGATTAGCGCCGGATATAAAAGCCGGACGTACGATCAAGATACCGGAATCACGTTCCGGGACTTGGAGCGCATTCGCCGCAGGAGAATAGATCCCTCCGAGGAAGGCGTAATTCAAAATAACGAATTTCGTCACTTCACCGCGGCTGCCTGATGTCGCTACTTCCGGGCAAACTTCACGGAACTCCGCCATGCGTTCATCATGGAAGGATGCGATCAAGGCTTTGTCTTGCATCTCGTATTTACGCAGTAGTTCGCAGAGCGGTTGCTCCAGCGAAGTTTCGGTCTTTTTGATCTCAAGATTGACAGGGTAGCCGGGAAATGCCTGGAAAACTTCCTCCAACGTAGGGATGGTGATGCCCTGTCCGCGATAGGGATAGCTCTCTCCGTCGTTGGGTGTCCAGTTGTAGCCCGCATCCAATTCTTTGAGCTCAGCCAGTGTTTTCTCTTCAACCAGTCCTCTGCCGTTCGTGGTGCGGTCAACGCTTTCGTCGTGGATCAGAACCAACACGCCATCTGACGTGATGTGTAGATCGCCTTCGAGAATATCGACGCCGAGGTCGACGGCCTGCTCGTAAGCAAAGAGCGTTTCGTCGGGGGCGATCAGGTTCCCGCCCTGATGGGCGATGACCAGCGGATATTGGTCAAATTGTGCAAAGAAGAGATGCTCAGGGGCGGGGTGTGAGCCAAGCCGCAGCCCAAGCAAAACCATAGCCACTAATAGCAATAAAATCTCAATAATCTTTTTCATTTCAGCAAACCTGTAACCTTAAACTTTCTCACTAATCTGGCTCATCGCATACTCGGCCAACGCCGTGATCGTCAGAGTCGGGTTCACGCCAGGATTACCAGGCATGATTGAGCCATCCACCACGAATATCCCGGGGTAACTATGCATTTCACAATTCAATCCGACCACGCTCTCGCTCTCGTCACGCCCGATGGGTACGCCGCCCATGAAATGCGCCGTGGTCGGGAAGTTGAAAAGGCTGTCGGTAAAAGCCGCCTGTGGGATGCCATTCATCCGCTCGGCGAAGGTCTGCACGACCTGGTTTCCAACGGGGATCTGTTTTGGGATGGGGTAATTCTCATCCGGTTTCAGCACCAGCCCTTTGCGAAAAAGCGTAAAGAAATTCCGCCCTTGCCGCACATGTGTCAGGTTATCTTCTGTTTGCATCACCAGGAAGATGGTTGTCAAACGTGACCAACGCGCAAAGAATTTTGAATATAGAAAATCAAACGGATGTCGGATGATCTCCCACAGCGTCTTCACAAAGCGCAGCCAAATCGGATGATCTCCCTCGATCAAGGGAGCGGTCAATGAGCGGATGAAGGATGCCCCATCTGCGTATTTGACAGGCTCAACGCGTGTCACCTCGTCTGCTTGGAAGATCGACGTGATCGCGATGCCCTCCGAATAATCCACGTCTTGATCACGCATCGTTACCCCCATGATATTCTCGGAATTCGTACGCACCTGGTCACCCAGCCGTTGGGAGATGTGGGGGAGGGATTTTGTCTCGTCACGGCAGCGGAAAAGTAGCTCCATTGTGCCGAGGGCACCGGCGGCAACGATCACGTTTCGCGCGTGGACTTCGGCTTGCTTCCCTTTAATGAGCGTGGTCGAGGATCGGTAGATGATCCGGTAACGGGAGCCGGTTGAATTCACGTCCGCCTCGGGGATAATATCCTCTACCTTTGCTTCGGCGATGACCTCCGCTCCCTTCTTTTCTGCAAAATAGAGATAATTTTTTGTGAGCATATTCTTGGCGTTATGGCGGCATCCCACCATACATCCGCCGCAATGGATGCAGCCTGCCCGCTTCGGTCCTTCTCCGTCAAAGAATGGATCGGGGACTATCTCTCCCTCCTTGCCTCCCTCGCCAAAGAAGACGCCCACATCGGTGGCGTGGAAGGATTCTGCATAGCCTAGCTCGCCCGCGATCTTCTCCAATTCCTTGTCGGCAGCCCATAGCTTTGGATTAGGTGCCACGCCTAGCATTCGGCGAGCTGTGGCATAGTGCGGGGAGAGCATTTTCTTCCAGTCAGCAAGGTGTTGCCAATCGGATGCCTGAAAAAGCTCATCACTCGGTTCCATCAGGACGTTGCCGTAGGTCAAACTTCCGCCGCCCACACCGCTGCCGTGCAGGGCGAGCAGCCCATTCATGAAGGTCATCTCGAAAAAGCCAAAGAGACGCAGTTTGGGCAGCCAGAGATATTTGGGGAGATTCCAGTTCGTTTTGGGGAAATCTTTATCGTCGAAGCGTTTACCACGTTCGATGACAAGAACGGAATAGCCTTTTTCGGTCAGGCGCATGGCGGAAACTGAACCGCCGAAACCAGAACCGATGATGACATAATCGTAGACTTTGGACATCGGGCATCCTTTATGAATATAAGTTTATAAATTAGAAAACTCAGACCTCTCGTATTATAATGCTAAGGTTTATCGGAATTATAGAAATAACGTAAAGAGGTTTGTCATGCATATCGCAAAAGTTTTGGAAAAGCCCGGGCTTCACTTTAGTTTTGAGTTTTTCCCTCCGAAGTCCGAGAAGGCTGCGGAGAGTCTTTTCCAATCTATGAAAGAGTTGTCGGCGATTGGTCCGGCTTATGTGAGTGTGACTTACGGGGCTGGTGGCTCCACACGTGATCTGACGCATGATCTGGTCGTTCGCCTCAAAAGGGAAACCAATCTCGCCGTCGTTGCGCACCTGACAACCATCGGTGCCACGCGAGGTGAGCTTCATGAAATCCTGGAGCGATATTCAGAAAATGGTGTCGAAAATATCATGGCTTTACGTGGTGATCCATCCAAAGGGTCGCCGGGATTTGTGCAGCCACAGGATGGTTTTCGCTACGCATCTGATTTGGTTTCGTATATCAAGAAGCATTTTCCTCATATGGGGGTAGGTGTGGCGGGCTTTCCCGAGGGGCATCCTGAAACACCGAATCGTTTGGAAGAAATGGACTTTCTTAAAGCCAAAGTGGATGCCGGTGCAGATTATATCTGTACACAACTCTTCTTTAAAAATAGCGATTTTTATGATTATCGAGAACGTTGTGCCTGTGCCGGGATCGAGATTCCGATCATTGCGGGGATCATGCCGATCATCACGCGCAAGGGGATGCGGCGCATCTCCGAGTTGGCGCTGGGTTCACGCATCCCCGCCAAGTTGATGCGGGCGATCTCGCGTGCTGCCAATGATGACGCGGTTGAGCGCGTAGGAATTCAATGGTCTACGCAGCAGGTTTTCGATCTCTTTGATCGGGGTGTGGCCGGGATTCACTTCTATACACTCAATCGTTCCAAGCCGACGTTGAAGATCTATGAGGCGTTGGGGATCGCGCCGGAGAATAAGCCCAGATAGTTTGGATAAAAAGAAAATGGTTCAATCTTCAAGATTGAACCATTTTCTTTTTAAGATGAGCTACGTTTGCCAGGCGAGATATATTTAGTCTTCTTGAAGGGTTTAATCTGCTCACCGATATTATTCACGATCAGATGCCCGGATTCATGCATGAGGGTATCGTGATTGAAATCGTTGAGTTTGGTCATGCTGGCCAGGCAAGGGAAGTGATGATGCAGCAGCCCGGCTTTTTCTTCAACTTCGTCCGCAGATAGACCGATGATTCCCTCAGCAACGTAACGGGCGCACCCGCAGACGGCATCCCGTTTGACTTCAGCGGATGTGATGGTACGGGTTTGGGGGTCTACATCCACTTTTAGGTTGGGGAGTCCAAAATAACGTGCAAATTCAGAGATTTCTTTGCTTTCGTAGGCAATACGGTCGCGGCGGGTGACGCCGTAATCATGTTCCGTGAGGGAGCAGAGCGGCTTGGGGGTGGCGCAAGCCACGGCCATTTTTTCAAGCCAGCCGCGAAGTTGACGTGCCAGCCCGCGGGGAAGCCAGTTTTCATCATCCACAGCGGCGATGACGGCTTTCGCCCCGGTCATTTCGGCGATGTCGGGGAGGAGTTCAGCGACGCCGCGGTGTTCGGCGAAGGAGATAATCAGGTCAGCGGCGGGGAGAGTTTCAGGGAGATAATCTTCAGGGTAGTCGATGACAGGAGGCAGGACTGTGGGCGCTGGCCAAGCCTCCATATGCCAGGATGTTGGGGCGTGTTCTTTGACATTTGCCAGGTGGCGTTCCCCATATTCTCCGGAGATGATGACAAAAATATCCATTATTCCTATCCTGTGATTTTGTAATTGAATAAATATGGGCAAAATTGTATCACGTTCATATTTGTTCTTTATGGTATTTATTGGGGGGGCAGCAGGAAGCTAATGACAAATATCCAATTTCTTGATGACAGGTTGTACTAAGGAAAGGGTATCTCGTTTTCTATACTTTATAAAGTAGTAAATTTTATTTTGTGAGGAGCATTTTTTTAGAGGTACTTGTCTAAGCTACTTGGTGTCCCGTGTTGAGGAGCACGCACTTAGATGAGATCATCAATGAATTTCGCGATCGTATCGGAACAACCGATCGGCAGCGTGCGGCTTGATGCAATTCCCGCGCTGTGGGGGATTCTGTTGTGTCTGTCTAATGATCGCTCATCGGGGCAATACCAGAACGGTCTTCATTTTTTTTGATATCTTCAGCCAGTGTATTTTGTGTGCACTGGTTTTTTTTATTCAGATGGAGTGATCAGATATTTAGACATATCTGCTTTTAATCTTTAACACTTTAACCTGCTCAAAAAACAAAGGAGGTTCGCCCTATGACCGTAATAACCCTTGATCTTCCCGCAATGTATGGTGATCATCATGTCGTCGAAGTTAGGCATATCTTGCTTAGTCTCGATGGCGTGAGTGATGTCTACGCCAGCAGTGGTTTCCGTGCAGTAGAGGTCACCTATAACGCTAAAAAGATCACCAAGGCAGATATTACTGCGAAGTTAGAAGAGTCCGGCTATCTTGGTGAATTGCCGATTCCAAAAGAAACAGATATCCCTGCTAATGAGAGTAATGGAGATGGTACTTTCTTCCGACATACGGAAGCCTATGCTCAAACCAGCAGGGTGGTCAGTTTTGGGCAGAATGTTGGATTTCAGGGGCGCCCCCTGTGGCCATGCCCGGGGATGAAACCCATGACTATGGATGAGGAGTAGAAATGGCTAAGAAAAAACGAACCCCTCAGGAACAGAGTGCAGACCCTGCAGCACAAGAAATGATTATCCGTGCGGATGAATTAGGCATCGGGACTGCATTTACCCGTGCAGACGATATGTCTCCGTGCAATATTGGTTCAGCAGGGATGTGCTGCAAAATTTGCGGAATGGGTCCTTGCCGTTTGACGAAAGAAGGGCAGACCGGCGTTTGTGGGGCGACTATCGATACGATCCAGGCCCGGAATTTGATACGCGCCATTGCAGCGGGTGCCGCCGCCCATTCGGATCACGGACGAGACATGGCATTTACGCTCAAAGCCGCTGCGAACGGCGAAGCGGAGGGCTACTACATCCGTGATGTGGCGAAACTCCGCAATGTGGCAGCTTATTACGATATTGAGATCGAAGGACGCTCACCCGAAGAAATAGCCGATGAATTGGCTGATTTGTATATTGCCCAATTTGGTCAGCAAAAAGGCGAGATCATCCCCGCGATCCGTGCTCCTGAAAAACGCAAAAAACTCTGGAAAGATCAAGGTGTCTGGCCCCGCGGTATCGACCGTGAAACCGTCGAAGCCCTGCATCGCACCCATGTTGGTGACGATCAGGATGCCGAACATATTATGCAACATGCTGTCAAAACAGCCCTGGCAGATGGTTGGGGCGGCAGCATGATCGCTACTGATGTTTCGGATATTCTTTTCGGAACGCCCGCTCCGCTTTTGGGGCAGGCAAATTTGGGTGTGCTCAAAGATGATATGGTGAACGTTGTTGTTCATGGGCATGAGCCGACGCTCAGCCAAATGATCGTGGCAGCATCCCAGCATCCTGAGATCATCGAATATGCCCAGGCAGCTGGTGCGAAGGGTGTTCAACTCTCTGGCATTTGTTGTACAGCAAACGAAATTCTGATGCGTCAGGGTGTTCCCGCTGCGGGCAACTTCCTGCATCAGGAGCTTTCCATCCTGACCGGCGCAGTTGAAGCGATGGTCGTGGATGTGCAGTGCATTATGCAGGCGCTGGTCGGCTTGGCGGAGAATTTCCATACCAAGATCATCACGACATCACCGAAAGTAAAGATCAAGGGCGCTACTCATATCGAATTCCACGAAGAGAAGGCGTTGACGATTGCGAAGCAAATTCTCAAAGAAGCGATTGATAATTACGCCAATCGCGGCAAGACACAGATCCCTAGCGACAAAGAAGATTTGATCCCCGGCTTCTCGCATGAATATATCAACTATATGCTGGGTGGCTCTTATCGAGCATCCTTCCGCCCGTTGAACGATGCGATCATGTCCGGTCGTATTCGCGGCGTTGCGGCTATCGTAGGATGCAATAACCCCCGCACGCAACAGGATTGGATCCACACTCATGTGACCAAAGAGTTGCTCAAACAGGATGTGCTCGTCGTCGAAACGGGATGTGGCGCAATCGCATCCGCCAAACTAGGACTTTTACTCGGCGAAGCAGGTTTGGAACAGGTCGGTCCCGGTTTGCAGGAAATTTGTGAAGCGGTTGGCATCCCGCCCGTCCTGCACATGGGATCGTGCGTGGATAACACCCGTATCCTGACCGTGTTGACGCAGATGGTCGAAGACGGTGGCTTGGGCGATGATATTGACCAGATCCCCGCTGTGGGCTTGGCACCTGAGTGGATGAGCGAGAAAGCCCTCGCCATCGCCACCTATTGTGTCGCGTCAGGTGCTTATGTCATCTTTGGCGGTTCATCTCCCGTTGGTGGTATGCCTGATAAAGTTTCCGACAGCGATGTGGTGCTGAATTACATCAGCAAAGGCTGGGAAGAACTCTACGGTGGCAAACTGGAATTCATCCCCGAACCCGCCGATATGATCAAAGCCACGCTCGAACACATCGACAAGAAGCGTGCTGATCTTGGTTTGCCCGAATACGATCCGTCGAAGTTCGGTCAGAGCGGTGATGCCCGCATGTTGGAATTGGAAGACCTGCCGCTTTCAGAACGCCGCGAAGCAATTTACGGCGTAGCAGCGGACTAGGAGGTACTCATGTCAAAATACATAGCTACCCGTGCTATTCGAGGCTCCAATGCGCTCGTCATTGAAGCGGAGCTCATGCTTCAGCGAGCAATTGCCGAAAAGGGAGCCGATACGCTGATTGAATTCCCCAATACGGCTTATTTCTTACCAACCATTTACGGGATGACGGGACTTGAAGTCACCACATTGGGACAATTGGATGAAGCTTTGCAACACGCGCGAGCCTTGCTCCACCCCATCCCATCCGATAAACACTGGACGCCTTATCTGGGCGAAACGCTTGATAGCGGCATGGCGACATTATTCGCCGCCGAAGTGATCGAAGCCATCCGCTTTGTCTACAATTTGCAGCCCGAACCCTTCCCGGGGATCGAGTTGGCAGGCGGCACCGCCTACCCCGAACTGGATAACGGCGGTGGGCCCGCTGGTCATCTCAACGGACCGATCGACGATATTCAGCTCCGCTCGTGGGGCATCGCCCTCGTGGATGGACGTATGCCCGGCTTTGCCGCCATCGTTGGCGCAGCGAAAAATAACAAGACAGCCGTCAAAATTGTCCGAGAATTGCAGCAGCGAAGCATCCTGATCTTCCTTTCCGGCAATGTAAACGGACGCAGTATTATCCATCAATTGCAGGAAGAAGGCGTGGAACTGGGCTACGACACCTACACCATCCCCTTCGGGACGGATACGCTCAGCGCCATCTACGCCCTCGGTTTCGCCACCCGCTCAGCCCTGACCTTCGGCGGCATTGATGCAGGACAAGCGCGCGATATTTTGCTCTACAACAAGAAACGCGTTTTCGCCTTTGTGATGGCACTCGGCGAAGTGGACGATCTCAAATACGCCGCCGCCGCTGGCGCGATTAATTACGGCTTCCCCGTTATTGCTGACACGGTCATCCCCGAAATTCTCCCCACAGGCGTGACAGATTACGAACACGTCATCTCGATGCCCTTTGACAAGATCGAAGGTGCGGATGATCTTGAACGTGCCGAACGCCTCGTACAGAAATGTATAGAAGTGCGCGGTCTTAAGATCAAGATGACCGAAGTGCCTGTTCCCATCCCTTACGGATCGGCATTTGAAGGCGAAGTTGTCCGCAAAGCCGATATGCGCGTGGAAATGGGTGGCAAATACTCGAAATGCTTCGAGTTCCTGCGCATGATGGATATGGATGATGTCACCGATGGTGTCATCACGGTTGAAGGACCTGGCTTCGACGAAGTCGAAGAAAAAGGCGCAATGGATATGGGCATCGTTGTGGATGTAGCAGGGCGTAAGATGCAGGAAGATTTCGAGCCTGTCCTTGAGCGCCAGATCCATTACTTTGTTAACGGTGGCTCTGGTCTACAGCATATCGGGCAACGCGATATTACGTGGATACGCATCTCGAGCGAAGCCACCGAAAAAGGCTTCACGCTTGAGGACATTGGCAAGATACTCCACGCTCGCCTGCACGCCGAATTTGGTGCAGTTGTCGACAAGGTACGCGTCACCATTTACACCGAACCCGCAAAAGTTGAAGAATGGCTGGCAACAGCCCGCGAAGCCTACGACTATCGCAATAAACGCCTCGCCGATCTCACCGATGATGCGGTTGAAGAATTCTACTCTTGCACGCTCTGTCAGTCCTTCGCGCCGAACCACGTCTGTGTGGTCAGCCCTGAAAGGCTCGGTCTCTGCGGCGCATATAACTGGCTTGACTGCAAAGCCTCCTACAATATCAACCCCACCGGACCCAACCAGCCGATCGGTTTGGGCAAATTGATCGACCCCAATCTCGGCTACTGGGAAGGCACCCTCGATTATGCCAAAGTCGGCTCTCACGGCGTTATTCAGGATGTGAGTATGTACTCCATCATGGAAAACCCGATGACGGCTTGTGGCTGTTTCGAGTGCATTGTCATGTACATCCCCGAAGTCGAAGGCGTGATGATCGTCAGCCGCGAAGATGTCGGCATGACCCCGATGGGGATGAAATTCTCCACCCTTGCTGGTATGGCAGGTGGCGGAGTCCAGACCCCCGGCGTTATGGGCGTTGGCAAGTTTTATCTCGTCAGCCCTAAATTTATCTCCGCTGACGGTGGTTTCAAACGTGTCGTCTGGATGTCCAAGAATCTGAAAGATAGCATGAGCGCAGAATTCCAGGGCGTTGCCGAACGTGAAGGCATTCCCGATCTGATCGAGCGCATCGCCGATAGCGAGAGCGTCACCACCGTTGAAGAACTGGTCGACTGGGTCAAAGAGAAAGATCACCCTGTGCAGGATATGGGACCGATGGTTGCTGAATCTGCACGCGTGGATGATGCGGATGACGTTGTCGCTCAAGCAGAAGCAGTGATTGACGCTGTAACAGAAAAGGAAGAAGCCCCTGCTACCCAGGAGCAGGAACCAACTCAGCCTGAACCTGCTCCAGTTGAGGAAACACCTACCCCGCCCGTAACACAGGTGCAGCAACCAACTCCTCAAGCGGCAGACGGCTCACTCGAAGAACGCGTTGATCGTCTAGAGCGTTCCGTAAAGACCCTGATCGGGTCACTTGTCGGCGCTTTAGCAGAACTTGGCGGGGATGTCCCCGAAGTTCAAGTCATCCCTCAAACAGCACCCAAAGCTGCTTCTGCTCCTGAACCTGTTGCTCCCAAAATCGAGCTTCCCAAAGACAAAGAATGGCTCGCGGCCGGAACGAAAACTCAACTTGCGAAAGAGAGCTGGTCTGGCTCCGTGCGGACAGTGACCATTGGCGCAACCGCTGCTGAAGGTGGCACGCGCGCGAAGACCGTCACCGTTGGCGGCGAGACAGCCATGCCCTTCATGGATTTTGAAGGCGCGATGCCGAATGCCCCGCTTATCGCGATGGAAATCAAAGATCACCGTCCCGACGATTGGTCAGAATTGCTTCTGAACGAATGGGGCGACGTGGTGAATGAGCCAGGCAAATGGGCGAAAGCCGCTGAAGATGCTGGTGCAGATATGCTCCTGCTCAATCTTTCTCTCAACGGCGCAGATGGGGAGCCTAATACCCCCGACGCGGCCGTGAAAGCGACCAAAGATATTCTTGGCGCGTCTGGCTTGCCACTAGCAGTTTTCGGACCCGGACAGGCGGAAGTGGACAACAACCTGCTTGTGCCAATTGCAGATGCCACGAAGGGCGAAAACCTCTTGCTCGGCTTCTGCGAAGACAAGAATTACCGCACCATTGTCGCGGCGGCGATGGCGAATAACCACCTCGTCAGTGCCCGTACAGCGATGGACGTGAACCTTGCCAAGCAGTTGAATATTCTCATCAGCGACATGGGCTTACCCCTTGAGCGCATCATTATGGATCCAACAACGGGCGCACTCGGCTACGGTTTTGAGTATGGCTACTCCGTGATGGAACGCCTGCGACTGGCAGCCCTGCAGGGCGATAGCATGACCCAGATGCCGATGATCGTCACCCCCGGCGAAGAATGTTGGAAGACCAAAGAAGCCAAAGTCGGCGACGATGTGCCCACAGAATGGGGTGACTGGCTCGAACGTGCCATCACCTGGGAAACATTGACGTCCGTCATGCTGATCGAATCCGGTGCAGATATTGTGGTGGTTCGCCACCCCGAAAGTCTGCGCCGCGTCCGCCGCGCCATCGACGATCTGATGGGCAAATAATAGAGATCAGACCTGACAGGTTTTAACCTGTCAGGTCTCACTGCTAGGAGAAAACTATGGCACTCTCAGGCATTCAAATTTACAAATTGCTGCCACAAACCAACTGCAAAGACTGCGATTTCCCCACCTGTCTCGCCTTTGCGATGAAGCTGGCAGCCAAACAAGTCGAACTCTCGCTCTGTCCGCATGTCAGCGATGAAGCGATGGCGCAGCTCTCTGAAGCCGCCGCCCCGCCCGTGCGCCCCTTTGCACTTAGCTCGAACGGCTACGAAGTCAAAACGGGCAACGAAGTGGTCCTTTTTAGACACGAGAAAACTTTCTACAGCCATCCCGGTCTTTTCCTGCGTGTCTACGATACCGAAAGCGCAGATGAGATCAAGGCAAAAGTCAAACCCGCTGACGAATACAAAGTGGATTATGTTGGCATCAACCTTGAAATGAGTGGCTTTGCCATTCAGGCGGATGGCGGGGATTTCGCGGCTGCTGTCAAAGCGGTGCGCGAAGTCAGCCATCGCCCGCTGATACTCATCGGCGATGCGGACGCCCTTCGGCTTGGTCTGCCCGCACTGGCGGATGGCGAAAAACCGCTCATTTGCCACGCTACCGGGAACAATTGGCAGCAAATGGCAGAACTCGCCAAAGAATACGACGCCGTACTATCTGTGGCAGCAGACAGCATGGACGAGATGGTAGCTTTAACCGAAAAACTCGGCGAAGCGGGTGTCAAAGACTTGGTGCTCGCCCCAACCCAACGTGGCTTCCGCGGGACGTTACTTGCCAACACTACCGCCCGCCGCATGGCACTTAAATCGAATTTCCGCCCGCTGGGCTTCCCCATCATTTCTTTCCCTGGCGATGTAGGCGACGCGGCAACAGAAACAACCCTCGCCGCGCAAGCCATCGGCAAATACAGCGGCTTGATCGTTCTCGATCATTTCGCCCCCGAAACAGCCTATCCGCTTTTGGTGCTGCGCGAAAATATCTACACCGATCCGCAAAAACCGATCCAGGTACAGCCCGGCGTCTACGAGATCAATGATCCCAGCCCCGATGACCCCGTTTTGGTGACAACAAACTTCAGCATCACCTACTTTAGCGTTGCCAACGAAGTCGAAAGCGCGGGAGTCCCCGCGTGGCTGCTGGTCACCGAATCGGAAGGAATGAGCGTGCTCACTGCCTGGGCAGCTGGAAAATTCGATGCGGAGCGCATTGCCAAAGATGTGAAGCGCTTTGAAGTCGGTGACAAAGTGGACGGGAAAAAGATTGTCTTGCCCGGACACACCGCTGTCCTTTCTGGAGAACTTGAAGAAGAGCTCCCCGACTGGAATGTAATGGTCGGTCCCCGCGAAGCGGTCGACTTGCCAGCTTATATGAAGCAGGTTGTCTAATCAGTATTCAGTGAACAGTGGTCAGTCCAAAGCAAATGACTGACCACTGAATACTGGTAACTAATTACTGAACATGGCAGAACACACTGTAATTTTCGATCAAGCAAAAGAACCCATCCAGGTCCCCACAGGGACGTTGGTCACTGAAGCTGCGGCGCGGGCTGGAGTTGAAATCAGTCAACCCTGTGGAGGGCAGGGGCGTTGTGGGCGTTGCGCAGTCAAGGTCACTGCCGGGGATGTGCGGCGACGGAGTACATTACGTCTCTCATCCGAAGATGTCGTCGAAGGCTATGCGTTGGCGTGTCAATCGGTCATCGAGGGGGATGTAGAAATTATCATCCCAGAGCAGGAGAAGATCGAACGCCGCTTGACCACCGACCGCATCGTTGCAGATGTGGCTGTCCCGGTGGGATATGACCCTGCGAAATCGCAATCCTTACGACGACTACATCTGAGTCTGTCTCAACCCAGCATGGATGACCAAACTGATGACTGGAGCCGCCTGCAAACCGCCGCTCGCAAACAGGCTGGCATCGCGGCGATCAAAACCGATCTGGCGATGCTCCGAAAATTGGGCGGTATCGTTCGTGAAGGCGAGTGGAAAGTGACCGCCATTCTCAACACCAAAACCTGGGATTGTGCAGAATGTCCCGCCAAGTTGGTCGAACTTTATCCCGGACATCTCGCCGAAGACACACCTTTATGGGGTGTCGCGGTGGACATTGGCACGACAACGGTCTCGCTCTGGTTGACGGATTTGCTTACGGGCAAAGTGGTCAAGCAAGTGGCTGAATATAACCAGCAGATCTCGCGTGGCGAAGATGTGATCTCACGCATCATCTTTGCCAGCAAGAACGATGGCGACCAGAAGATGAGCGGTTTGGTGACAGGCACGATCAACGAATTGGTCGAACGTGCCTGCAAGCGTGCGAAGATAAAACCTGAAGAGATCGTCAAAGCGACGATTTCCGGTAACAGCACGATGATGCACCTGTTGCTCGGTATCCCGGCGGCGAGCATTCGATTGTCTCCCTTTGTGACGGCAGTCAACCATATCCCGCCATTGAGTGCCGTTGAGATCGGGTTGAATATTCATCCCAATGCGACGGTGGACTGCCTGCCCGGTGTTGCCAGTTACGTTGGTGCGGATATTAGCGCTGGCGTACTCTCTTCGGGAATGGCAGATTCTGAAGATGTCGTGCTCTTTTTGGATGTGGGCACGAATGGTGAAACAGTGCTTGGTTCACAAGATTGGCTGGTCACCTGTGCCTGTTCAGCAGGCCCTGCTTTTGAAGGTGCGGGTGTCTTGCACGGGATGCGGGCGACCAAAGGTGCCATCGAAGAAGTTTGGGTCAATGGAGAAACCTACGAGCCGAACTTCCGTGTGATTGGCGGTAGCAAGCCCAAAGGTATGTGCGGTTCCGGTCTTATATCTCTCTTGGCAGAGATGTTCTTAACCGGCGTCGTGGATAAGCGCGGCAAAGTTAATATCAAAATAGATACGCCGCGTGCCCGAAAAGGCGAACATGGAAACGAATATGTGATCGCCTGGGCAGATGAGACCGAAAAGGGCGAGGATATCGTCATTACTGATGTTGATGTCGACAACCTGTTGCGCGCGAAGGCTGCTATTTACGCCGGGTTTACGGTTTTGGCAGAGAGTGTTGGTATCCCGCTTGAAGCTGCCGAAAAGGTACTCATCGGCGGTTCATTTGGCAAATATATCAATGTGGAGAAAGCGGTCGAGATCGGCTTGCTCCCAGATATGTCTTGGGATCGTTTCCACTTTTTGGGCAATACCTCAGTGCTGGGGGCCTACTTGGCACTGATCGATCACAACTTACGCGACCGCATCACCGAAATTGCTGCGCGTATGACCTATATTGAGCTTTCCGCTGACAATAGCTTTTATGATGCTTTTATGTCGGCGATGTTCCTGCCGCACACAGATATGAGTTTGTTCCCCTCTGTGGATGCGGCAATGAAAAAGAAATAATCGTTCCTCTATTTGAAAGGAAGGTTTCTATGTATATCATTGGCGAGAATATCCATATTATTTCCCCTGCAGTCAAGGAAGCCCTGAAAAATCGTGATAGCGAGTTCTTCATGGCTTCCGCGCTGAAGCAGGTTGAAGCTGGTGCGCAGTGCATTGACTTGAATCTGGGACCCCGCAAAAAAGACTGGGAGGAAGTTTTTCCCTGGATGGTAAAAGCCGTTGAAAATGTGGTCGATGTGCCGCTCTGTATCGACACAACCAATATCAATGGAATGGAAGCCGCGCTTAAGACGATTACCAAGGCGCAGCCGATCTTGAACTCGACATCTGCTGAAGCAGAACGTCTTGAAAAAGTGCCGGAATTGGCAAAAAAATATAACGCCAAATTGATCGCTTTGACAATGGAAAAAAGCGGCATCCCCGTCTCTTCGGATGCTCGAGTGACGATCGCTCTCGAGCAATTAATTCCTCGGTGTCTCGAACTGGATTTCCCGATTGGAGACTTGATCATCGACCCCCTCGTACTGACCGTCTCGGGCTGCCAGGAATATTGCCCTGAATTGATTGAAGCCGTGCGTACTATCCCCTATGCTTGGGATCCCGCGCCGCAGATTTCAATTGGACTTTCCAATGTCTCCAACGCTGTGCCTCACAAGAACCGCCCCCTTATCAACAGCGTTTACTGCGCAATGGTTATGGGTGCCGGTCTCAAGATGATGATCGCCAATCCGCTCGAAGAAGAATTGATGGAAGTCGTCCGCGTTATCGAAAACCGCGATGAAAGCAGCGCACTTAATAAACTCTATCTCCACATCCACGATCAGGTCGAAGCGATGGCAGAACCCTCCCTCGACGCAGTGGATATGAGTGACCCCGAACAGGCAGCTGTTTGGAAAACGGTGCAAATTCTGCTGAATAAGGTTATTTACGCAGATTCATATTTGGAGCAATAAGAAGCTGTAACTGGATTGCCTTCATATTGCATTCATTGAAGATCGAAGGCTAGATTAGGAGATAGCTATGCCAATCTTTACCCCCGGACGTCGTTGGCAACCACCTTTTTTACCTTTTAAAAAAGAGCCGCTTAATCGCCGTTTGCTTGCCTCCCTTGAAAAAGCCATCAAAGGACCGCTATTCGGCTGCCGCATGTGCGGCAACTGCCTCTTACAGGAGACTGCCTTCATCTGCCCGATGGAGTGCCCGAAAGGTGAAAGGAACGGCCCTTGCGGTGGTTCGACATCAGAGCATTGTTATGTAGACGAAACCCGCCCCTGTATCTGGTATAAGATTTTCGAACGCTCCTATGCCATGGGACGCGAAGAGAAGCTCCTCGAAGTACTGCCTCCTCTCGATTGGGATAAAACGGGCACAGAAACTTGGGGCGATGTATTTGGGCGCATCAAAGAAATAGGTGCAGGGAAAGTTGCCAAGGGCATCTTCTTCCAGCCGCCTGAAGTACGTTATAAAACCTGGGATCTGGTTTTCGAACACATCCGCCAACCCGATTGGTGGGAGGGTGATAACGAATACCATGCTCCGGCTTACGAAGAACCCATCTCCGAATTGGAGCGCCGTCTTCGCGCGGGTGAATTCGTGGTTACTTCCGAAGTAGCCCCGCCGATGAGTACGGCTACTGGTAAGCTCTGCCGTAACACCGAGATGATCGAGCCTTACGTCGCTGCTGTCAACTTCACTGATTGCCCCTCGGCAACACCGCGTATGTCCAGTCTGGCATGCAGCAAACTCGCTATTGAGCATGGCGCGGAACCGGTTCTACAGATCGCTGCGCGTGACCGCACCCGCACAGGCTTGCAGGCAGAGATCATCGGCGCGAGTGCATTGGGCATCCGCAATGTGCTTTGTCTTTCAGGCGATAGTGCCCGCATGGGACCTGCCCCGATGGGACGCTCCGATATCCTTGATATCGACGCCATCCAAATGCTCTGGATCTTACGCCGCATGCGCGACGAAGGCAAATATCTTGACGGACGCAATATTAAATTCCGCCCGAAACTTTTCCTCGGCGCAGCTGCCGCTCCCTTTGCGTCTGAGCCGAAATATCAGGCAATTCGTGAGCATAAAAAGGTTAACGCTGGAGCGCAGTTCTTCCAGACCAACCTCGTCTATGATCCCGATGGCATGGAGGTCTGGCTCAACGAGCTTGCCAAGCGCGACATCCTTGATAAGGTCTATCTGTTGATCGGCATTACTCCACTGAAAACGCTCAAGATGGCGCAATATATGCATCATGATGTGCCCGGTGTCACCATCCCGGAAAAACTGCTCAGGCGTATGGAAGCAGCTGGGCCGGATGGCGAAGCCGAAGTTGGTTTCGAGATCGCATTGGAATTGATCGAGGAGATCCGCAAAAAGCAAGGTGTGGATGGAATCCATCTTATGGCAGTTGGCTGGGAATCCATCGTCCCGCGTCTCATCACCGAAGCGGGCTTGCTACCGCCTGATTTCGTGATGCCCGAACCCAAAGGTGAATCCGCTAAAGTGCCTGCGTAAGAAATACTCGCTGATATAATTCAAGGGAGCGCGAAAATGTGCTCCCTTGAGATTTAATTACTTGTTGAGGAAGATCATGGCTGAAAAAGATTGGTTACTTGGAGAGACTCCCAATCCTTTGGGGGATCGTGTAGCCGAAATCCGTGACAAACTAAAACACAAAGACCCCAACGTACTAGCCAACCACACAGGGGCAGTTTATATGCCCCAAAATGGGCAGCGCGGCATTTTCCGTTTGAATTTTTGGGGTAGGGAAATTCAAATCAACTTCCCTGAGTTCAATGGAAAATTCACAGAAAGTGGAGTGGAACTTAATACCTTCGATCTCACCATGCTGGCATATTATTTCGATGGTGTGAAGGGGGTTCCCCTTAGCGGAGAGTGGATCGCCTTCAAGGAAATCCCGGACGGGATGTTCTACGCCCAGGCTTTTCAAGGGTATTCAGGGAACGAACTTGCGAAAGTTTTTCAGAACGACTTAGATGCCTTTATCAAAGCCAATGAAAAACTTGGCGGCAAACGCGAAAACTTTGGCGATGCAGCTTTCTCACATCAAATTCTCCCCTTTGTTCCCATTCTGGTGGTCTGCTGGCTGGGCGATGAAGATTTCCCGCCCTCGTATCGTATTCTTTTTGATTCCAATGCGCATCACTATTTGGTGACGGATGCATATGCCATTTTAGGCAGCAATCTAACGCGGCAGTTGATCAAAGCGAAAGGATGATCTTTCAAAATGAAAATCGCAATTAGTGGCAAAGGCGGTGTTGGCAAAACAACCCTCTCAGCCTTACTGGCACAAGCCTACGCCGACGAAGGGCGCGATGTCCTCGCCGTGGATGCAGACCCATCTCCCTGTCTTTCCGGTGCATTGGGTTTCCCGGATGAAAAACTCGTGGAGCTCAAGCCAATCGCCGAGATGGATGCCCTCATCGAAGAGCGCACTGGTGCTAAACCGGGTACAACGGGCGGCTTCTTCACCCTCAACCCACGTGTGGACGACATCCCTGAACGTTTCAGCGTCAAACATCGTGGGGTGCGTTTGCTCGAAATGGGATCGGTAGACCTCGGCGGCTCAGGCTGTATCTGCCCCGAAGCTGCGATGATAAAGACCCTTTTCACCCATCTCATCTTCCGCGACGAAGAAATGCTGATCTTGGATATGTACGCCGGAGTGGAGCATCTGGGGCGTGCGACCGTTGATTTTGTAGATGCGATGGTCATCGTTGTCGAGCCGACTCGACGTTCACTGGGTACCGCGCGCCAGATCAAAAAACTGGCAAACGACATTGGTCTCGACCGCCTCTGGCTTGTCGGGAACAAGGTTCGCAACGAAGATGAATCTACCTTTCTCGAAGCAGAGTCGCCCGGCATCCCCGTTCTGGGCTTCCTTCCCGCCGACATGGGCGTCCAGGAAGCGGATCGCTTGGGTATTCCCGTTTATGATCACGTTCCCTCTTTGAAAAATGCTGCCATTACGATGGCTCAAAAACTCACTTCCTAATTTTTTATTGGAGACACATACATGACAACAACGATCGCACTCGCAGGTAAAGGCGGCGTCGGGAAAACCACTGTCGCCGCGATGGTCATCAAATATCTCTCGCAAAATCAGAATGGCGCGATCCTCGCCATCGACGCTGACCCTAGCTCCAACCTGAATATGGTACTGGGTCTCGACCTTGAATGGACAGTCGGAGATATCCGCGAAGGGATGCTGGAAGAAGTACAAAAATCCCTGTTGCAGGGTGGTGCAGCCATGGGAACTTTACAAGGCGGCACGACCAAACAGGAATATCTGGATTACGAAGTTCGTTCATCTGTTGAAGAAGGTGAGCATTTCGACCTGATCGCGATGGGGCGCCCCGAGGGGGCAGGCTGTTATTGTGCTGTTAACCACAACCTGCGCGAAGTGGTCGATAGCATCAGTAAAAGTTACCGCTATGTGGTTATTGACAATGAAGCCGGGATGGAACATCTCAGTCGCCGTACCACGCGTGATGTCGCACATCTGCTGATGGTCTCCGACCCAACCCAAAGGGGAATCGTCGCGACGGAGCGGATCGCTTCGATGGTGCCCGGATTGGATATAAACGTTGAAAACACGCACCTGATCCTTAATCGGGTCATGGGCGAGCTGCCGAATCCACTTGTTGAAAAGATCAATACAATGGGCGTGAACTTCCTCGGGACAGTCCCATCCAATGCCGATTTGATGGAGTTTGAATTCAGTGGACGACCGCTGGTAGAATTGGGCGACGAGTCCCCGGTCTATCAGGCTGTTGCTGAGATGATGCGGGGGATTTTATAGATCATCGGAGTTTGAATGAAGAATAAAATCGCCCAACTTTGGGAGAAAATTAAAGAAAACCGACGCATTCTTGTTGGGCTGGGGCTGACGCTCGTTGCCGCGACAGTCTATTACTTCGCATGGGCGATTCCCCAAACTTATGCCGATAGCACCCACATCGGTTTTGAACCCGGGCGCATGGATAATCACATGTGGTGGGCATCCGATGCGCGCGATTACCAGCAAACGGGGGATTTTCTTTTCGGTAACTCTGAAACGCATGTGCTCAATCGTCGCCCCTGGCTTTATCCATTTTTTGTCGGTTCCCTGCGCGCCATCACGCCTGTTGACCCTGATATAAGTTTGTGGGCGGTTCAATTTATGCTGTGGCTGCTAACGACTACATTTATATTTCTGGCCGCCGAACGCGCCACTCGCAAAATCCCCTTAGCCATACTCGCATCGGCACTTTTCTGGACGCACCCCTCTCCTATCGCACTTACCTTTCATGGGATGAGCGAAAATCTAAATACGCTGCTTCTCGCCATTTTTGTCTATTTCCTTTTTACACGTTATGGCGAAGAGAATGCAGAGTATTGGTTGATCTTTTTATTCAGCCTCCTTTTGGTCACCAAACCGACTTACCAACTACAACTTGGCATTTTCCTTCTCTATCTTCTCATCAAATCTTTTGGCAAATGGCGTATCTGGAAATTTTGGGGAAAGATCGTTCTTGCCCTCCTGCCGCTCTGGATCCAATTTTTTATCACCTGGCAAGTGGTGGGGACGCCGATGGTTTCAGATGTGGCGGGGCACACCCTCAAATATTGGATGGTGACCCGCGTCTATGCAAAAGCAGAAGCGCTCGATACGCCCCTGCCCGAAATTGCTACCGCTATCGAAAACTGGACATCCGAAGAAGAGATCGCCTACCTGCTTGACCACAAACAAGCTACCCTGGCGACCTACTTCAGTAACCTCGTTCAGGATGGCTTGTTGGCAGATTCTTATGTCATCATCGACAAAGAAAATACAATGAATATCGCTATTATGACCCTCAACAAATGGCACCTTTACTTTCACTTGCTTATGCTGCCACTAGTGGGATATTTACTCCTCTTCAACACCAAAGGGAAATGGCAGGTACTCTGGATCATCTATCTGACCTTCCTCATCCAAACCCTGGCATCAGGCGTCTCTGCAGATCAGGGGGATCGTCTAATCATTACCGGGCTGCCCCTATGGATCGTCAGCTATGCCTTTGTCTTTCCCAAACTCGGACTCCTTTCTGAAAGTAAAGAATAACCTTTTCTACAAAGCCTTGTGAAATTTCAGCAAGGCTTTGTCTTTGGGAACTTTTCATCAAGGGTGAACGTTTAGAGAGTGTAGCAGAAAGGAATAAAAATGAAAACAACTACTCTTTTGAAAGTAATTCTTGGTATCGCGGTTTTTTCCCTATCCGCCTGTGCAGGGATCGGCGCATCAGTAGAACTTGAAGGCACCTCTTGGCAATTGATCTCCTTGGCTGGACAGCCTTTAGTTGAGAATACCCAGCCAACTATCGCCTTTGAAGATGGTCAGGTGCGCGGACACTCAACCTGTAACACCTATGGCGGCGAATATAAACTCAAAGGCGACACCATCGAATTTGGCATGATGATGTCCACGGCGATGGCATGTGCCGACCCTGTAGCAATGGATCAAGAACAGGTTTTCATGTCTTTCCTTGGCGAAGTGGAGCGCTGGGAACTGCATGATGGACAGCTTTTTCTTTTCCAAGCTGATGGAGATGCACTGGTCTTTGAACCGCAGAATTAATCAAAAAAGCCGCTGAAAAGCGGCTTTTTGCCCGGGCTTTTGGAAGGGAAATTATGCTATAAAAGTTTAAGAATCAAATATTCGTTCATGGAATATCTCCACTCCCCCGCCAGCTAATTGAATCCCAAGTACCATCGGAGTTTCTCAACCACCAGATACCCGAACGATAGATGGAAACATCTGCCTGCCCGTCATTAGGATAATCATAAGGCACAGGAATGTTTCCATTGACTTCACCCCAAGTAATTGCATTCCAAGCCCCATCAGGGCTTCTTAGCCGCCAAGCACCAGCATTGTAGACCAAAACATCATTCTTATGGCTATCAGATATAGAGCCATCTTCACCAGAATTGCCCCAGACAACCAAATACCAAGGACCACCTTGGTATCTCTCCCGCCATTGACCTGAATATGAGAGTATTGTCTCCGAATGCCCCTCTCTGCTGGAATCAGCAGAGAGAGCAGACTCGTTGATCGTGTATTCTTCCCCACCTGCACCGTTAGTATTATCGACGATACTGTAGTCATCGCTCTCAGAGCTAAGGCTATCATCGATTTCAGTGCTGACACCCAAGTCTGTGCCTAAGATGAGAGGGATACCATTTGGGGGCGGATCACTTATTTTCTCTATCTTGTAGGTTTCACCTGCAAGATAGTCGCCATTCCCCGTGCCTGTCCCCCCAAGCATATTCCCAGCGCTATCCACGATCGTATCATCATCAACCACGTCCAGACGGATCAAACTACTACCTTCACCTGTATCTACTGTGATTGTGTAAGTATCTCCTGAGCCACTCACATTCGTGATGAAGCCTGGACTCATATTGGCTTCACGGGCGATGGTCAAAATAAAATCTGACGCGTCCACGCCTGTGACTTCTTCCGAGAATGTGAGTGTGAAATCCACGCTGAAAGCAGATGTTGGATTAACATTTGTCCGCGCGATTGAAAAAACGATTGGGTCAGTATTGGAACAATCTTTTCCTCCATCTGTGATTGCCCAGTTGCTAGATGAGATGATGTTAGTACGTGCGATTTCCCCAACACAATATGTGCTATCGCCTCCATTAAATGTAATCCCGTTTTGTAAAATCTGCGCGTTCCAGCCATTCAACAAGGCATCGTAGTTTGGCGTGGAGAGTTTTATCCCTTGGAACATGGCCATGGCATCTGTTAAGGGCCTGACGTCCCAGCTCCCTATATTTTGATTGAAAGTAGAAGCGTGATCGAACATCCAACTCATGTCTGTTACGCTAGATGTATCCCAACCTCCTATATCCTGATTGAAAGAAGAAGCGTAAAAGAACATTTCTTGCATATTAGTCACATTAGATGTATTCCAACTTCCTATATTTTGATTGAATGTAATTGCATTAGCGAACATATCCATCATATTGGTGACGTTTGATGTATCCCAATCCCCAATATCTTGATTGAAAGAAGAAGAGCTGTAAAACATCCAACTCATATCTGTTACATTGGAAGTGTTCCACTCTCCAATATTCTGGTTGAAAGTGCTGGCTTCGTAAAACATATAACTCATGTCAGTTACGTTAGACGTATCCCACGCCCCGATGTCTTGGTCAAAGGTAGCAGCTCTATTGAACATGTCACTCATGTCTCTGACATTGGACATATCCCATCCGCTAATATTCTGGTTAAAAGAGCTGGCTTTATAGAACATTGCAGACATATCTGTCACCCCTGATAAATCTGGCATATCATTTGCTGGTCCTGCCAAGTTAGCGCACCCCATAAAGGCAGCGTTCATTGATGTCCATTTACCAGCTCCCCATTGCTGAATTGTTAGCAACTTTTCTTTATCTCCAGTATCATGGAAGTAAATCCTGGGAAAGCCTGTATTCGTCCCGCTGTTATCTTTAATTCTAATCCAATAATATCCCGCACCTGTATTTAGCCCCGTTGGGCCATAATCGCAAGTGTAGTTCCCTGTTTGTCCTGTAACCTCATTTGTACCGTCATTATTACAGTCCACATTGTAGCTATATGTCTCTCCACCATATGTAGGGATCATAAACTCTGTATCCGATGATGCTCCAGGATTATTTGTCCGAACAAGGATAACAAAATCTCGCATAATGGAATAGACTTCCCCGTTTGTGTAGTCACCGTTCCCGACACCCACATCACCGAGAGGGTTGTTATTACTGTCGATGATTCGGTCATCATCAACTATGTCTAGCCGAATGGTTCCGTCACCGGAACCTGTATCTACTGTGACTGTATAGATTGCACCGGAGCCACTTATGCCGGAGATGAACGGGTTGCTCACAGTGCCAGTAGTGGCGAGGGTGAAATCACTTGTGTCCACGCCGGTTACGGGTTCGGAGAAGGTCACAGTAAAATCCACACTTGATGCAAAGGTCGGGTTTACATCTGTGCGGGTGATGGACATGATCGTGGGAGCGTTAGTCAGTCTCCATAATTCCTTACCGTTTATACCGTCGTTAGCGCTAAAGTAAAGGGAAACATTCACCCTGGTAAGGTAAGCTGGGGATGAATCTCCATGCTCATTGATGTTCATGACCATGACGGTGCCAGCCTCTGTTCCATCGCTTTTCCATAGCTCTTCTCCGTTTATGCCGTCGTCAGCGCGAAAGTAAAGCATGTCCTCCACAACCTCGAATCTGCTTGGGTCCGAACTTCCTGCTCCGTTGATATCCTTGACCATGACTGTCCCAGTTTCTGTCCCATCACTTTTCCACAATTCATAGTTGTTTGTGCCATCACTGGCTTGAAAGTAAAGCGTGCCGTTCACATCAGTTAACCAACTTGGATGTGAAGGTCCTGTCCCATTAATATCCTTGACTATGACGGTTCCGGCTTCTGTCCCATCGCTTTTCCATAGTTCGTAGCCGTTTATGCCGTCGTCAGCGCTAAAGTAAAGTATGCCATTCACATTGGTGAGATTAGTGGGGTGTGAATTTCCGTGCATGCTGCTAATATTCTTAACGATGACGGTGCCAGCTTCTGTTCCATCGCTTTTCCATAGTTCAATGCCGTTTGTGCTGTCGCGGGCTTGAAAGTAGAGCATACCATTCACGTTAGTGAGATATGCTGGATATGAACTCGCTACCTCGTTGATATCCTTAACCATGACAGTGCCAGTCTCTGTTCCGTCACTTTTCCACAGCTCAATGCCGTTTGTGCTGTTACGCGCTTGAAAGTAAAGTGTGCCGTTCACATCAGTTAACCAACTTGGGTGCGAAGGTCCTGCCCCGTTAATATCCTTAACCATGACAGTGCCAGTTTCTGTTCCATCGCTTTTCCACAGTTCCCGATCGCTTATATTGTTAGCTGCAAAGTATAGTGTGCCGTTCACATCAGTTAACCAACTTGGATTCGAACCTCCCGTCTCATTGATATTCTTAACCATGACAGTGCCAGTTTCTGTTCCGTCACTTTTCCATAGTTCATCGCCGTTTGTGTCATCCTTTGCTTGAAAGTACAACGTGCCATTCACGCTAGTGAGAAGATATGGGTACGAACCTCCTATTCCACTAATAATATCTTTGACCATGGTGGTATCAGATTCTCCTCCGTTGGTTTTCCACAGTTCCACGCCATTTGTACAGTTACTAGCGCGAAAGTAAAGCAGGTCATTTATATTGATGAGACTATCAGGATTTGAACCTCCTGTCCCTCCACAAATATTCTTGACCATCGTTGGTTCATTTCCTGCTGCCCAAGTATTTATGGGGGTGCCAGTATTATTGCTCAAAAGAACGGTGTTGTTTTCCAAATTCCGTTCGGTGCGAGTGATTTGTATCCCGGCAAAGTTATCGTAGAGCCCCACGCTATTTTCAAGTCGGAAGATATTGGTGCGCGATGTTCGTGGTTGCGAGAGTAGGGGAAGAGCCAAGATAAGAAAAAAAGAAGATAGTTTGGAGAATTTCATGCTTCCCTCCTGAATTGGCACAGTAAAAGAGTGCTCGATATTTATTTTTTATACACTTAACCTTACGAAAAAGCAAGGTTGCGAGCAAGCGATGAATGAAACAAGCAAAGGAGGAGCATAGTGTTTAGATAAAAAAGACAACCTGACGGAAATCAAGTTGTCTTCATAAGAGTGCCCCGAAGAAGACCTGTTCCAAACCACTTCCTTCCTCACAATGGTACTATGAGGGTCAATTTCTTCTCCTATTTTACTAGCACTTTCGAATAGAGTTTACGCAACTGAGACTAAATATAATAATTATTTTTCAGGGATTTCTCGCTGTACCAAACCCTGCTGCCAAGCATAAACTGCTACCTGCGTGCGATCTGCCACGTGTAGCTTACTGAGAATATTGCTAACGTGTCCTTTTACTGTGTTTTCACTAATAACAAGTTCTTCAGCAATTTTTCGGTTTGTCAGCCCATTAGCAATCAGCTTTAGTACTTCCTGCTCACGATCAGTTAGGTTTGAAAAAAGCGCCAGTTCTTCATCATGGTCTCCACGAATATTTTTCAAAACGCGCGAAGCTACTCTCGAGTGTAGCACTACCTCACCTTGTACTGTTCTTCGCAAAGTGTCCGCCAACTGTTCCATTTTTACATCTTTCAAAATATAAGAAATCGCACCGGCTTTCAAAGCGGGGAATATATGCGCATCTTTGTGGTATGAAGTGAGAACCACAACCTGCGTGCGCGGACTCACTTCCTTAATGTGCCGTGTTGTTTCAACGCCATCCATTCCAGGCATAACAAGATCCACCAAAGCAACATCCGGGATATTCTCTTCAACTAATTTCAACCCATCTTCGCCTGACGCAGCCTCCCCAATGACTTTCATGTCAGCTAACGTGTCAAGATAAGAACGAACGCCCTTGCGCACCACTTCATGGTCATCAATGATCAAGATCGTAATAGGATTTTTCATTATCACATCTCCTTGAAATAAGAACTACTACGCATTTTTCACTATAGGGATTTCTATTTGAACAACCGTCCCTTGCCCAATCTGACTGCGGATCGTTGCCTGACCTCCAATTTGTTCGGCGCGCTCGATAATGGTGCGCAGTCCCATGCCATTGGGGTTTTGATCGCGATCAAAACCCTGTCCATCATCTTCCACTGTCACAAAGAGGGTATCTTTATCAAAATTCAACGAAATATTGACATGCTCGGCTTTGCTATGGCGAGCAATATTCGCCAAAGCCTCCTGCATTATGCGATAAATAGCCTGCTCGGACTCCAACTCCATCGCTATCGTGTTTTTGACATGAAGCTCTGCCACTATATCATTACGATTTTTCCACTCAAAAATATATTCATCAAGCACATTAACAAGACCCTTTTCTTGCAGGGCTAATGGATACATTTCCTGAATAAGGAAAGTCAACTCTTGCAAAACATCGTACACAAGGTTTTCAGCTTCTAGCAAATGTATTCGGGCATTGGGAATATTGTGATCGAGTATGCCGTTAACGGCACCAAGTTGGGCTAGTGCAGCGAAAGCCTTTTGTTTGGCACTATCGTGCAATTCACGAGCGACGCGGTTTCTTTCTTCGATCACAGCTACTTCTTTGGTTTTTTCAAATAAGCGCATATTCTCTAACGATAATTCTGCACGTTGCACCAACATTGTGTAGAGACGAACGGTGTCTTCCGTAGCGGCATCCGGCTGTGTGAAGCAAACGTTAAAAACACCTTCTATTTGCCCATCGACTTTGATCGGAATATGTATGAGCGACCGGATACCTTCAGAGACCACAACGGATCTGGTTTTAGGTTTCAATGAATTCGTCTCAAGATTTGAGACGACAAGTGTTTGGCCGTCGCTAAGCACCTGTCCTACCAACCCCTCACCCTTGGCAAAAGATAAATTCTCCAATGTGTCAGGTAAAAAACCACGGCTGATACGCGGGACAAGGTTTTCTTTATGCTCATCCCAAACAAATATCGCGCTTCGATTAGCATGCAGGGTATTTACTGCCACTTCTATAAGAGCGTGGAAGATGTGCTCGAGTGTCATGGCGCGGACGATCTTTTCATTACCAGAATAGAGGGCTTCAAGCTCTTCGGTCCGCTTTTGCAGCGAACTAGTACGCTCATCTACAAGCTTTTCTAAATTTTGATTCTTGACCTGAATATTTTTCATGCGCAAGCGGTAGGCAACAACTCCCAGCCCAATGATCAAAAGCGTCGCAATAACTCTAAAAGGCGTTTTTTGCCAAAATGGAGGTGCAACCGTAATGCGGATACTTTGTCCCTTTTCATTCCAAACGCCATCGCTGTTAGTGCCTTTCACGCGCAGCGTATATGTGCCTCCCGGCAAATTGGTATAGCGTCCCGCCCTGCGTGTTCCAATATAGTTCCAGTCATCATCAAAATTTTCGAGCATATAGGCATGCTGATTGCGAGCGGGCTGAGCGTAACCAAGAGACGAAAACTCGAACGCAAAACTATTTTGTGGCCAATTCAACTTGATCTCTTTCATTAGATGGGGGTCGGGTTGACCTGACAAAGACTCATCATCCAGTAGAAAATCAGTCAGTGCAATCGGAGGCAGATAATCATTGTCGCTGATTTCAGATGGGTGAAAAGTTGTGATGCCATTAATCCCACCAAAATACATATTTCCGTCAGCGTCTTTCGCATAGGCATTCATGCTGAATTCATTGCTCTGAAGCCCATCGCTGGCGGTGTAGTTGCGGAAGGTATTCTCATCCGGATCAAAACGGGAAAGCCCAAAATTCGTGCTGATCCAGAGATTGCCCGTATCATCTTCCAAGATGCCGTAGACAAAGTCATTTGGCAAGCCATCTTTTTGCAGATAGTGTGTAAAGGTGCCCGTTTCAGGATGAAAAAGGTTTAGACCGCCACCTGTTGCGACCCATATTCGATGCTGGCTGTCTTCATATACAGCCATGATGAGATTGTGCGTCAGGCTGTCTGGTTTTTGGGAATCATGCTTGAAATGGATGAACTTGTTGGCCTTCGGATCATACCTATTAACACCACCGAAATAAGTTCCCACCCAAAGATACCCTTTATGATCTTCGTAGATCGTGGTGATGGCATTATTGCTTATTGTATAAGGTTTTGATGCACTCGTCCGGTGATGCGTAAAAGCGCCGGTTCTCGGGTTGAACTGTGTCAAGCCATTATTTGTCCCAATCCACAATGTATTTTTACTGTCTTCATATAGCGCATAAATATTTTTGCTCAGTAAGCTATTGGGATTTCCATCCTCAGGAAAGTAGTGAATAAAATTATGCGCCCCGTCAGCCAGGCTGGATAGCCCCTCCGATGTACCGATCCAAAGAGTCTTCGCATGGTCAACAAAAATAGCATTGACATCATTACTCAAAAGAGACCCCAAATTCCTTTCGATATGCTGATAGTGAGTGAATCTTTCCAATGCGGGATCAAAACGATTCATTCCTGCATCTTCTGTTCCTATCCAGATCATTCCGTCTTCAGCAGCATGAATAGGGAAGATTAAGTTTGAGCTAAGACTATTCTTGTTATTTTCTTCGTGACGATAATAAATGAATTGTCTTTGGTGGCTATTATAGATGTTTAACCCACCGCCAAATGTGCCGAACCACATTATGCCGCCTTGATCTTTGTAAATAGTCATAATGTGGTTATTACTTAAACTAGTCGGATTATTGCTGCTGTGTTTGTAATGCACAAAATTTCGTGTTTCAGACTGAAAAAGATCAAGGCCGCTTTCAGTACCAACCCACAAGGTACCGGAATCATCCTTATAAAGACTCGTTGCAGAATTATTTGCCAAGCTTGTAGCATCCCAGCTTATATGATGATAACGCACAAAAGTATTATTTCCGATATCGAAGAGGAGCACGCCTTGATCTGTAGCAACCCAAAGTTTTTCAGGCGTTTCTTCTTCGATTGCATTGATCTTGTTATGGCCGAACGATTCCCATGGACCAAAACGGAATGAGCTGAAGGTTGATGTTTGTCGATCATAGCGGTTTAGCCCGTTCTGTGTAGTGCCAACCCATAAAACACCGTGACTATCTTCGAATAGCACTGTGATATTGTTACCGGAAATGCTTTCGGCAAGATCAGATGTGCTTTTGAAGTGATCAAACTTACCAGTAGAGCGATCCAAAAGGTCTAAACCCTTGTTGGTACCTACCCACAAATTGCCATGACTATCTTCCAAGATGGCATTAATCCGGTTACTACTTATGCTTGTAGGGTTATTGGGATCGTTTAAAAAATGAGTGAACGTGTGGCTGTAGGGATTATATCGGTTTAATCCGCCAAAGTAGGTGCCGACCCAGATATATCCTTCTTTGTCTTCATAGAGGCTGGATATCCAGCGATCCTTGATCGCTCCAGGATCATTAGGATCTGGCCTATGGGTGGTGAAAGTGTTTCCATCATAGCGATTAAGCCCATCCTGCGTGCCTATCCATATAAAGCCAAATTGGTCTTGTAGTACGGAGGTGATAACGCTTTGCGATAGGCCATCTTCAATACTTAGCTGTTCAAAACGCAATGAAGTATTTAGCGGAGACGCCTGATTTCTTTCAATAAGCTCCGGTTCTGCTTCTGAAAAGGGCGTTGGTGTTGGTGCTGGTGCAGCGGCATGTGCTATGCTGCTATATGCAGATAGGAGAAGCCCGAAGGCTAAAAAAATTAGGCCAATTAGTTTTTTTTTTGTCATTAAGGCGTGTTTCTATCAAAGAAGAGAGTGTTCAAAACAGAGTGGTGCCTAAGGATAAGGATGCTATTTTTGCTTCACCCCGATGCTTTTCGGGGTGAAGCAAAAACCTGCACTGCGGGAGACTGCTTTGTCGCAAACGCATACTCCTCGTAGGATCATCATATCAACTTGAATTGAAGTATTACCCATAAATAGAATTACTACTAGTTGATATAACTTGCCAAAATAAGGGAATTTGCACTTCAGTATTACATTATTAGAGTTATTTTATCACCCCTCTTTGGAGGGGTTTTGGCTTGTATTACTACGCTTCTGTGGTAGGGCATTGTGGCGCCTGTAGAGGGGTGGCGAGTTAAGGCGAAGATGGGAATTTAACTGCTCGCGGGAGGGGCAAAAAACCAAGCTATGGTCTCGTGTCAAACCAGCCAAAATTACATAATATTCAACGTGTAAAACCACTACCCTTTTGTCTCAAGCACATCCCCAAAACAAATTTCTACTCCTTCTTGAGAAAATGATCAAAATGTTTTGGGACAAGGATTTTGCTCTCTTCTTTAGATGGTTGGTTTCACGAAGTGGTTGATGGCGGTGTCAGCTATTTTGAAAATAACCAACTATCTAAAGGGAGGCAAGACTATGGTTAGGTGCGAAGCTTCCTTCCTGAATAAATAGCTATTATTAAATATTTTAGTACAACCTTATAAGGAGGTGGTTGTCTGACATAATGAAAAAATAGTTTTGTGTAGTAAGTTGAAAGCTTTTATTGACTCTCAAAAAGGAGAAGAAAAGAAAATGAAAAAGACACTTTGGATGGTTCTTGGCTTGCTGAT
>CAZASG010000030.1:27807-47571 GCA_964487745.1 uncultured Anaerolineaceae bacterium | reverse complement strand
AAGATGGACAAGTCATTCCAACATTTTATCTCTGTCTGCGGATTTGAGTACTCTCGGCCAGTATTGAAATAGCTTTTGGGATCTTGGAGCAATTAGAATGTGAAGTTTTTGATGGCAAGATAAAGGGGCAAACGACAGGTGGACTTTTTGAAAAGATAACAAAGGATTTTCTTGCGGCATCGTTTGACGTACTACAACATATTCGCCCAGGAGAGTGGAAACATTTTCTGAACGCGAATATTTCTGATTTTGATCAATATGAGCACCTAGCTTATTTGTCCCGGTTAGCAAATACTGATAAAGATTTGGCTTCAGTACTTGGCGTTGGATATATTGTGAAGCCGGATATCGTTGTTGGACGTGTTCCTATTGGTGGTGGAGAAATAAATAAGTATCAAGATGTTCTTGGTAATGATGGGATGGCAAAGTTGACTCCACTGCTTGAAGATAATCATAAAGAACTTCGCTTTTTGCTTCACGCCAGTGTTTCGTGTAAATGGACACTAAGAAGTGATCGTTCTCAAAACGCACGTACAGAAGCGCTAAATTTAATACGTAATCGTAAGGGGAATTTGCCACATATCGTGGCTGTCACCGCTGAACCACTGCCTACTCGAATTGCTGCGTTAGCGCTCGGAACGGGTGATCTGGATTGCGTTTATCATTTTGCTTTGCCAGAGTTGTTTGAAGCGGTCAGTAATACTTCTGAAGATCAGTTGGATATGCTAAATGGCATGATAGAGGGAAGAAGGCTGAGGGATATCAGTGACCTGCCGTTTGATCTCGCAATTTAGTTTCTAATAAAGCGATAAGCCGTCCAAGTGGACGGCTTATCTGTATGCGTGCGACGGCATCCTTATCGACTTGCGAGGAGGGATGCCGCCGCACTAAGTTTGGTACTATTACTCATGGGCACCACCTCCTCTACTAATGGGATGGTAATTTAGGGCAGGTTTTCTGCATGAAAGAAGTATGGCATAAATTTGGGGGGAAGTCAAATAAGAAAACTTTTATTTATCTCCAGTTCTTGGTGACTTTTGGTGTCTCGAACTTCGGGTTTTTTGAGTATAATGGAGCCACTATACTTAGTTAGACTGGAGGTAAGTTTATTATGGCAAGTGTAACCTACAAAGATGTTGTCAAACGTTTTGGTGACGTAGAAGCTGTTAGCAATACCAGCTTCCATGTACAAGACAAAGAGTTTTTGGTCCTGGTCGGTCCTTCCGGCTGTGGCAAGACCACTGCTCTGCGCCTTCTCGCTGGTCTCGAAGAAATTACCAGCGGTGAAATTCTCATTGGTGATCGCGTTGTGAACGACGTAGCACCCAAAGACCGCGATATCGCGATGGTCTTCCAATCCTATGCGTTGTACCCGCATCTCTCTGTCTATGATAATCTTGCCTTCGGGCTTAAACTTCGCAAGACACCGAAAGCGGAGATCAAAGAGCGTGTTGAAGAAGCTGCTAATATCCTTGGCATCGAAGATCTGCTTCAGCGCAAGCCCCGCCAACTTTCAGGCGGTCAGCGCCAGCGTGTAGCTGTAGGACGTGCGATCGTCCGCGACCCGAAAGTCTTCCTTTTCGATGAGCCGCTCTCCAACCTGGATGCAAAACTCCGCGTTCAGATGCGCGCGGAGATCACTAAGCTTCACCAGAAACTGGGCACCACCTTCGTTTACGTGACCCATGACCAGGTCGAGGCGATGACGATGGCGACCCGCATCGCCGTCATCAATAAGGGTATCTTGCAGCAGATTGACTCCCCGCAAGTGCTTTACGATAGCCCTAATAATCTCTTTGTAGCAGGCTTCATCGGTTCTCCTTCGATGAACTTCTTCCCCGCCAAGCTGCGCAAAGACGGCGACAAGATATATGTTGACGGAGAGAACTTCTCTGTTGCGATGACCGCTGAACGCGCAGGCGTTTACGAAAGCTACGTAGGCAAAAATGTGATCTTCGGCATTCGCCCTGAGAATATCCATAACCCCGACTTCATCCCGCCTAACACAAATACGGAATTGGCATCTGCCAAAGTGGATGTGACCGAGTTGATGGGTAACGAGATCTTCCTGCACTTGCTCAGTGGCGATGTTTCCTTCGTCGCCCGCGTTGACCCGCGCTCTACCTACAGTGTTGATGATGAGATCAAGGTTGCCTTTGATATGGATACTGTCCACATTTTTGACGCAGAGACCGAAGAAGCTGTTCGTTAGCTGATATTTCTTTAGAATAGAAAAGGCGGAGCTAAGTATGAGCCCCGCCTTTTTTGATGGGTTAATCAAGAGCTCCCGCAATTTTGCGGGAGCTCTTTTCTGAGGGGAAGAAAAGTTTTTATCTAAGCAAAAAAAGCTTTGATGGTATCGAGAGTGTTGGCGATACGCTCTTTGTCCAGTCGATAGCATTTTGCCCCGTCAATGCGACGGGCGAGGAGATACCCGGTCGCGGTCAGTTGGGTCAAATGCCGTGATGCGGCAGACTGGCTAAGATCAAGCGCCTTGATGATCTCGGTGGAACAGCTTTCGCCCTGATTGGAAATATGCTTCAGGATTTGCAGGCGGTTTTCATCTGCGAGTGCATTTAAGCGGACATAGATCTCGGCGTGGCTCAGTTCCGGGGCGTGGATCGGAGCGTTGTCCGGCAACCGTGCGCCGAAAATAAAGCCAAGAGAATTGTCTTCAAAGAACTTGCCCAAATATGGACCAACATGCAGGGATGGAGCGAAATGAAGTCCTTCCGCTTCCTGACATTTTCTCTCCCAGTGTTCAGCGCTGAGCGTTTGCCCAGTGATATATTCCGCCGCCTGAAAGTTGTCCATTTGGCTGAAATCGACATGCTGAAATGCGTTGACCGCCTTTTGCAGGATGGGGAGAACCCGTTCCCATTCAGCGGAGAGATATTTATCCCAGTAGTGTTGTAAATGCGCAACGATCAATTCCTGCATCGCTGAGGGATCAATTACATACCCGTAAGCCCAGCGCTCAAGTTCTTCGTCGATATATTTATCGCCAAAACGCTCTTCCAAAAAAGCGATGTAATTATCTTCACTTGCGATGGCATTTTCTCTGGTAAATTGCCCTGATATATCTTTTTTGTGTGCCATCTCGAAATAGCTATTGATCATTTTGTCGCGCAATTCAACGGGATCCATCTGTGCCAGATGGTTAAGGTAAACCTGAAAGCTACTCCAACTTCGTTTTGGCATGATGGCATGGTAAAAGGCGATCATGACGCGATAATGTTGATGGAGTTCTTCAGGGGATAATTTTTGCGCGGTTTGGATGACCCACTCGCCAAGCCCGGAAAGCTCTTCAGTTTTGGTCAACAGTAAAAGGCTGTGGATCGCATTTTGTGCGGGAGCAAGCCCCACCCGGATTCGGGTCCGGGCGGGGGTCTCGATGAAGTTATCAATTGGGGGAACCATTATTCTCTCCTCAAAAACAAATCAGCTATTTAGCAGCGTTTGGCAGCATATTGCATTCTTCACGCAGTGCCAAGTTATTATAACGTTTCTGCATTCTGGCCCCTGAAGTTTCGATCACTTTGCCCACTTTGGAGAGGGCGCGGTAGAAACGGAGAGCCATTTTCCCTTCCGAGAGGGGAGAGAATTGGTTGTGTTTTTCAGCGGTCGCCATTTTGTCACGGCGATACTCTTCAGCTAAAACTTCATAATAAAGAAAGTCGTTCATTAGTTTCTCCTTTCTTGTAACGATCTCTTTTCAAAACCGATTATGCGGAAAATCGGGTAACACGCATATATGATAGCATTTCCGCAAAGACTTGTCAAGTCTTTTTTAAAAGAAAAAAGCTTCCCGAGAGAAGCTCTTTTCGCAATATCGTCTGATTTATTTAAAGACGAGATCCGTTGGCATACCGGGCTTAAGCATCCCATCCACATTTTCTACTGATAATTTGATCGCAAAGACCGTTGTTTGCCGCTCTTCTTTTGTTTGAACATTTCGCGGCGTATATTCTGCCTGGTCAGCAATGTGAACGACGGTCGCCTCGAAGGTCTCGTCGGGGAAGGAGTCGACGCTCAGGGTGGCTGTATCGCCAAGCGAGATCTCACCATAACGATCTTCGGGGATGTAGACGGTCACGGTCAGCTCATCGAGTGGGGCAACGCTCATCGCGACCAAGCCCGCCTGGATGACTTCGCCGATCTCAATGCTGCGCGTCAGCACGACGCCGTTGAGCGGAGCGTGCGTGACGAGTTTCTCTTTCTGTGTCTTGAGCAGTTGGATTTGTGCCTCAACTTGTTCGGTGGCTTTTTGTGTTTGTCCCAGAGCAGCTTCCGCTTGTTGGATGGCTGTGGAAGCTGCAACAACACTTGGAGAGAAGGCTCCCGTTTGCAGAGCGCGGAGCTGATCTTGCGCCATATCATAGCGTTCTTGGGCAACGGTCACCTTCGCGCGCGCTTCGAGGATATCTTTGGCTGCATCTGTGGAGAGCATCTCGTCGTATTGATCTTGATAATTGTGCAGTTCATCGCGCGCAGCTTCATAGGCATCTTCTGCGGCTTCGATCACTTCATCCATTTCGTCATCATCTGAAGCGAATGAGCGAGAATAAACATCGTGCGCCACGTTATAGGCTGCACGACTCTGGGCTAGGATAACCTCCATTTGCATGAATTCAGCATAGTCGAGTTCCAGGGCAATTTCTTCGAAATTTTCCTGAGCAGCAGCCAGATTTGCCTCGGCAGCATCCACTTCGTATTGAGCGGCGAGAATTTCTTCGCTCTGGCTGAAATACCAGGCAGGTTGTTCAAAACGTCCGGGGGCGGGGACGCGCCAATCGTACGTGCGGTTGAGCCGATCTGCTGCGAGAGCGGCATCCAGCACAAGGGCGTATTGGGCGTTGGCGGCATCCAGCGCGGCTTGGGCAGATGTCTCGGTAGCGAGAGCAAATTCCAGGGTCGCGTGCGCTGCGTCGAGTTCGGCTTCAAGAAGGGTCCCTTCGATGGTGAATAGAATATCGCCAGCGCTGACGGCATCCCCTTCATCCGCCAATATTTCGATAATGCGTCCGCTCATTTCGGGCGCGACCAGTACTTCGTTGGCTTCGATCACACCGGAGGCTTCGAGCGCGCCGCTTTCTTCCGAGCCGGTGCATCCGCTGAGTACGAGGACGAGCATAAGGGTGATGAGAATGATTTTTTTCATGGGGAACTCCTTATTTCATGCTGGCAATGAAAACATCTTCAAGCGAGGCTTCGATGATTGCCATTTCTTCCACATCAATCTTTTTTTCTTTGAGTAGTTTCTGAATGGTATTTTTCTTTTCTTCAATATTCGGGGCAACGATATGTACCAGTGAGCCGTAAAGCTCCACTTCTTCGAGCGAGAGCTTGCCTTCTTCCTGCGCGGCCCGCAAAACCTTGACGGTGTTGATCGCGTCGGATGCTGCGATCTCGAGAACCTGCCCTTTCATAAAATTGGCTTTGATATCGGCGGGCGACCCTTCGGCGATGATATTGCCACGCTGGATGAAGGCGAGATTATGGCAATGTTCGGCTTCATCCATATAGTGGGTGGTGACGAAAACGGTCACGTCATCGGCGACGAGTTGATAGAGCAGATCCCAGAAGGCGCGCCGGGAGATCGGGTCGACGCCTGCGGTGGGCTCATCAAGGAAGATCAATTCGGGGCGATGCAGAATGGCGGCGCTCAAAGCGAGACGCTGTCGCCAGCCGCCCGAAAGGTCTTTTGTTTTCGCGTTTTCGCGCCCTTCCAACCCTGCCATGACGAGTGCATCCTGAATTCGGGATGCGAGCTCTGCTTTGTCGAGCCCATAAGCTGCACCGTAGAATTGCAAATTTTGCAGGACGCTGAGATCGTTGTAGAGGCTGAAGCGCTGGGACATATAACCGACACGCCGCTGATATTCGGCTTGGTTGCCGCTGACGGTCATTCCGAGCGCTTGAATATCTCCCTCTGTAGGCGTTAGCAACCCCAACATCATGCGGATCGTGGTCGTTTTGCCCGACCCATTCGGACCAAGAAAACCGAATATCTCGCCGCGCCGCGCTTCAAAGCTGATCCCGTTGACGGCGGTGAAATCGCCGAATTTCTTGGTGAGATTGGAGACAGAGATTGCAGTTGAATTCATGGTTTTAATCCAGTGCGCGCCGAACGAATTTCAACGAAAAAGTCATAATAATCGTGCCCAGAACTGCCAACGCGAGCACATGCGGCATGAGCACATCTATCCCTGCACCCTTGAGCAGGATCCCGCGCAATATTTCCAGCCAGTGATGAGCAGGGACAATATTGGCGAAAAGTTGCATCGCCTTTGGCATCGATTCGACGGGAGCGGCATAGCCTGTGAACATGAAGTCGGACATGCCAAAGAGCAGCACCAGCAAAAAGGCTTGCATCTGTGTTTTTGCGATCACGGAAAGTACCATGCCTTTGCCCAGTTCCACGAGCAGGTAGCCAAAGGCGAGGATGAAGAGCAGTGACAACGACCCACGGATGGGTACGTCAAAGAAGAAATGCACCATGCCGAGCATCAGGAGAAAATCGGTAAAAGCCACGATAATGACGGGAATGGCTTTGCCGATGATGATCTCCAGCGAAGAGAAAGGCATCACGAGTAACTGTTCGAGCGTCCCCAATTCTTTTTCGCGGGAGAAAGCCAGCGCGGCAAAGAGCAGGGTGGTGAATTCGAGCATCAGCCCCATCTCCGCGGGCGTGGTGTAGAGGGCTTCACTGAGCGCCTCGTTAAACCAGACCCGCAGACGCGGCGCAAAACCTTCGAATTCATTGCTCGAGAGTCCCATGCGCTGAATAATGAGCTTCTCATTCAGGCTGGCTGCGACACCTTCCGCCGCGCGCAAAGCCGCTGTAGCGGGGATGCTCTCCGCGCCGTTCAGGATCATAGATAGGGAGGGAGTTCCGTTGGAGGCTGCCATCTCCTCTGCATAGTCGGGTGGGATGATGATCGCTGCACTGATTTCACCGCGCTCGAGGGCATCTTCTATGGTTGCGAAATCATCCACCATGGCTTCGAGGGCGAAGGTCTCGGTATTTTCCAACGCGATGACCAATGAACGGCTGGCAGCGCTGCGGTCGTGATCGAGCACCATCAGTGGAAGGTTGTTGATCGGGCGGGATGTTGCCCAGCCGACCAGCATCAATTCCAGTACGCCACCGAAGAGCATAAATGCGGGTAGCCACCAATCATTGCGTAAGTGGATAAATTCCTTTTTGACGAGGGCGAGAATTCTTTTTAGCATCTTTAGCCTAATTTCTTCCTAAAGAATAACGAGGCAATTCCTGTAAAAGAGAAGCCCAAAAGAAGCAGCATCACCGCATAGGGCCACAGAATTTCCATTCCGACGCCGGGCAGGAATATGCCGCGTGTGATGACGGCATAATGTGTGCCGGGCATCCCCAGTGATTCAAGACGCATGATCTCCGGCATTGAGACGATGGGGAAGAAGATACCTGTTAGGAAGAAGCCGGGGAAGAAGATCATCAAAAAGGAGACTCCCATCGCGGCTGCCTGGGTTTTCATGAAAACGCCGATGATGATGCCCATGCTCAAAACCGCGAACATAAAGAGGGCGGAGAGTCCAAAGAAGAGCGGGAATGAGCCGTTGAAAGGCACGTCGAACCACGCCATCGCCAATAGTGGCAGTAGGACGACGTTGATCAAGCCCGCAACGATATAGGGGATCATCTTACCGATCAGCAATTCCGCGCGACCGACAGGGGTTGCCATCAACTGTTCCATCGTGCCGTGCTCTCGTTCGTGGGCGAGGGCAAGGGCAACTGACAGAGCCGGGAATCCGAGTACCATCGAGATCAAGCCCGGGATGAGATCGTTCCGTGGTTTGAGCCCGGGGTTGTACCAGGTACGAATTCGCAGATCCAGCGGGCTGAGCGACGCTGTTGAAAATCCCATCACCTGCAGTTGATTTTCAAGCGCCTGGTGTGCAAATTCCTCCGCGCGCGAAGCAATATGATCCACGGCAAAACCGCCGCTTTCGGGTTCGGTGCCGTCGATGATAATCTGCATTGGCATCCCGCGCATGGCGAGCAGGTCGCGCGAAAAATCGGGGTCAATCACCAGCGCGGCTTTCACTTCGCCGTGCATGAGCAGGTCTTCGATTTCTTCAATCGAGCCGACCTGTGCGTAAAGATCAAGATCGTTCCCCGAAACAATTTGCTGCACAAAATCCCGCGAGGTCGCGCTACGGTCATAATCGAGAACGGCGATGGGGATATGCTGAAGCTCTACCGTGAGCGCGTATGCCATCAGTAGCAGAACGAGCAGCGGTGTCAGCACGACCAGAATGAGCGTGCTGCGGTCGCGGATGATGTGATGAAATTCCTTGCGGGTGATCGCCCAGATATGACGGAATGACATGGCTATGCCTCCAGCCTGCGGATGAGCGAAATAAATGCTTCTTCCATGCGGACAGGCGCGACGCGCGCCCCCCGAAACTTGATCCCATTTGTGGACAGCGCTTCGGTGATCTGCGCCAACCGCTTTTCGCCATCATCGACGAGCAGATGGAGCGCTTCTCCGTAGGTTTGTGTCTCGAGTACGCCCGGCAAGTCCTGGGCGAGCGTGATCGCCTTTTGCCATTCATCCGTCAAAAACTCGACCATTTCACCCTCGAGCTCGTTCCTGATCTTGCGCGGTGTATCGCAAACGACGAGTTTGCCGCCATAGATCAAACCCACACGCGAGCAGCGGTCGGCTTCGTCCATATAGGGTGTGCTGACGATGATGGTTGTTCCATTGAGATGCAGGTTGGTCAGAATATCCCAAAACTCGCGCCGGGAGATGGGATCTACGCCGGTGGTGGGTTCATCGAGCAGGAGCAGCTTCGGCTCATGGATGAGGGTGCAGGCGAGAGCCAGCTTCTTCTGCATCCCGCCGGAGAGATGCCCTGCGCGCCGATGGGTGAATTCCGTCAGTCGCGCAAATTGGAGCAGTTTCTTGGTGCGCTCTGACAGCTTGTCTTTAGGAACATCATAGATTTCGGCGAAGAATTGCAGATTTTCGAGCACGCTTAATTCGGCGTAAAGGCTGAATTGCTGCGCCATATAGCCGATCTCTTTTTTGATCGACTCGGATTGCCGCCTGAGATCATAGCCTGCCACGCTGGCTTCGCCTTCGCTCAAGGAGAGCAATCCCGCCAACAAACGGAGGATGGTTGTCTTCCCGGCACCATCGGGACCGACCAAGCCAAATAGCTCACCACTCTTGATCGCCAAGTCCAACGCGTCTACAGCGCGCGTCTTCTTGAAGTCCTTCGATAGTCCCGTTGTGTGGATGATGGCATCCGTCATCGCCTAAAACTCGCTTTCTATTATTGATTCCTTTTAGCGTAGCGGATGAGCCAGAGTACGCCCAGTGCAACCAGCGGAGGCTCGGCAATTATGCCCGCCCACTTGAGCGTGTCGGAAAAGCCCATCATGGGGATGACGTACCAATCGAGCAAGCCGGTGATAATTGCGGCTATGATAGCGACTACGTAATCATTCTGTGGATCATCTTTCCAGATGAATTGGGCGATATAACCGACGATGAGACCGACGACGACCATGGCGAAGACCAAATACAGGATTTCCATTTTTTACTCCTTCTATAGAATATGAAGAGCCAATACCGGCAGGAGGTTTGCCATATTTTGCAAATCTTCTTCACTACCGTTATAAGAAATGCCGATCAGACGGGAGAGCTCACGCAAGGCGCGGGGATGTGCCTCCGCGTAATTGTGAAAAATCTTGAAAGCTTCAGGGATGGGGAGGCGTTCCGCTTGTGCTGCCATCTTTTTGCGCCCAACCTGAATATTCACTTCTGGAGTGTGCATCAGATTCTTGAACCATTGTGATTTTTCTCCGAAGCCGGAGACAATGAAATAGGCTTCTTCATTTTGATGCACAACTTCGAGAACTGCCTGGCGGGGAAGTCTGCTTTTGAGCCCGATATGGTTGAGTAGCAAAAAGCGTTCCCCGAGAATCCAGCCCAAACCAATGCGATAGAAAAAGATCGGTGCACGCCAGAAGAATGCCTTCCAGCCACGTGGGGGTTGCCGTAAATTAGTTTCCGTCACGGACGATGCCCTCCATGAGAAGGTTGATCCCGACGTGGAGATGTTTTTTCAGATTCACAATTTTGGGGTCATAAACCCAGAGAAGGATGGTGCCCTCGAAGAGCGCACCGATGGTTATTGCGATTTCTTCTGCATCCCCGGCTTTAAAATCACCCGCATCAATTCCCTGTTGGATGATGGGGATGATCATCTCCAGGTAAGTGTGCATATATTTTCTGAAGGCTTCCTGCACAACACTTTGTCGGAAGAGACGCCCCAGAAATTCATACATGATCGGAATTACTTTCGCCCAACCGTGGATATCATTGATAATCTTGTCAGCAAACGAAAGCAGCTTTTCCGGCGCAGGGCGTGGATCATCTTCCAGTAAATACAAGTCTGCAAATTCACGCTCGAACAACCTTTCCAGCAGGTGGGTGATGATGGCGTCTTTGCTTTTGAAGTAAAGGTACAGCGTCCCTTTGCTCAAATTGGCTTCCTGAGCAATATCGTCCATACGTGCCCTGTCGAAGCCCTGTTCGGCAAACACTTTGCTGGCGGCTTCGGCGATCTGTTCTTTGCGTTCCTCGCTTACATTCGGTTTTGGGGACATGAAACTCCTTATAACTGACTGGTCAGTCAGTTATGGTTTTACTATATAATATCTGAAACTAAAAGTCAAGTGGAATTGTGGAAAAGGAGCGCATATGTCTCATCCCTTGGAATTTATCCCCGAAGAATCTCGTAAAAAGGTCTTTATCCCGCTACTCATCCTGACATTGGGCTTGCTCGGCGTTTTTCGGCTTCTAGACGCCCCTTTGCAGAATCCCGTTGCCCCGTCCGGGATCGTTTCCTTTGAGTTAGCCGGTACCGTTGAAAAGGCAAATACCATCATGGAAAGCTGGGACGAACGTGCCCAACTTTTTGCCGCATTTGGCTTGGGACTTGACTATCTCTTTCTGGTCGCCTACGGTGTAACCATTTCCCTTGGCGTTTTGATGGTTGCTACAAAACATGGTGGGAAATTTGTGAAGGTTGGTAATTATTTCGGGTGGAGTGTTTTGGTAGCATCCATTTTTGATGCGCTTGAAAACCTTGCTCTTTGGCGCATCTTGAGCGGATGGGCGCAGCCACATTCTTATCAAGTGGCGGCGATCTCGGCAACGATCAAATTTGGACTGTTGATAATCGGGCTGGGTTTTTCTCTGGTAGGCTGGCTTTTACCGAAGAAAAAAAGTGAATAAAACTGAAAATAAAAAACGCCGTCTCAAACGAGACGGCGTTTCCTTTGTCTAAACAGTCGCTTAGAGAGCAACAACGTTGCTGGCTTGGGGGCCTTTGGCACCCTGCTCCACGGCGAATTCTACCTGCTGGCCTTCTTGAAGGTTGCGGTAGCCATCACCCTGGATGGCGCTGTAGTGGACAAATACGTCGGGTCCATCTTCGCGCTCAATGAAGCCGTAGCCCTTGGTGCCGTTGAACCATTTGACTGTACCGATGATACGATCTGACATGCTGTTTGCCTCCTTATGGCAAATAAAAAAAGTTTCTCATGCCCTAGCTAGTTCCATCGGACGGTCAAAATAAAATGGCTCAAGGTCAAGAGCCTCGAGCCATCACTTTCTTCTTTCCAACGTGAACTTACACTGGCATCTTACATTGACGATAATAAAGGCAAAATCTCAAAAAGTCAAGGAAGCGCTTCTCACAAATGATTGCCCCAAAAGGGCGATTTTCACTTGAAAACAATCGCCTTATGCTTACTCTGCTAAAGTGTCAGTCGAATGGTTTCGCCAAAGGGCAGAGTGCTGCCTTTTGGCTGTTTTCGCAGCGGCAAGATGACGTGAAAATGGCTGCCAGGGAAGTTTTCTTCATCGAATCCCGGGCTCTCCACCCAAATTCTTCCACCGTGTGCTTCGATGATCCCTCGTGAGAGAGCTAGCCCCAATCCGGCCCCGCTACCCTTAAATTTAGTCTTGCCCGTGGAATGTTTGTTAAGTTGCTCTCCAGGTTGATAGAACTTGGTGAAAATCACTTCTTTGAAATTGGGATCAACACCGATCCCCGTATCGCTGACGATGATCTCAAGCCCGCCTTCAGGCATGTCTTCACGGCTGAAGGGTAAGGTCTTTCCACGAATAGTGATCTCGCCTTCATTCGGCGTGAATTTGATCGCGTTCATTACAAGATGATAAAAGACCTTTCGTAAAGTATCAGGGTCTGCTTGAATGCCGGGAAGCGGCGGAATATCAAGTTTTAAATTTTGCTTACGGTCCTTAACAGCCTTGTTCAGTCCGAGACAAACTTCATGGATTAATTTGCCTACATTGATCGGCTCCAGTTCAAGCTGCAGGTTGCGCGCGTCGATCTGGGCGATGTCGAAGAGGCTGTCCATGATTTCGTGCAGACGTAGTGTCCCGTCGTGGATTCCTTTCAGCATCTTAAGAACGTTTTCATCCAGTGAAGGACTTTCGAGTAACATCTCGGTATAGCCGCGCATCACGGTGAGAGGGGTGCGTAATTCATGTGATGCGATACTGATGAAATCGGATTTGGTGCGGTCGATCTTTTCAAGATCTTTCTTTGTGTTATCAAGATCGCGATAGGCATCGCGGACCTTTTTGTTGAGCTCGATCAGATTTTCGACGAGACGAGCGTTTTCGAGCGCGACTGCGGTTTGCCCAGCCAGGGCGCTGAGAGTGACGAGGTTTTCTTTGCTATAACGATTTCCGGAGAGTTTGCTGCCGAGCGCGAAGAGGCCGATCCACTCTCGTTTGGCAAAGATGGGGACGTAAACTTCTGCGTCGAGGCGGTTTAGGCGGTTACGTTCGTGGGGGTAGCTATTCTTGAAAACCGGTAGCAAGTCCAGGTCAAATTGGAGAAGCGGGCGCTGTTTCTCGATCAAATATTTGACGATGGGGCCATCTACACTTAGGGAGATGGCACTGATTGGTCGTTCCCCCGCATCACGAACTGCGCGCAATGAGTAATATTCTCTACCGTCTTTCTCCTTCGAGCGATCCACAAGAAAGAGGAAGACGCGCTGAATATCCATTACTTCCATGATGAGCCCAACAGTTACATTCGCGAGACGTTCCATATCAAGGATATTGCTGATGCTCTGGCTATATTCATTGATCGTTTGGCTGACATCGAGATGCTCAATGCGCAACCAGCGATCAACGCGTTTTTCGGCAAAGTTAAGGATAGTGCGGAAAATACTTGCCAAGAGCAAGGCAACGATCGTGCCGGTGACGAGCGGATTTGCATCTACGGCTGTATGGAAAAGCGCTTGAGCTGCGCTAAAGATAGCAATATAGAAAAGACTGGCAAGCAGCGTTGTACCAATATAGATGAGGGCACTGCGGATAAGCTGCTGTAGGTCGGGGAGGTGATGTGTAATGACAACATATCCCATCAGCCAGATACCGATCAGGCGTAAGGGTGCGCCCCAATTTGCAAGGTTGTTAATGTAAAGTGCATCTGCGCCGAGAAGTAGTGCAAAAAGGGCTATCCAATAGGTCAGGCGGTTACGATGTAAAGGCTGGCGCGTATCTTTATAGGCACTGCGGAAAGTAAAAAGCGCGCCCAGGGTGAATAGTACCCACCCGAAAGCAACAATGGCGAACCCCAACCTTTCGCGAGGGAGCATCCAATTACCATCTGTCCACAAAACTTCGGGAAGTTGAAGAATATTAAATGCACTCGTTACGAGAGCAAGTACCCAAAAGATCCCTATCCCTAGCCACACGTAGCTATGTTCTTTCTGCAAAAAAGCGCGAAGAATTAAGATCAGCAACAGAGAAAGGGTAAACGCGCTATACCAATGAAGTTGTTCAAGTACAAAGGAGTTCCAATTTGGGAGAAGCATTGTTCCCCAAGCTGTATCAACTCCTTGAATAAGAAGGGCCAATAAAGCATAGAGCCCTGTCAGATAGGCAGGGCTTGTTTGGCGTTGGCGTAATGTGGAGAAAATAACGCCAAGATAAACCAGAAAGGCTAAACTAAAAAAAAGATATTGCGGAAGTAATGAGCCAAGAGACAACATTGTAGGAAAAGTATACTCGAAATCGGTTATCATATAACGAATAAATTGAATAAAAAACAAGGCTTACCTACATGATCTTTTCCTTTCACATCTCTCGCCTGGCTCGTGAAAAATACGAATTTGAAGAAAACCTTTTTTCGACTGACGGAAAGATAATTTTTACCGATTTTGCTGCCGCACGTCGCTTTGCTGAAAAGATGAGCGTAGTGCGTGGGGAAACTATCCCAGCCGGGGATATCAACGCAATGGGTTTGCTGGACGAGGTGATGCATATTCTCATTCGCCAATACGAAATGGAAAACCCCGGGGTGATGGAGCGCGCCCTCGACTGGATCGCTACCAAATATGGCGAAAGCGAACTTGACCTGAGCTTGCTACGGTTTGATGAGTATTTTCCCGGTTCCCTGCCTGAAGATGACCGCAAGGGGCAGGCAATCACTCTCGAAGAGATGCTGCTCCTCTCCCTCGAAAATCAAAATCCTGCGTTAGAAACCTACAAAGAGCTTTTTGACGATACCCCGCTTTTAGACACCGTCTATGCCAGGATGTTCGGTACCCTCGAGACCTTCTTTGGATATGAACCAAGCTCCAAACTAGGGAAAGAATCCCTCCTCGATATTCTGCGTGCGCCGATCAAAGCCTCGCCGAACTCCTTGGGTGGTCAGCTCAAATATATTGCCGAGCGTTGGGGCGTTTTGTTGGGTGAACGCTATGTAGATATGCTCCTGCGTGGCATGGATTTCCTCACTGAGGAGATCATCCGCGAGCCGAGTAGCGGTGGTTCGGATGGGAGCGCGCCTGTCCCCGAATATTTTGGGGAATATGAAGAATACGAACGCTTCAGCCCCGACAAAGATTGGATGCCGCGCATCGTCTTGCTCGCAAAAAACGCCTATGTTTGGCTCGACCAACTTTCGAAACAGTACCAACGCGACATCTCACGTCTTGACCAGATCCCCGATGAAGAATTGGATACTCTCGCCCAGCGCGGCTTCAGCGGACTTTGGCTGATCGGCTTGTGGGAGCGTAGTCGTGCATCCCGTCGCATGAAACAACGGATGGGAAAAGAAGATGCCGTTGCCTCGGCATACTCACTCTATGATTATCAGATCGCCTGGGATTTAGGCGGACAGGAAGCCCTCGATAATTTACGCTGGCGTGCCTGGCAGCGCGGCATTCGTCTCGCTGCGGATATGGTGCCCAATCACATGGGCGTCGATTCGCGCTGGGTTATCGAACACCCCGAGCGCTTTCTTTCACTCGATCATTCTCCTTATCCTGGCTATACTTTCAACAGCGAAAATCTTTCCGAAGATGAACGCGTGGGCGTCTATCTTGAAGATCATTATTATGATCACTCCGATGCTGCGGTTGTATTCAAGCGCGTTGATCATCATACAGGCGACACCAAATTTATTTATCACGGCAACGACGGCACATCCATGCCGTGGAACGACACCGCCCAACTCAATTTTCTTGACCCAAACGTGCGCGAAACCGTCATCCAGACTATTTTGAATGTGGCGCGCCAGTTCCCCGTCATCCGTTTTGATGCGGCGATGACCCTCGCCAAGAAACATATCCAAAGGCTCTGGTATCCGGAACCGGGCGGGGGTGGGGCGATCCCCTCAAGAGCGGAGCATGGCATCTCCCGGGCGGAGTTCGAAGCGGCGGTGCCCCGCGAATTCTGGCGTGAAGTGGTAGACCGTGTCGCTGCCGAAGTCCCCGATACGCTGTTGCTTGCCGAAGCTTTCTGGCTGATGGAAGGTTATTTTGTCCGCACGCTGGGGATGCACCGCGTTTACAATTCCGCGTTCATGCATATGTTGCGTGACGAGGATAATGGAGGCTACCGGCAGGTGATGAAAAATACGCTCACCTTCGATCCGCAGATTTTGAAGCGCTATGTTAACTTCATGAATAACCCCGATGAAGAGACGGCAGTCGAGCAATTTGGCAAGAGCGACAAATATTTTGGCATCTGCACATTGTTGGCGACTCTGCCGGGATTGCCGATGTTCGGTCATGGACAGGTCGAAGGCTACAGCGAAAAATACGGGATGGAATACCGCCGTGCCTACCGTGATGAGCAGCCTGATACCGGTTTTATACAGTATCACGAAAAGGTCATTTTCCCGCTACTCCACCGCCGCTACATCTTTGCAGATGTGGAGAACTTCCTGCTTTATCACTTCTTCGATGCAAACGGGAGCGTCGTTGATGATGTCTTTGCTTATTCAAACCGTGCCGGTGATGAAAAAGCTCTCATTGTTTATCATAATAAATTTGGCGATACAGCTGGATGGATCAAGGAGTCGACAGCTTTTGCTGTCAAAGCCGCAGGCGATGAATACCTCGTCAAGCGCACTTTCGTTGAAGGGCTGGATTTGGTTGAACGCGAAGGTTACGTCATTTTCCGTGATTTAGTTACGGATCTGGAATATATTCGCTCGATTAACGAATTGGCGGAGAAGGGGCTTTATGTTGAGCTTGGCGCGTACCAACGCCACGTCTTCCTCGACTTCCGTATCGTAAATGGCGAAGACTGGACGCAGGTTCACAACGCTCTTAGTGGCGCGGGGACGCCATCCATACAGGCGAAGTGGGGTGAGTTGTTTGGGATGAGGGAAGAAGAGAAAGAGAAGCTGGTGGAAGAGAAGGATATAGTTAGCAAGAAGAAGCCAACGAAGAGAGCAAAGAAAAAAGGAATGAGTAAGAAGGGGGCGAAGATTAGAAAGAAAAAGGAAATGAATAAGAAGGCTGAATGACAAGAGCAGAGCCAAGCGTTATTCTTGGGCTCTGCTCTTGTCATTTTAGTGCTGTTTAATCGTTGTTTTCAGGCAAACCATAGAATAATAGTCTTCCATCATTCAGGATTGTTATCAAGGAATTATCTGGAGAAAGAGTGCTGATTTCTGCACCTTCAAGTTCTACACTTCTCAGATATTCTCCACTTTCCAATTCGAAAAAATGCAACATATAGTTATTTGTATCCCTGTATTCTAAACCTGGATGAACTATCACAATAATTAATGAGTCTGCCCACTCAAGCTCCAAATCAGTAGTGTAACCGCTACTGACACCATAAGTACACTTTAGCCACAAATTTTGAGGTGCAGTCATTTGTTTGATTTTGCTTCCATCTAATGAACTGATGATTCTAAAAGCGCCTCCGTCAGCGATATAAAGCATCTTGGTTTTATCCGGACTCAATTTGAAATCGCATATATTTGCATCCATAGTTATCAGATCAACTGATTTGTTATTTGGAATATCCCAAATACTATAAGTGCTGGAAGATGCCAATGTTTTGCCTAGGCTTATAACTTGAAGAGATAAAAATTCGTTTTCAGAGAGAAATTCATAACCCTTGCTAGAGTAATCGACTGTTTGCATGGGGGCTTTGTCTGAAGTAGCCCAGATGCCCATCTTATTCCCATAGACAACTGTAAAATAGTTACCATCCAATGAGAATTTAATCTCAGATATCTCTGCTTTTTCTTCGTTATTAATGCTGAGTATTCTTACAGTTTCCTCATCTTCCATAGCCCAAAGATGAATATTTCCCATTTCAGAGCCTGACGCAAGCAGGCTACCATCGGGTGAGTATGCCAAGGATGTGATATTTTCTCCTTGTTTACCCAATTGTTGGAGGGTTTGCCCATTTTTCAGTATTTTAATGTAAATTTGATCGGAAATAGCCAGTGCAATCTGCTTTCCATCTTGAGAATAGGTAAAAGTTGTGATTTGGTCGAATTGCTTGGATGCTTGCAAGTTATTATCATCGAACTGCCATACTTCTAGCAATCCTTTATCGTTCACGACAACCAGTTTTTCCCGGCTGGGAGATATTTCCCAATTTACGTATGTCCCTCTATAAAATTGTAACAGTTCTTCGTCGGTGGCTTCTTTTTGGATTACTAGCCCATCTATTGGTGAATCTTTAACTAGAAGTAACTCGCTATCGAGTGAATATACATATTCTTCATACGCATTACTGCTGGATTTTATTGATTTTCCGGCAGCAATATCCCATATCCGAAAGCCTGTGATCAAATTCTTTCCATCTGGAGAAAATTCCAGGGTTTCTATTTTTGTTTCATTTATAGTAGCTGTACCAATACGTTGCTCATACACCTCATCAAAGCTTATAAACTTAGGTATTTTTCCAAGAGTCAGATAATTTTTATATGTCTCATTTTCCTTATCATCCCCCTCATCCTCCTCATCATTATCTTTGTTTTTCTCATCGTGCACTTGCCATTTGACATATTCCTCATCTTGTAATTTCCAAATACGAATATTGATATCATTATCATTTTGTGTTGGTCTCCGTGAGGTTCCCGAATATGATGACCAATTCCGTGGCAAGCCCACTCCTCCATATAAATAATCAGCATATGCCAACAGTTCACCGTCTGGCGAGACTGCCAAGGCAGTAACTTCACCGCCATTACTTCCTAAGGTTCTATGCAACTCTCCAGTGTTGACATCCCACAAGTTAACAGTGCCATCCATGGACCCACTGGCAAGGATTTTACCAGTTGGAGTAAACAGCATTGTCGTGATGGTGTCTGTATGGATTGATAGTGTCCTCCCGATCAGTCTGGCGGTTTCTATATCCCAGAATTGGATTTCTTGATTATCAAGTCCCGCAGCAATCACTTTGGCATCTGGTGAAAAAGTGAAAGTTGTTATGGTCTTTGGGATGATTATTGATTTCACTTCTTCCAGAGTTGCTAATTCAAGAATGTCGATTCTGTGATTGCTATTCAGGACACCTAAAAAATCATTATTAGGACTGATAACGACTTGACTAACTGAATCTCCCCACTCTCCGAGAAGTATGAGTTGGTCTATTTTGCCTGCTGTGATGGGATCATTAGATTTAATTGGAGTGGAAGGTATTTCTGTAACAGCCAGTGTTGCTGTACTTGTTGGAGGAAGCGGTGTAGGTGAAGGCGTGCTTATCCGAGGATGTGATGTAGATGAAGCTGCTGTCTCTAGTGATGTGGGAGGAGAGACAGAAGTATCTTTGGATGTGCAAGCGAACAGGGTACTTACGACAATAAAAATAAGCCAAAAGATTTTTGCCCAGTTCGTCATTGCTAATTTGTTGTTTCCTTGTATCATTTCTTATCCTCCTTAAAATGCAGTTCTTTACTTTGCCCTGTAACTATGAAAGGGCTTATTATCATTGCAATGTTTTCAAATGTTGTCGTCTTGGCAAGAAGAGAAGATATGTTCTTTTGGGAAGATAAAAATCCCCCCTTTATGTGTTGATTATATATTGAAAAGAAAGAATATTGTCCTGATCCCGATATAAGAGATCACTATGCAAGCCAGCACTAAAACCCCGATCAAAGCCACGTCAAGGAGACTTCTTTTCCTTTTGCCTTTCCCGACGCGGTCAGGATTGATCGCGATCTTTTCACGGGGTTTGGTTTTGGCTTGGGAAGAAGGTTTTGGCCCTACAGTTGGGATCGGAATAGGTAAGGGAGCGATCGGAGAAGGAACAGAACTCGGTGGAGCATGTTTTAGTTTTGAAAGCTGCTTGAAAGCAATTTCATGATCCGGGTTGAGAAGCAATATCCTCTTCAAGGCCTCGATTGCCCGCTTTCTGTTTTCAACAACGATGGCATAAACCAAAAGAGCGTCAATATCAT
>CAZASG010000030.1:0-27797 GCA_964487745.1 uncultured Anaerolineaceae bacterium | reverse complement strand
CGTTTGGATTTTATTGGGAAGGTACTACGTGCTATACTGCAACTTCAGGAGTGTACGCAGGATAGTGCGTGCAGTGCCGTAATCTTTTGCTCTTGCGGCAATGACTGCCTGATTGAATGCCTGATCTCTTTCCATATTTCTATTCGTTATCAATTTTTTCCGCTACCCAAAAGTGAGATAAACCAAAAACTTTCAGCGGCGTTTTCTCCAGTAGTTGCAGTATAGCACGTAGTACCTTCCCAATAAAATCCAAACGCGCGATGATATTGTCGTAGGCACCGAAAATGATCGTCCGTTCGATGAATTTGACAGGCAGCCCCTCGAAGAGTTTCTGCATATCGCGGCGCGTATAAACTTCCACATGCGGGGCGAGCTTGTCGCGCCATTTACGAGGTAGATAATTCACCAGGGGGATATTGCCAAATCTATATTTTCCACGCCAATAGATGCCATGTGTCTCAAAGGGATAGCCGCGATTGGGGACAAAGATCGCAGCCCGCCCACCGGGACGCAGCACGCGCACCATCTCACGGATGGCTTGGTCATCGTTCTGCACATGCTCGATGACTTCGTGACTCAGGATCAGATCGAAGGAATTGTCGGGGAAAGGGAGATTTTCCCCAGCAGCATTCATGATGCGCGGCGAACGTGACCCGGCATCTGCTGCCCTTTCAAAATCATATTCCAGTCCCGTAATTTTTCCGCCAAATGGCGCGAGATGCTCCACATACATTCCCACGCCGCAACCGTTCTCGAGGATATCGCCTTTGATGCGCTCATCAGCGGCATCTACGATCATTTGCAGACGGCGTTCTTGTCCCGCACGCCAGACATAGGAGGGTTCACCGCGTAGAGCGGCCTTCTCCATATCGCGCAGACTCATTCCTTCTGCCCCCAATGGATTGCCACTGTCCCAAACATCTTCACCGAGAAGTTGATTTGCTTGAAGCCAACAGCTGCCATATGCGCAGTAAGTTCTTCTGCGCTAAGAAAACCTTTGGTTGAATCGGGAAGATAGGTATAGGCATCGCGCTCACCTGTCAGTATCTGCCCAAGTGTTGGAATGACATAGTTCAGATGGATGTTAATGAAGGGCGTGAGTATATTCTTGCGGGGACGGGTGGTGTCGAGAATTACGATCCTGCCACCGGGCTTGAGAACGCGATATTGCTCCCTGAGCGCGCGCGGGACATCGGTCACGTTGCGCATCAGAAAGCCGGAGACGGCTGCATTGAAGCGTTTACCTGAAAATGGCAGATTCAGCGCATCGGCGGCAGACCAGTCGAGGTGGCCGTGTTTTTTTCCGGCACGCATCATCTCGAGAGTGAAATCCGCTGCAAGGGGGCGTGAAGCGGGTTCCTGTCGAAGGGCTTCTCGTGCCAGGTCGCCGGTACCAGCCCCTAAATCCAGGAGCGTATCGCCTGCGTCCAGTTGGGCATGGGCAATGACTTCCTTCCGCCAGCGGATATCCTGTCCGGCCGTCATCAGCCGGTTCATCAAATCATAGCGGCTGGCGATCTTTGTAAACATCTTTTGAACGCGCTCTGCACGCTCTTTTCCAGAGTATTCCAGTGGGGTAGACATGGCGGCTATTATACTCGTCTTGCGGCTTTTTTGACTATGTGCTAGAATGCCGTTACCGTATCAATATTGAAAGCACCGAGAAGTGGGCAACCCCCACTTTTCTGCTTGTATGGGAGATTTTTTGGGGAGCGCGAGTATTATGACGAACGATTTTATCAAAGCCTTTAACGATGTTCTGGAAGACAAACAACTTCCAAAAGAAGTCATTCTCGAAGCGATCGAGTCTGCCATGGCTTCTGCGTACCGACGGGCGGTGAACGCCTCCAGCGCGCAGGAAGTGGTGGCAAAGATTGATTCAGAAACCGGTGGCGTAACCATCTTCGCGGAAAAAGAGATCGTGGAAGATGTGCAGGATGAGCGCACCGAAACAACCTTGGACGATGCACTTCAGGTGGACCCCGAAGCAGAGATGGGTGGTATGGCACTTGTTGAATCCACCCCCGCGAACTTTGGGCGTGTTGCCGCACAAACGGCCCGGCAGGTTATTCAACAGCGTATCCGTGAAGCGGAACGTGCTGTACAGGCGGAGTATTTTGAACGCCAGATCGGCGAGATCGTCAGTGGAACAGTTCAGGCGACCGCTGGGCGGCATGGTGTGACCGTTGGCTTGGATATGAAAGCCGAAGGCACAATGCCGAATAACCAGAAGATCCCCGGTGAGCGTTTCCGCGTGCACGATCGCGTGCGTGCTGTTGTGCTGGAAGTGAAGGATACGCCGCGTGGTCCGCAGATCATTCTCTCGCGCGGACACGGCAGTTTCCTGCGCCGCCTGCTCGAGAACGAAGTGCCGGAAATTTATCATGGCGTGGTCGAAATTCGCGGTATTTCCCGCGAGCCGGGACGCCGTGCAAAAGTCGCGGTTTCTGCCATGCAGGATGGGATCGATCCTGTCGGTGCATGTGTGGGTATTCGCGGTGTGCGCATCCAGAATATTGTGCGCGAACTCCATAACGAAAAGATCGACATCATTGAGTGGAATCCAGATCCTGTGGCATATATCTCCAAGGCGATCAGCCCTGCGCGTGTAACAGGTGTTTACCTTTCTGATCGCCCTGATTCGACCCGCACTGCGACCGTTGTTGTGCAGGAAGATCAGCTTAGTTTAGCCATTGGTCGTGATGGACAGAATGCCCGTCTGGCTGCGAAATTGACCGGCTGGCGGATCGATATCAAGAGCCTTGTTGAAGCGACTGCCGATTCCCTGAATAAATTGCAGAACGACGAGGAACTGGCTGAAATCCTGCCTTGGGCAGTTGAAGAAGCTCCTGCTGTCGAAGCCTTGTTGGCGAAAAAGACCGAAGGTCGTTCCCTTGCGCCCGAAGAATATCAGCAGATGTCAACTTTTATGGATCGTGTTGAAAAACGCACCATCGAGGTTCAGGCTGAAGCTGATCAGGCTGAGCAGGAACGCTTGGCAGAAGCCCGTGCTGATATCCCCCGGGCAGCCTTTGAGATGATGCTGGCAGATATTGAGTTGAAAGACCATGTTTTTAATATTCTTTTTGAAGCTGAATATGAAACCGTTGGCGATCTGATGCTGGCGTTGCGCCTTGACCCGGATCAGGTTTTTGGTTTGCCCGGCATCGGTCCGAAAGCGATCGAGAATATCACCGAAGTTCTATCTGTGATCGAGTTCCCCGAGATCGAAGTTGTTGAAGAAGTCGAGGAAGAGACAGCGGTTGAAGAAATAGATGCTGAAGCTGGGGTCGAAGCGGAAGATGTTGAAGTTGACGAAGAAACTGAAGATGCGGAGCAAGCTGAGGGTGAGTCTGAGGCGGCTGACGAAGACGCTGAAGCGGAAGAAGTCCCGTCTATGGATGAGATCTTCGAAGTCCAGCCCGACATGTTACCTACTTCCGAAAAAGAAGACGGTGTTGATCTCGAAGAGATTACCAAAGAAAAGAAGAAAAAGAAGAAGAAATACGTCAAGTATGAGTATGATGATGAATTGGGCGAAGTGGTTGCAAAGAAACGCCGCAAGCGCAAAACCAATGAATGGGATGAAGAGGATTGGTAGGCTTTCTCAGTGAGTAAGAAGTCTTCCCGACGTGGGCGTCATGTCCCGCAGCGTACTTGTGTAGGCTGTCGAGAGACACTGGCAAAGCGAGCGTTGATCCGCGTGGTACGCAGCCCGGGTGGGGTGCAGGTTGACTTGACAGGAAAGATGCCCGGACGAGGTGCTTACTTACATGACCGCGCTTCTTGTTGGGAAAGCGGCTTGAAAGGTGCCCTCTCGAATGCACTACGTACAAATTTAACAATAGAAGAGCGGGAAGCTTTGCAGGAGTTTATGCAAAGCTTCCCCGCTGAAGATGAAAATGAGAAGTAAGAATATGTGATCTGTCTTTTTTGAGACGGCATCACATGGGAAGAGGTGGCTTATGAGTGATGACGGACAAAAAGTAATTGAAATCCCTGCCGGGATCGGTGTACGTGATCTGGCAGAACGTATGGATGCCAGCCCGATCGATATCATCAAGATTTTGATGACCAACGGGGTGATGGCGAGCATCAATCAGCATATTGATTTTGATTCAGCGGCAATTGTTGCCGCAGATATGGGTTTTGAAGCAGTTCTTGAAAAAGCACAGGAAGAAACTGCTGAGGCTGAGGAAGATGTAGCGCTCTGGCGTCAAGTGATCGCCGATGAAGATGACGCTGCACTGGAAGACCGCCCGCCGGTCGTTACGATTTTGGGGCATGTTGACCACGGTAAAACGACCTTGCTGGATGCGATCCGCGATACGGACGTCCAATCTGGTGAGGCTGGTGGTATTACTCAGCATATTGGCGCTTATCAAGTTGTAAAAGATGGACAGATCATCACCTTTTTGGATACACCAGGTCACGCTGCTTTTACAGCGATGCGCGCCCGTGGCGCCCAGGGTGCGGATATTGTCATTTTAGTAGTAGCAGCCGATGATGGTGTGATGCCCCAGACTAAAGAAGCCATTGCGCACGCCAAAGCTGCGCGTGTGCCGATCATCGTTGCTTTGAATAAGATTGACAAAGGCAACGCGAACCCCGAATTAGTTAAGAAGCAATTGGCTGAAAATGAATTAACGCCCGACGACTGGGATGGTGATACGATGGTCATCCCCGTTTCGGCGCTGAACAAGCAGGGTATCGAGGATCTGCTTGAAGCAATTCTTTTGGTTTCTGACAGCATTGATATTCGCGCCAACCCGGCAGGAGATATTGTTGGCACTGTCATCGAAGCCGAGTTGGATAAATCGCGTGGCGTTATGGCAACGCTGCTTGTCCAGAACGGAACACTGAAACAGAGTGATATTGTGGTGGCTGGCGGCGTTTATGGTCGTCTACGCGCCATGTTCGATTATCGTGGTAACCCAGTCAAGGAAGCTACCCCTGCTACTCCTGTTTCTGTAATGGGATTGAATGAAGTGCCCAGCGCCGGTCAGGTTTTCGAAATTGTGAAAGCAGAGAAAGTTGCTCGCTTCCGGGTAAAACAATATACTGAAGAACAGAAGGAAGCTGCTCAAAGCAAGAAGAGCCTCTCGCTTGAAGATCTTTTTGCCGCCTATCAGGCAGGTGAAGAGAAAGAACTGCGCCTGATCATCAAGGCTGATGTGCAAGGTTCGCTTGATCCTATCGTGGGTGAAATGAATAAACTTGGCACTGGCGAGATCGGCATTAAGGTGCTGTATGCTGAAACGGGCAATATCGGCGAGAATGATATTACACTTGCGACGGCTTCGAACGCGATCGTGATCGGTTTCAATGTTCAGGCAGATGTGACCGCCCGCCGATTAGCGGAGCGTGAAGGTGTTTCCATTCGCCTGTATAATATTATTTACCGCATTGTTGAAGATGTTGAAAAAGCCCTTAAGGGTATGCTGGCGCCCGTTTTTGCAGAGAAAGTAGTCGGAAAAGCCGAAGTTTTGGCTGTTTTCCCGATTTCAAAAGTTGGCAAGATCGCTGGGTGTCGCGTACGCAGCGGCAATATTCGTCGTAATGCTCTAATGCGTTTGAAACGTGGCGACGACCTTCTTTTTGAAGGGGAAGTTTCTTCTCTAAAGCATGAAAAAGATCGTGTGAATGAGGTCCGCGAAGGCTTCGAGTGCGGGATCGGCTTGAAAAACTTCCACGATATCGAAGTTGGTGACATCCTTGAATGTTATGTTCTCGAACAGGAAGCTGTTGAATAAGAATTATGCCTTCTGAAGTTCGTTTGCAACGTATCGCGGATCGTATTAAGCGTGAGCTTTCTGAAATGCTCATTTTTGAATTGAGCGATCCCCGTTTGCAACAAGTTTATATTACCGACGTAAATATTGATAGGGAGTTGGCCTTCGCCAACATATATATATCCGCTATTGAAGGTTCTGAGCGTGCAAAAGAAGTACTGGCTGGTTTTGAAAGTGCCAGCGGCTTCATCCGGCGGACTTTGGCTCGTCGCGTGGAACTGCGCTCTTTTCCCCGCTTGCGTTTTCACTGGGATCCGACCCCTGAACAGGCGGACCGGATCGAGGAGATCCTTGCTGATATCCGCAAAGATGAAGAACGCCGCACAAAGAATAACAACGAAGAGACAGATTTGGAATGACTGAAAGTATTGACGCGTCTATAAAACGGCGTTTGGGGGAGGCCGAAGAAATTTTGATCACTGGACATATTCGCCCCGATGGAGATGCAATCGGTTCAATGCTCGGTTTGGGGCTGGCTCTCCTCGATGCAGGAAAAAATGTTCAGATGGTTTTGCCAGACGGATTGCCGAAATCTTTTCGGCATCTTGAAGGTAGTGAATTGATAAAGAAGAAAGCAGGAGGGTCTATCGACACCTTCATCGTCGTGGATTGCGCGGATTTTGCCCGCGTTCATGAAGATTTGCAAGAGCTGGGTATTCCCGCAATCAATATTGATCATCATATCACCAACGAAAAATACGCTGAACTCAACCTTGTTGAAGCAGATTCAGTTGCGACGGCATCCATCCTCGTGGAGCATATGTCCACTTGGGGATTGGAGATTTCATCAAGAGCGGCGGCTGCCCTTTTAACGGGCTTGATCACCGACACGCTTGGTTTTCGGACGAATAATATGAGCCCAAAAGCCTTGCGTCAGGCTGCTGACTTGATGGAATTGGGACTTGATCTGCCCGAGCTTTACTATCGCGCACAGATCAGCCGCTCGTTCAAGGCGGCGCGTTACTGGGGCGCGGGTTTGGCCACCCTGGAGAGGGATGGACAAATGGTCTGGGCTGCGCTAAGTTTGGAAGACCGTAAGGTTGTGGAATATCATGGCAATGATGATGCTGACCTGATCAATATACTTTCAGCCATTGAAGGGAGTCCCGTTGCGCTGGTCTTTGTGGAGCAGCCGCAGGGCAAGGTTAAAGTTTCGTGGCGTTCACGAAATGTCGATTGGGATGTAGCCAAGGTTGCGGCAGAATTTGGGGGCGGCGGTCATCAAGCTGCTGCCGGGGCGATGATCGAAGGTTCCTTGAACGAGATCAAGCCGCGGGTCTTGAGCGCGACGCGCAGCATCCTGCAAGAATAGTAATTATTTCAATGAAGTACTCATCCATATTTATAGAAGGAAATGAAAGAACGGAGGAAATCCTATTATGAGTAGTCAAGACAGGAAAAATGCAATTTCTGGTGTGCTGGTTATTGATAAGCCAACCGGAATGACTTCGCATGATGTCGTAAATATCGTCCGCCGCGGAACAGGCATTCGCCGTGCGGGACACACGGGCACTTTGGATCCGCGCGCTTCAGGCGTTTTGGTGATCCTGGTTGGTCCGGCTGTGCGTTTGAGCGAGTATATCTCTGCTTCTGATAAGCGCTATCAAGCGATCATTCGTTTGGGTACGGCAACCGACACCTATGATGCCGAAGGCACCTTCACGCGCGATGATGTTGAGATTGATGTTACCGAAGAACAATTTGAAGAAGAATTGAAGAAATTCGAAGGTGAGATCGAGCAAGTTCCACCGCCTTATTCTGCTGTCAAGGTCAAAGGGCGCAAAGCCTACGAGATGGCGCGTAAGGGCGAAGAAGTGGAGCTTGAGCCGCGTATGATCCAGGTGCACCATCTTGAAGTATTGGAGTGGGCAAGCCCTGAAGTGGTGGTAGACGTGCATTGTTCGTCCGGCACCTACATCCGCTCGTTAGCGAATGATCTCGGTGAGGTTTTGGGTTGTGGTGCTTACCTGGTTGGTTTACGCCGCACGAAAAATGGACGTTTCTCGTTACGTGATTCTGTGCCCTTGCGCAAACTTAAAGAAGCCTTCGATGCAGGAGATTGGTATAAATACCTGATACCCGCTGCTGAGTCGTTGGGAGATTGGCCTGCGGTTGAGCTTGATCCTGATGAAGTGGAAACCATTCGTCATGGGCATCGGGTTAAGGCCGATGCGGATGCCGACCCTGAAGTAATGGTGCGTGGTGTTAGTGAAGCAGGCGAATTGGTTGCCCTGCTGAAGCTCGAAGAAGGTGAAGACGGCTCCCCCGAGTGGCAGCCGAAGAAAGTTTTCTTCACTTCATAACTGATAACAATAGAAATCCACATCATCGCGAGCCGCAATAGCGGCGTGGCGATCTTCCCTGCCTTTTCGGGAAGTCGCCACGCTAGTTGATGATATGGATTTACGAATTCCCATGCGTCATCTCCACACCCTTCAAGGCATCTCGCTTGGAAAAACCTGGCTTACCATCGGTGTTTTCGATGGTGTCCATCGTGGTCATCAGAAAATTCTAAAAGCACTCACTGCAGGCGCAAAAGCTAATGGTGCCGTTGCTGTGGTGCTTAGTTTTTATCCACATCCGGCTACGATCTTGGGAAAAAGTAAAGATTTTAAATGCCTCTCTTCTCCCGATGAAAAAGCTGACCTGCTTGACTCATATGGCGTAGATGTGCTCATCAGCCATCCCTTCAGCGTTGAAATCGCGTCTCTCTCTCCCGAAGCATTTATGGGGAATCTCCAAAAACACCTTGAGCTTGAGAACCTTTTGGTCGGCTACGATTTTGCCCTAGGCAAGAATCGCCAAGGTGATGCAACGTATCTCGCAGAAATGGGACGCAAGGATGGTTATGCCGTAGAGCGTTTCGAACCCTTCCTTGATGACGAAGGCATTATCTCGTCAACCCGCGTGCGAGATGCGCTCCTGGATGGAAACGTGCTGACTGCTAACCAACTTTTGGGGCATCCCTATCTGCTGACCGGTAAAGTCATTCGCGGCGATGGACGTGGACGCAAGATCAACATCCCCACTGCAAATATCGATGTTTCTTCCGAAAAAGCGATTCCTGCGAACGGGGTCTACGCATGCTTCGTCTATGCGGACGGTATTAGACACCTTGCGGTGACAAATATTGGCATCCGCCCGACCTTCACACCCGACAAAGCCGAAGCCAATATCGAAGCCCATCTGCTCGATTTCAAGGGAGATCTCTACGATAAAACACTAAAACTGGAATTCATTGCTCATCTGCGCCCAGAGAAAAAATTCAGCGGTGTGGAAGAGCTGCTTGCGCAGATCCACGCAGATATAAAAAAAGCCAGAGAAATTCTAAGATGATCCAAACGCTCCGTTGACGAACGGAGCGTTTTCGTCTATAGTCGCTTGGAACAGGCGGTTTTCTTTACATAAGGATTTTTTGATATGAACGAAACTTCTTCCAATTCTCAAGAGCTAAATGCCCTCATGGCGCTTGCCAACTTGCAAAAGCAAGTCAAAAGTGGTGCTGGCAATTTTTACTGGATCGCAGCCCTTTCAATCATTAATTCATTGGGCGCGGTTTTCAATCTAGGTGTCAGTTTCGTGATCGGCTTGGGCGTTAGCCAGGTCGTGGATGCGTTGGCGATGGTCATCGCAGAGGGAATTCCCGAATATGCTGCTATCATCCGCACCTTTGGTGTGGTCTTGAGCATTGGCATCTCTGCTCTTTTTGCCGTATTCGGCTATTTCGCTGCAAAAGGGCATCGCTGGGCATTCATCATCGGGATGGCCTTCTACGCCCTCGATGGTTTGTTACTTTTTGCTGTTCAGGATTGGTTTGGCTTTGGCTTCCACCTTTTCCTGCTTTGGGGCTTGTTCAGCGGTTTCCAGTCATTGAAGAAGTTGCAGGCAATATTACCAAAAAGTGTTGATCCTGCCTTCCCATCTGATCTTGGATAATCCCGTGCCAGAGCGAAATATTTACCTCCTTTCCCCCAGGAAGTTCTCGCCTGAAACCATAGCCGTTGCCTTTGCCAAGACCTCTCGTTCCCCACTCAGTTTTCAGGAGATCGCGGATGAATTGAGTGACGAATCCAGTGCGCAATTCCACGAAAAGTGGGTGGTCGGTTACGGGCATGCCTCGGTTGCAGAACATGCTGTTTTGCATATTGCCATCGAGAATGTTTCCCGTATGGCGATCGAGAGCATTCAGTCCAATCGCTTGGCCTCCTATACCGAAAAGTCGACCCGCTACCAAAAATGGGATCTGGACGCCTTCGTCGTCCCGCCAGAATTGGATGGCCATCCCTTGCGCGAGACTTACGAAAAAACCGTGCGGATGCTTTTCCAGACCTATGCCGAAACGCTCGTGCCCACACGTGCTCTTGTTATGAAAGAATTCCCTCGGCGAGATGGCGAAACCGATGAACTCTGGGATCGTCGCATTCGCTCCAAATACGTCGATGCCTGCCGCTTTCTGCTACCGGCGGCTTCCATCGCCAATGTCGGGATGACGGCGAATGCCCGCGTTCTCGAGAATGCAATCCGTAAAATGCTTTCACATCCCCTTGCCGAAGTGCGCCAGATCGGCGAGAAGGTCAAAGCTGTTGCTCAAGGTGAAACCCCAACCCTTGTCAAATATGCTGATGCTGTACCTTACTGGATGCAGGCTGAAAAAGATTTCTCAGCACAAAAAGAACTGGATTCCGCGCCTTCACAACTCACAACTTTGGTCGATTTCGATACCAATGCGGAGAACAAAATTCTCGCCGCAGCCCTCTACCGTTTTGGGGATATGCCTTACGAAACAGCTCTTGCGCATATCCAAAATACATCCAATGAAGAGCGCGAGAAACTTGCTGAAAAATTGCTTGGCGGCATGAACAAATACGATGTCCCCTTGCGGGAGCTCGAATATAGCCATTACACCTTCGACCTTCTCATGGATCAAGGTGCCTACTTCGAGTTCAAGCGCCACCGTATGATGAGCCAGACTCCGCAGGCACTTACCGCGAATCTCGGTTACGCTACGCCCAGCCTGATCACTTACGCTGGATACGAATCGATCTACGTCGAAGCGTTGGACGCCGCAATGTGGGCTTACCGAAAAATAGCCGAATTCAACCCACACGTGGCGGCGTATTTGGTTCCCAATGGCTTCAATCGGCGTGTGTTGGCTTCCTTTAATTTGCGCGAAGCCTATCACTTCGTCCAGTTGCGTGCGGCGAAAAATGCACACTTTTCCATTCGGCGGGTTGCCCGAGAGATCTACGCCGAGATCGAAAAGCAGCATCCGCTTTTTGCGAAATATATGCGCCTGCCGGAAGATATGACATGGCACGAGCACTTTACAAATTATTAGGCATATCATTGCGATATGTAGAGGTGCGACGCAGCAAGCTCCTGTTGCTTGTATTAATTTTTCTGGTTGCCTGCACTCCCCAAGCAGATGCGGAACCGCTCCGCACGCCGACTTTGGCTGGCTCTTTGCAACCCTATCAAACACCTACCCCCAGCGCGACAGCGTTGCCCGCCACCCCCGTCCCGACCCAGACCCCGCTCCCGACCGCAACGCCGCATATTTACGTGATCGCCTCCGGCGATACGATGGGCAGTATCGCCCTCGAATTGGGTGTGGATATGAACGACCTGATCAATGCAAATCCTGATATTTCGCCATACTCGATGTCAGTGGGACAGGAACTGATCATCCCGCACGATGGGGAGGGGGCTGATGAATTACCGATCCAAGTATCGCTAGATATTACCTTGTCCGATCCCGATTGTTATGCCACTCTCAGCGGTGGTATGTGGTGTTTTGTCCTTGTGCAGAATAATGAAGAAAATACTATCGAAAGTCTTTCAATAGAGGTGCGCTTATTTGATAATGAAGGTGCTCTCATTGAAAGCAATACTGCCTTTTCGCTGCTAAATCATCTCTCTGCTGGAGAAAGACAAGCCCTGCCGGTCTATTTTGAAAATATCTCGGATATGAGCTTTGCTCAATCCGAAGTATTGACTGCTTTCGAGATCACAGATGAAGTGGAGCGCTATCCGCCTGCTGTTTTGCAAGGTGTATTGACACAGATCAGCTGGGACGGAAAATCAGCTGAGGTGAAGGGTGAGGTGCTTGTAGATGGGAATGCATCCCAGATTTGGATAGTGGCAACTGCTTTGGATATTAACGGAAATGTTGTGGGCATGCGTCGTTGGGAAGGGGCTGCGGGGGGGCAGATGTTCAATTTAACGGTGGCAAGTGCGGGACCTGCGATCGAGCGCGTTATCTTATCAGCTGAGGCGCAGCGTTAATTTTTTACCTTTCAAGAGTGAAAAGCACTTTGTTTGACGCATCCATTTCTAGGATGTATAATCCCATGTATTCTTTCCTGTCCCCTTTTCAAGGATATTTATGGCTCTAAACGGCAATCTTAGAGATTTTACAGTTACCCAATTGCTGAATTTAATCAACCTGGCAAGTAAGACGGGCACTTTGGTGATCGAAGGCCCCAATGAGACTGCTCAGGTTGCTTTTCGTGATGGGAAGCTTGCCTATGCCATGATAGGACAGGAAAATGGCAATTTGGCTTCCATTTTGCATAATGGTAAGAAGTTGAGTGCCAGCCAATATCGTGCAATTCAGCAGAGGGCCGGTCATGTAAGCGATAAGGAATTGGGCTTATTATTGATCAATGCTGGCTATCTTTCACAGGAAGATATTTTACAGACTCTGCAAACGAGTTTTATGGGGGTTATTCGACAACTTTTCACCTGGGTTGAAGGCTTTTTCCGTTTTGAGAACAACAAATTACCTTCTGATGATCGCATTAAGGTTCGTCTTGATCTTGAGAATTTGATCATTGAAGGTTCTCGCCAATTACGTGAGTGGGAACAGCTACAGGATGAAATTCCGAGTCTGGAGATGGCGTTGAAATTCACAGACCGCCCGGGCGCGGATCTGAAGAATGTGAATTTGAGTGTGGAAGAATGGCGCGTTGTTTCATACATCACGCCAAAGAATAAGATCAGCCAGATCGCACAGGTGACCAAAATGGACGATATGGAAATTCGCCGTATTGTTTATGGCTTGATCCAGGCTGGTTTAGTGGAGATCACGCGCCCCGAGGGTGCGCCTCCGGCGTTGGCGCCTGATATGTTCCCAACACAAGATGCGGGTGAACAAAAATCATTGATTAATCGTCTTATTAACCGCATCAGTAATATTTAGTTATTTTATTCATCGAGGATAGTGCTTATGCAAACGGTCAAAATGGTGGTTACAGGTCCCTTTAGTTCCGGGAAAACGGAATTTATTGGTTCTGTTAGTGAAATTGATGTTGTTGCCACAGAACGCAAGATCTCAGGGGCAGGGGAAAAAGAGGTCAAAGATGCAACCACAGTTGCGATGGATTTTGGGCGCATCACTGTAGATGAAGACCTTGTCCTTTATCTCTTTGGGACCCCGGGGCAGAAGCGCTTCGATTTTATGTGGGAGATCTTGTCTGAAGGCATGTTGGGATTTATTGTTATGATCGATAGCTCGCGCCCTGAGACCTTCCGTGAAGCCCGTAGCATTTTGCAAACTTTCCGTGCCTACGCACCGACTCCCTACGTGGTTGCTGCGAATAAGCAGGACTTGGAAGATTCGTGGGAAATCGAAGATATGCGAAATGCGCTTCGTTTGGACCCCAAAGTTAAATTATTACCTTGCGTTGCTACCGACCTAAAGTCTGTTAAATCGGTTCTTCTGGAGCTACTCTACAGTATTTTAGCTGAAATGGAATCGGGAGGCTAAGCCTTCCAAATAACGGATTTGCCGTGTCTTCAATTACAACGGATCAGGGAATAGTTCATTATGAAGTTTATGGACGCGGTCGTCCAGTAATTCTTTTACATGGGTGGCTGGGTTCGTGGGGGCTATGGCAAGAAACCATGGCATATTTGGGGCGTTATTATCGCACTTATGCATTAGATTTTTGGGGTTTTGGGGAATCAGGCAAGAAACGTGAAACTTATGCAGTTCAGGATTTTGTCAGCTTAGTCGATCAATTTATGGAACATTTGGGGATCGTTGAAGCGCCCCTGGTTGGGCACAGTATGGGAGGTACAGTCAGCCTTTCGGTTGCTTTGCAATACCCCGAACGTGTCAGCAAAGTTGTTGTGATCGGCTCTCCGATCGTGGGTTCATCTTTGGCTTGGCCCCTGAAATTGGCTGGTTATCGTGGAATAGCATTCATGCTCTTCAACGCGATGTGGGCGTTCCGTTTGGGGATGCGCGTCGCTTCGCCTTTTATCAGCCACGACCCGCGTTTTCCGCAGATGATGGACGACGACTTGAGCCGAACGACGCTCGAATCATTCCTGCTTAGTATTGCTTCCTTGCGTCGAACGGATTTGCGCCCCATGTTGGATGAGATCCAAATCCCCTCGATGGGCATGTATGGCGACCTGGATAATATCGTCCACCCGCAGCAATGGGAGCCGATGCTGGAGGGCATCCCCTCTACTCGTGTTGAGCGTTTTCGTGAAGCAGGGCATTTTATTATGTTGGATGACCCTGAAAACTTTATGCAGCGTCTGAAGAGTTTTTTGGACAACGAACCGCAGTAATAAATTGAAAGTTACACTGTAATTCAAAGCCTCTTATTTAGATAAGAGGCTTTTTTGATCAAAAAGACTTCGGAACTTTTTAAAAGTTCCGAAGTCTGTGAGTAGAGATTTACAGAGGCTCAAACTGTGCTGTGAAATGCTTCAGGAATTGTGGGGCGTAAGTGAAGCGATAACCGCTGATATCATTGGCATGTACCATGATCTTGCTCAAGGTTTTGACGATATAGTCGAGATGGCTTTGGGTATAGGTGCGGCGTGGAATTGCCAGACGCACTAGTTCCAGATCGGGATAGACCATCTCTCCGCTGTCAGGGTCTTCATAGGAGAACATGACCGAGCCAAGCTCCACGCCACGAATGCCGCCTTCACGATAAAGCTCGACTGCCAGGGCTTGGTCGGGTAATTCTTCGTGTGAGAGATGGGGCAGGATCTTGCCCGCATCAAGATAGACAGCATGTCCACCTGCCGGCTGCATAACGGGAACGCCTGCTTCAGCCAATTTTTCGGTCAGATAAGCGGTTTGCCCGAGTCTGTATTTGAGATATTCTTCGTCCAGACCTTCATATAAACCAACGGCTATTGCATCGAGATCGCGTCCTGCCAAACCACCATAGGTTGGAAAGCCTTCGCGCATGATAAGCTCATTACGGGCGTGGGTAAAAAGGGCTTCGTCGTTCATGCAGAGTAAGCCGCCGATATTGACGATGGCATCCTTTTTGGCAGACATGGTCATCCCGTCGGCCAGTGCGAAGAGCTCTTTGGTGATCTCCAGCGTGGATTTCTCTGCGTAGCCTGGCTCACGTAGTTTGACGAAATAGGCATTTTCCGCATAGCGGGCGGCATCAATGAAGAAGGGGATTTCGTAAGTCTTATAAACCTCCGCCACTTCGTGCATATTTTCCATCGAAACAGGCTGCCCACCGCCTGCGTTATTTGTGACTGTCATCATGCCGAAGGGAATGTTCTCGACGCCCACTTCCTGAATGAAGGTGATCAGCTTTTGGATATCCATATTCCCCTTAAAGGGGTGCGGATTGGCCGGATCATATGCTTCGTCGATCACCAGGTTGGTTGGGCGTCCACCACGTGAGCGGATATTGCCATCAGTGGTGTCAAAATGCATATTGTTGGGAATATATTGCCCGGGCTTGACCAAAAGCTCGCTCAGAATTCCTTCGGCAGCGCGCCCCTGGTGAGTGGGCATCCAATATTCAAAGCCGAAGATCTCTTTTACCGCCTCAGCAAGCCGAAAGTACGAGCGTGCACCCGCGTAGCTCTCATCGCCCATCATCATCGCTGCCCACTGGAACTGGCTCATCGCACCTGTCCCTGAGTCGGTCAACATGTCGATAAATACATCTTCTGCCTTGAGAGCAAAGACATTGTAACCGGCTTCTTTAAGCGCGTTTTCTCGGGCTTCGCGGTCGATCAGACGAATAGGTTCAACCATTTTCATGCGGAAAGGTTCAGGTAGATAATCGGGCATATATTCTCCTTTTTATTATCTTGTGCAGCCCCTAAATCGAAAAATCGCCAAGGAAGAAAGCCTGAAGCTTTGTACCTCGACGACTGGGTGTGCCCCTTTGGTATGTATGAAATTTTTACGCGTGCATATAGTCTAACATAAAAAATCTTGTATAATGAAACCATGTTCAAAAAACTGCGTCTCGCTCTTGTTCTTTTGCTTTTGCTTCTTTCGCTGAGTTTACTTATTTGGGCATCACTACCTACGCTCACTGAGAGTCGCGTGCTGCCGATTCCGCCTGCCGATCTGCAATTACCTACGCCCGGCGCTCTCATCTACTATTGGGTGGTGTAAGATGATGCAGAAAAAGCGCTACTTACTGATCTTTCTCTTGTTTTTAGGATCATTTCTTTTGTTACAATCCTGTGGTGCAGCTGGGGCCCCGCCTATGGAAGAGCCTGCAGCTGAAGAACCTTCAGAAGAGCCCTCTGGTGGAGAGCCAACAGCGGCTCCCGCGTCGACCGCGACTTTGAGCGTGCCCGTTCCAACCCAGGCAGCGACCATGGTGCCCGATATTGAGGTACCAACGATGCTCCCGAGCATCCCGGAGCAACGTCGTCTAACACTCGAATTTCCACCAAAGATCCGCGCTGGCGACTCAGACATCGTCCGCCTGACGCTGGAAGTGGACGATATGGGCAATATCGTCCCAACCGCTGAGATTGAAGGAAATACGGTCACAGGGGAAGTGGTTGAAATTCCTAGTCTTTATGATACACATAAAGTCATCGCCGAATCCCGTTTGGATATGGCGGGTGTAGAGGTCTTGCCTGCCGAAATGATCAGTGAACCGCTTTTGCCCGGCGAATCGGTCACCTTTTACTGGAGTGTTCGCCCGGATGATACAGGCGCGTATCGTGGCACAGTTTGGCTTTATTTGCGCTTTATTCCCAATGATGGTGGCACAGAGATGACGCGCACTCTCTCGGCGCAATTGATCGAGATCAATGCGGTCTCCTTTTTGGGCATGAAGGCTACCCCGGCGCGCTGGGTGGGGGCGATCGGTTCCTTTATTAGTGGGGTCTTGGGAATGCCTTTCATCGAAGAAGTGGTTAAGTGGATTTGGAGAAGACTAAAGAAGATTTGATCTTTTTGAGCGCAACGCTGAAGGGCGTTGTGCTTTTCGTTTAATGGTAGCAAAGCAAGGGCAGGAGCGTTTCGACTTTTCTCATTTTAGGCAACTTTTCATGAGTTTTGGGGTTTTTTGAGAAGGGAAATGTGCCCTTTTTCACTATTCATCTTAACAATCAGATTTTTATGACAAACATCACGTCAATCGTAGACGTGGGTTAGTAGGGTTAATCAGAGCCCTATGGTAGAATTTTCCCGCTATATTAGCGTAATAAACTTTTAGACTTGGAGCGCTTATGGAAAGTCCGTGGATTTACGTTGGTTTATTTGTTTTGGTTGGGATGTTCATCCCCGTTGCGGCGCTGCTTATTGCGCGCTTTTTGGCGCCGCGCAAGCCGAACGCCATTAAACAAAGCACCTATGAGTGCGGGATTGAAACCGTTGGCGATAGCTGGGTTCAATTCAAAGCACAGTACTATATCTTTGGGTTGGTCTTTTTGATCTTTGATGTAGAGACTGTTTTCCTTTTCCCATGGGCGGTATCACTAAATAAACTGCCACTTTTTGCTGTATTTGAAGGGATTATTTTTATCATCATCCTGCTTGCCGGGCTGGTCTATGCCTGGAAAAAAGGGATGTTGGAGTGGATGTAAAATCTACGAAACAATTTATAAGGCTGACAGGACGAATCTATCCTCTCAGCTTTTTTTGTGTGTAAGGAGTAATCCATGACATTTTGGAATGATCCAATCAACTTTTTGTTTGCCTGGCTTCTGGGCGTCTTCCAGGGATGGGGGATGGCCGAGGGTTTGGCAACGGTTCTGATTTGGTTGATCGGCATTTTGCTGCTTGTGACCTTTGCGATGGTTTTAGATATTTTCCTCGTATGGGTTGAGCGCAAAGTGGTGGCCCGTTTTCAGGATCGTTTAGGGCCGAACCGTATTGGTCCTTTTGGTATCTTCCAGCCTTTTGCCGATATTGTCAAATTGCTGATCAAGGAAGATATTACCCCCGTCGGTGCAGATGTGATCCTTTTCAATCTGGCGCCGATCTTCTCGATGATGTCCGTGCTTTTGCTTTGGGCAATCTTGCCCTTTGCACCGAACATGTTCGGCGTGGATCTGAACGTCGGGATGCTTTATCTCGTGGCTGCCGGCTCAATCGGAACCCTCTCCGTGATCATGGCTGGCTGGGCTTCGAACAACAAGTATGCGCTGATGGGCGCTTTCCGTACTGTCGCGCAGATGGTTTCCTACGAGATTCCGATGGTGGCTGCCATTTTGGTGGTGACCGTTCTTGCCGGGACGATGGGGACGATCGGCATTGTCGAAGCACAGGAAAGCGCAGCTTTCTTTTGGATGTCTCCCTTGGCGGTTTTGATCTTCCTGATCTCTGCGATTGCCGAGTTGGGACGTTCGCCTTTCGATTTGAACGAAGCTGAATCAGAGATCGTGGCAGGTTTCCACACTGAATATACTGGTATGAAATTTGGTCTCTTCTACGCAGGTGAATTGCTCCATTCTTTCACCTTCGGTGGCTTCATTGCCTTGCTTTTCTTTGGTGGTCATCGCTTCTTTGGGCTTGAGAATTTGGGCCCGATCGTGGGCGCGCTGATCTTCCTGACAAAAGCGCTCTTCTTCTATTGGGTCATTATGTGGGTCAAATACACCGTTCCGCGTGTACGTGTTGACCATATGTTGGCTTTCAATTGGAAGTTCCTGACCCCGCTGGCTTTCATCCTTCTGATGGTGACGGCGTTGGTCGGTCGCCTGCTGATGGATAGCACCTGGCTGGTTCCCGGTTTGTTCATTTCCAATCTCGTTTTGATCTGGTTGACGATCGAGTACCTGAAAGCCCACGCACGCAAGACACGGGCCCAGGAAGAATCAACCAAATCTGCTGCCCCGGCGGCGCAACACTAGGCGGAGGAGAAAAATGAAAATTTTATTTCTGATCTTTGCTGCTGCGACACTGGGTTCTGCCTTCATGGTTGTGACCACGAAGAAAATGATCCACGCAGCCTTTTGGTTGATCGCCACCCTTTTTGGGGTTGCGGCACTCTATGCCCTACTGAATGCTGGCTTTATTGCAATGGTGCAGATCGTGGTTTACGTTGGTGCGATCGCGATCCTTTTCATTTTTGCGGTCATGCTCACACGTAAGGACCTGCGTGATGCACCAAAGCCCTTGAACAAGAATTGGTCTTGGGCGGCGCTTTTCTCGGTGCTTAGCTTCGGGGGGCTCTATCTGCTTCTTTCGCAGTGGGCAGGTTTCTCTCAAGAGGGCGCCCCGGCTCTTGCATCCGGGATGGATACTGTCGGGCAGTTGGGTGAGGCTTTGGTTTCCCCGAACGCTTATCTGCTTCCCTTTGAAGTAGCATCTGTGCTGTTGCTGGCTGCGCTGATCGGCGCAGTTTATGTTGCAGCGACCAATAAATAGGAGGTAGAAAAAATGAATATAGTTCCTATTTCATGGTATTTGGTTCTGGCGGCAGGTCTTTTTAGCATCGGTCTCTTCGGCGTTTTGGCGCGCAAGAATGCGGTTGCCATTTTGCTCGGTGTGGAGTTGATGCTGAACGCTGTCAATATTAATCTGGTGACTTTCTGGCGTTATTTGCAGCCTGAAAAAGTGACCGGTCAAGTTTTTGCAATCATCGTATTTGCTGTCGCAGCTGCGGAAGTGGCGGTTGGTTTGGCGTTGGTCATTTCGATCTATCGCAACCGCAAGACCGTTGTAGCTGATGACCTTGACATGATGAAGTGGTAGGAGAAAAATATGGCAACTGAACAGATTATTTGGCTACTGCCTCTCCCGCCCTTGTTGGCTTTTGCTTTGATCGTACTCTTTACGAATAAGAGCAATAAACTGAGCCATATCATTGGCGTTGGCGCAGCCGCCCTCTCTTGGGCGGGTGCAATGGTCGTCTTCTTCCGCTCTTTGGGCGTGGACCACTTCGGCGAACACCCTTTTGTTGATTCGATCAAGTGGCTTCCTCTCGGCGAAGAATGGCTCAAGATTGGCATTCGTATTGACCCGCTCTCCTCGGCTGTACTCTTCTTTGTGGGTATCACCATTTTTATGATCTTCCTTTACTCGGTTGGCTATCACAATTTTGGTCAGCCCAAAGGTGATCATGACAAGAAGGGTTTCCCCCCGCATGGAGCGACCGTTGAAGAAGATGGGCACAAGCATGTTGTTCCCTCCGTTGAGCCGATGTATGCGCGTTTCTTCGCTTTTATCGGTCTCTTCGCTGCCGGGATGTACACCCTCGTTATCTCTGATAACCTGCTGACCCTCTTCGTCGGCTGGGAGATCATGGGCTTGTGCTCTTATCTCTTGATCGGTTTTTGGTTCCAGAAAGAATCCGCTCGCAACGCCGGTATCAAAGCATTTATGACCACCCGCATAGGTGATGTTTTCATGCTTTTGGGCCTGGCTTTTCTATACACTGCTACCGGATCTCTCTCCTACGAAGTCATTTTTTCTGAAGAAGTTTTGCACGCTTTGACGGCAACCCCTGCTTTCTGGGGTCTTTCTGCCGCGGGTGCAATTGGTTTACTGCTCTTCATTGGTGCGGTTGGTAAATCCGCGCAGTGGCCGCTGCACGTTTGGCTGCCCGACGCAATGGAAGGTCCCACCCCTGTTTCGGCGATGATCCATGCTGCGACGATGGTTTCGGCTGGTGTTTATATGGTCATTCGAATCTTCCCGCTTTTCTCTGCAGGTTGGGATCATCATTCGCTTACCCCCGCCATGAGCGTGATCGCCTTCATCGGTGCATTCACGGCTCTTTTCTCTGCAACCATCGCGATCGCACAGAACGATGTCAAAGGTGTTCTGGCTTATTCGACCATTTCACAGCTTGGCTTCATGATGGCTGCGATCGGCATTGGTGCTTATGTTGCAGCTGCTTTCCACCTGATTACCCATGCTTTCTTCAAAGCGCTACTCTTCCTTGGTTCCGGTTCGGTTATTCACGGTATGGAACACGGTGTTTTGCACACGGGCAACCATCATCTTGACCCGCAGGACATGCGCAATATGGGCGGTCTTCGCAAGAAGATGCCCATCACCTTCTGGACTTTCCTGATCGGTGGTTTCGCGCTCTCCGGTTTCCCGCTAGTGACAGCTGGCTTCTGGTCAAAGGATGAGATCTTTGCCGATGCCTTTGCGCATGGACATATGGCTGTATTCATTACTCTTGCGATTGCTGCCTTCCTGACCGCTTTCTACACCATGCGTCAGATCACGATGACCTTCCTCGGCGAAGCCCGCACTCCTGAAGCGGAACATGCTCATGAGACTCCGTGGACGATGACCACTCCGCTGGTTGTTCTCTCCATCTTCGCAGTTGGTTACGGCTGGGTCGGTATCCCCGAACACTTCCCCGTTATCGGCGGTTTGTTGCCCAACTGGTTCCATGATTTTGTTGGTCATACCCTGCCACATGCTCCGGCAGCGCCTGAGTTCAGTTGGGTTCCCCTCCTGACTTCGTTAGCGGTGGCACTCGGTGGGCTGGGCATCGGCTGGTTGACATATCGCAACTTCAAATCCGCGGACGCAGTCGATCCGATGCGCAAGATTTTAGGACCCGTTTATCACTTCATTGAGAATAAATACTATTTCGATGAAGCTTACGATTTCCTTTTCGTCAAACCCGTTATCTGGATCTCTGATGTCTTCACCAACAAGATGGATCAGGGCGTTATTGACGGTATCCTGCATGGCTTTGGCAAAGTTTCCTACACCATTGGCCAGACATTGCGTGACAAGTTCGATACACCTGTTGTCAATCGCTTTATTGGTGATGGCTCTGCTGATGCTGTCCAGTGGTTTGGTAAAAAACTGCGCAAGGTGCAGACAGGTCGTATTCAGCAATATATGATCTCCGCACTGGGCGTTTTGTTCATCATCTTCATTGCGCTGTACTATCTGGTGCTGGCGTAGGCGACAGGAGTGAATAATGGATTTTCTTTATAGTCACTTACTGAGCATAATTCTCTTCTTCCCCGTTTTTGCGGCGATCTTGATCCTCTTCCTGCCCAAGGACGAAGTCAAGCTCATCCGCTGGACGGCGTTGATCTCCAGCCTTGTTCCCTTTGTCTTGACCCTGATCCTTTGGTCGAATTTCGATAAGACCGCGGCTGCTACCTTCCAGTTTGAAGAGAGTTATGTCTGGTACGCTGCCATCAACTCCAATTTCCACCTCGGCGTTGACGGCATTTCACTGAGCATGGTTTTGCTCACCACCCTGCTGACCCCGCTGGCGATTTTGGCTTCTTTCAGCATCAAGGATAAAGTTAAAGCTTATATGATGCTTTTCCTCTTTCTTGAGATGGGGATGCTGGGCGTCTTCATGTCTCTCGACTTGCTGATCTTCTTCGTTTTCTGGGAGATTGGTCTGGTCCCGATGTATTTTCTCATCAACCAATGGGGTTCCAAAAACCGCGATTACGCTTCGCTCAAGTTCATGATCTACACTGTCGGTGGTTCTTTAGGTCTGCTGCTTGCGATCCAGTTGCTGGGTGTTCTCTTTGGAACTTACGAGTTGACGGAGATTGTAAAAGGGTGGACAGCACTCGAAGGCACGATCATGGGCATGGAAGTTGCTACCGTTAAAACGGTCACCTTCTGGGCCTTTGTCGTGGCATTCGCGATCAAAGTCCCGGTTTGGCCCTTCCACACCTGGTTGCCCGATGCTCACACCGAAGCGCCGACTGCTGGCTCGATGATCCTGGCTGGTGTACTGCTGAAATTGGGTGCTTACGGCTTCATCCGCCTGGTGCTTCCGCTCTATCCTGGTCAGTCTGAGCATTTTGCAGGTTGGCTGGCATTTCTTGCGGTGATGGCTATTGTCTTTGGCGCTTTTGGCGCTTATGGTCAATACGATTTCAAGCGTTTGGTTGCATATTCATCTGTCAACCACATGGGCTTCGTGTTGCTGGGGATCGCTGCGGCGGCAAAAGCTTATGGCACCGCCAATGCACACATCGCCATGAATGGGGCGGTCTTGCAGATGTTCAATCACGGTCTCTCCGCAGCGGGGATGTTCTTCCTCGTCGGCGTGATCTACGAACGTACGCATACGCGTGACCTGCGTCGCTTTGGCGGGCTCTTCCCGCTTGTCCCGATCTATGGCGGTATCTTGATCTTCACCAGCATGGCCTCTCTCGGTTTGCCCGGTTTGAATGGCTTTGTCTCTGAGTTCCTCGTTGTGCGGGGTGCCTGGGGCGAACTGGCTGGCTTCACAGCGGCCGGTATGATCGGCCTCCTCTTCACCGGCGCTTATATCCTCAAAGGGATCAAGAATGTCCTCCACGGCCCAATGAACGAAGAATGGGCACATGGTGAGCATAAACTGACCGAGATCAACACCCGTGAAATCGTTGTTATGGTTCCGCTGATGGCTCTGATGCTCTCGCTGGGTATCGCCCCTGCATGGCTCCTGGGAGTCATCAATAACGCTGTAACGGCGCTCTTCTAAAGAGGTGAAATATGGCATTTCCAATTCTTAGTGTAATTATCTTCACCCCGCTTGTGGCTGCACTCATCCTGTTGATGATGCCCGCTGACCGCAAGACGGAGATCCGTGTGACAGCGCTGGTCTCAGCAGCTTTTGCCCTCATACTTTCATTGTGGGTTTACCTGAGCTACGATCAGGCTGCAGCTGGTTATCAATTCATCGAGAAATATGCTTGGTTGCCGCAATTTGGCATCAGCCTGCATCTCGGTGTGGACGGTATCAGCACACCCCTTGTTCTCCTGACCGGTGTGGTCATGTTCACTGGTGTGATCATTTCCTGGGGTATCGACGACCGTCCCCGTGAATTCTTCGCTTTCCTTTTTATTCTGGCGAGCGGTGTTTTCGGTGTCTTTGTCGCCCTCGATCTCTTCATGCTCTTCTTCTTCTACGAGATCGCCGTATTCCCGATGTACTTGCTCATCGCCATTTGGGGCTGGGTCAAGACCCGCGAATATGCTGCCATGAAGCTGACCCTTTATCTCTTCATCGGCTCGGTCGTCGCCCTTGTTGGTGCGCTGGCGATGTACTTCACCAGCGGTATGGGTACTTTCAATATGCTCATGCTCGAAACGGCTAACTTCTCTGCTGAATTCCAGAAGATCTGGTTCCTGCCGGTCTTTCTCGGCTTCGCCGTTCTGGGTGGTATCTTCCCCTTCCACAACTGGTCACCGGATGGTCACGTAGCTGCACCCACTGCCGTTTCAATGTTCCACGCAGGCGTGTTGATGAAGCTCGGTGCTTTCGCTGCTCTCCGCGTTGGTATCATGCTCCTTCCCGAAGGCGCAGTTTTCTGGCGTCCGCTCATCTTTGGTTTGGCAACGGTCAACGTAGTCTATGGCGCGTTCATCGCCATGACCCAAACCGACCTGAAATATATGATCGGTTTCTCTTCCGTTTCCCACATGGGCCTGGTCGTTCTCGGCTTCGCTACCCTGACTGAAAACGGTATGACCGGCGCAGGCGTCCAGATGTTCTCACATGGTGCAATGACTGCTCTCTTCTTTGCTGCCACAGGTATGGTATACGACCGTGCCCATACCCGCCAGATCCCCGAACTCGGTGGCATGATCAAACCCCTTCCGTATGTCGGTATTACCTTTATTATTGGTGGTTTGGTTTCCATGGGTATGCCCGGTTTCTCTGGCTTCGTAGCCGAATTCCCCATCTTCATGGGTGTTTGGGAATATGTTCCCTGGGTTGCCATTTTAGCGGTCATCTCTATCGTTATCACTGCAGCCTACATCATGCTGGCAATTCGCCGGACCTTCTTCGGTGAGATGCCCAAAGAGTTCGAAGGGCATATTTCCCCTGTCTCCTTCATGGATAAATTAGCTCTCACATTGCTCAGCGCCCTGATGATCGGCTTGGGTATGTTCCCCGCCACCATGGTACCGATGGTACAAACTGGCGTAAAGCATGTAATGGCACTCTTGCCGGAGGTGATTAAATGAGTACATTTACCTCATCTATGATGATGGCAATTCTGCCGGAAATTCTTCTCCTGACCCTTGCCCTCCTGGTCGTTATCTTTGAACTCATTTGGAAGGGCGAAGACGGGCGTAATTTGGGCTGGCTCACTGCGGGTGGACTTCTTCTCATCCTTGTCGTGAGTGCCTTTGTCGGTAAACCCGCCGAAGCATCCACTGTCTTTGGAGGGATGCTCCGCTACGATGCTTTGGGCTTTATCTTCAAGATGCTCTTCATCTTCGGTGCGATGCTGACTGCCCTCTTCATGATGGACTCAGAGAAACTCGGCCAGCGCGGCGAATCTTATATCCTCATGCTGATCGCCACTATTGGTATGAACTTGATGGCAACCTCTGCTGATCTGATCATGCTTTATCTTGCTGTCGAGACCACCTCCATCCCGATGTATATTCTGGCTGGTTTCATGCGCGACGATGAGAAGTCTACCGAAGCAGGTCTCAAATACCTGCTCTTTGGTGCGATGGCATCCACCGTCATGCTTTATGGTTTCAGCCTGATCTTCGGCTTTTCTGGCTCTACTGCTCTCGAGGCGATCACGGGTTTCTCCATGCCCATTGCCGTTGGCGTGATCTTACTCATGGCTGTTGGGGTCGGTTTTAAAATTTCTCTGGCTCCCTTCCATTTCTGGGCGCCGGATGTCTACGAAGGTGCGCCTACTCCTGTGGCGGGTTTCCTTTCGACCGCATCCAAAGCTGCTGGCTTCGCCGTTATCATGCGTCTCTTCATTGGCTTATTCCCGACTGGACAATACGCCGAAATGTGGACGCTGGTTCTCGCAATCTTGGCTACACTGACGATGACCATTGGTAATGTCGTTGCCCTGCGCCAGACCAATATTAAACGTATGCTGGCTTATTCATCCATCGCTCATGCCGGATACGCCCTTGTTGGTGCGGTATCTCTCTCTGAGTTAGGTGTGGGCAGTGTGACTTTCTACCTTATTGCCTATGTGCTGACAAATCTCGCGGCCTTCGGCATCATCGCCGCTTTCAGCCGCGTCGCTGGCTCGGATGAGATCACGTCTTATGCAGGCATGAGTCGCCGCAACCCGGGGCTTGCCCTCGCCATGTTGGTCGCTTTCCTGTCATTGACGGGGATGCCACCCTTTGGTGGTTTTGTGGCAAAAGTCTTCGTTTTTGCAGCCGCCGTTGAAGCCAAGATGATCTGGTTGGCGGTGGTTGGTGTACTCAACTCCATTGTAGGTGTGTACTACTATCTGACCGTTCTCAAAGTGGTCTATCTCCACCGCATGGAAGGTGAGAACGAAGAAGCACATCCCATCCCGTTGACACGCCCTTATGCCATTGCGCTGACAGTTCTTTCGGCAGGCATCCTGCTGATCGGTGTTATCTTTGGTCCCTGGTTTAATGCTGCCAGTGCAGCTGCGCAAGGGTTATTCTAACGATAAAAAAAGACTTCCGAAGTTCTCAAAAACTTCGGAAGTCACCTTTTTGGGCAGATGTTATTTATAGTGGTAGCAAGCCTAAATTCAGATGTGAAAATGGCATTTCCTTCCTACTAATTAATTGACCCATTAATTTCCTTGTGATATAATCCGCAACCATGAGTGAATCCGAAAAGCAGGGCAAAAACAACCTGCAATATGCTTACAATCTTACCCTGGCCAGCATCGCTGGTCAGGTTGGTTTGTTGACACTTGTCATCATTTTTGTTGCCCTTTTTGCCGGTCTTTGGATCGACGGGCAGATGGATAGTAAGCCATTATTCACCATTATCTTATTGGTTGCGAGTGTGCCTGTAACCGTATTTTTAATGTTTCGGGTTGTTCGCTCGGCAACGAGTCGAATTAAGCCTGTAGAGAAACAAGAAAACCCTGAGGAGGAACAAAATAGTGGAAAAAACTCCTGAAAAGAAGGGATGGCGCTGGGGTAAGAACCGCTGGCTGGTACTGCTCTTTATGATCGGTAGCGGCGTTGCAGCGAGTTTTTATGCACCTGTCCGTCCCCATGTCCAATTGCCTGCAGAAAATGTCAGCCATCATCCGCTTTTTCATCTGCCCGTGATCGGTGATTTTTATCTCACGAACACGATCGTAGCGGTTTTGATCGCTGATATTATTTTGCTCTGGATTGGCTTTAGCTTTTATCGAGCAACCAAAGGTGGGGAATCGTTGATCCCTAAAGGTTTCTCCGGTGCAGTCGAAGCCTTCCTTGAAGTGCTTTACAATCTGACCGAAGGCACTGCTGGAAAATGGACTCGTTACATTTTTCCGTGGTTTGCGACCATCACTTTGCTGGTTCTGGTCATCAACTGGACAGAGTTGATCCCTGGTGTCGATAGCATTGGCTGGATCCACGAAGTTCATAACGGACACGGTCAAGTTATTGAACCTGTTGAATGGCTGGGCGGTATGCCGACACTGACGGCTGAAGAAGCTCACGATGGTCATGGCTATGGTCTGATCCCCTTCGTTCGCGTGACTTCCACCGACTTGAATTTCACCCTTGCTTTGGCGCTGATCGCCGTTGTGATGGTGCAGGTGATCGGTATCAAATCACAGGGCGCTGCCTACTTCAAGAAGTTCTGGTTTACCGATACGATGTTTACCAAGCCTATGCTCGGTGTGATCGATTTCGGTGTTGGTATTCTTGAATTGATCTCGGAATTCTCGAAAATCCTTTCGTTTGCATTCCGTCTTTTCGGTAACATCTTCGCCGGTTCGGTGCTTCTTTTCGTTATCGGCTCGCTGGTACCGATCTTCGCACAGTCTATGTTCCTCATGCTCGAGTTCTTTGTCGGCTTGAAACCACTTCGCATGGCTGGGCACAATATCGTGTGGATGCCTGTGAGTTCG
>CAZASG010000029.1:0-47598 GCA_964487745.1 uncultured Anaerolineaceae bacterium | reverse complement strand
GTCGGCTTGATCCAGGCTGTCGTTTTTGGTCTCCTGACCATGACCTTTATGGCGCAAGCCACACAGGGTCATCACTAAACTGTAAATTTCGGGCAAAAAAACAGAAATACACGCCCGGGTAAAACCAATGAAGTGGCGGTTCTCCCGCCCGAAAAATCTGATACGGAGGTATTTTCAAAATGGAATTAGAAGCTGCAACCATGCTTGGTAAATTGATCGGCGCTGGCTTGGCTATGATTGGTGCTGTTGGCGCAGGTGCTGGTATCGGTATCGTAACCAGCGGTGCTGTACAGGCAATGGGTCGTAACCCGGATGCCGCAGGCAATATCCAGACAAACATGATTCTCGGCATTGCGTTCGCCGAAGCGGTCGCTATTTACTGTCTCGTTGTTGCTCTCCTTATTCTCTTCGTTTTCTAGAATTTAGATAGAGGAGATATAAATGGATGCATTAGGTCTGAATCTGGGTTATCTTTTTGTCCAGATTTTCAACTTCCTGATTATTTTCGTCGTGCTGAAAAAATGGGTTTACGGACCCGTTGTAACCATGCTCGACAAACGCCGCGAGACCATCGCTCAGGGTATGGAAGACGCCCGTGTAGCTGCTGAAGCTCGTGCAAATGCCGAAGAAGAAGCCGCCAAGATCAAAGCTGAAGCCCAGGCTGAAGCCAGCAAGATCGTCAGCGAAGCTACTGAGCGTGCTCAGTCTGCCGCTAAAGATGTGGAAGCTGCTGCTACTGCCAAAGCTGCCGAAGCCAAAGACAAGGCCCTTGCCGATGTTGAAGCTGAACGTAACCAGATCCTTGGCGACCTTCGTGGTCAGGTAGCTGCTCTGGCTATTGCCGGTGCGCAGAAACTGGTTGGCGAAGCCCTCGACGAAAAACGTCAGCACGCTCTTCTTAGCGATTTCTTCGCTGGTGTCAAGGGCGGTAAAGTTGCCGTTCTCGAAAGCGCTGATTTTAAAGGCGATGCCGCTGAAGTTACCAGTGCGCTACCTCTCACCGATGCAGAGCAGGATACCGTCAAGAAAGACGTTCTTGCCAAAGCCGGTGCACAGGCTGTAACCTTCCGCGTTGACCCCGCCATCCTCGGTGGTTTGGTTATCAAAGTTGGAGACAAAGTCGTTGATGGCTCTGTTGCTGGCAAGCTCGAAGGTTTGCGCCAGAACATGCGCTAAACTTCTTTTTTAGAAGCTAAAAGGGTTTTGATGCTCAACATCAAAACCCTTTTTTGTTATCATTACAGCATGAAAAGTCTCAATAACTTATTTTCAGAATTTCCGCTGAAATTTCTTTCAGGCAAGCTCGTTGATCTCGATATTCGCGCGATCACGTCGGATTCTCGTAAAGTTGAATCTGGTAATCTTTTCGTCGCGCTGGCGGGCGAATATTTCGACGGTCACAGATATATCCCCAATGCCATTGAGCAGGGTGCTGTCGCGGTTGTGGGGGAGCAAGCACTCACAGATCTGCCCGTTCCTTATATTCAGGTCGAAAATGCGCGTCAGGCGCTGGCTTATCTGGCTGCAGCGTATTACGACTATCCTGCCCGCAAGCTGACCATGCTGGGCGTCACGGGCACTGACGGAAAGACCACCACCAGCAATATTCTCTATGAAATATTGCGCGCAGCGAAATTAAAAGTCGGCATGATCTCCACGGTCAACGCCATAATCGGTGAGCAGGTACTCGATACGGGTTTCCACGTCACCACACCGGATGCCCTCGATACTCAGCGTTACCTTGCCCAAATGGTCGATGCCGGGCTAACACACGTCATTCTTGAAACCACTTCGCATGGCTGGGCACAATATCGTGTGGATGCCTGTGAGTTCGATATCGGCATTGTTACTAACATCACCCACGAGCACCTTGACTATCATGGCTCCTATGAAGCTTATAGAGCCGCCAAGGGACGTTTATTTGAGAGTTTAGAGGGGACAGCAGGAAAAGTGCAGGGAAACCCACGTCTGGCCATCCTGAACAAGGACGACATCTCCTATGACTATCTTTCCCGCATCGTTCTTGGACCTCAGGCTTGCTACAGCGTGGACAAATCTGCCGATGCCCGAGCAGAGAATATCCGTTACCAACCCAACGGGATTGAGTTCGAGATCGTCACAAACAGTCTGCGTGTAGCCACAAAGACAAACTTAGTCGGCGCCTATAACGTTTCAAACATTCTTGCTGCCTTTTCTGCCGCGGTACATGGCTTGGGGATTGATCCTGAAGTCGCCGCACGCGGGATCGCTGCCCTCGACGGTATTCCCGGCCGCATGGAGCGCATTGACATGGGGCAGGAGTTCAGCGTGATCGTCGACTTCGCGCATACGCCTTTTGCGCTCAAGGCTGCTATCAAATCCGCGCGTGAGATGACTGATGGGCGCGTGATCACGGTCTTTGGCTCGGCCGGTTTGCGCGACAGAGAGAAACGACGTATGATGGCAGAATACTCTGCCGAACTCGCAGATTTGACCGTGCTGACAGCCGAAGACCCACGCACAGAATCACTCACAGATATTCTTGCGGAGATGGCCAAAGGCGCACGCTTTAAAGGTGCTATTGAAAACGAGACCTTTTGGCGCGTTGAAGATCGTGGCGAAGCCATCCACTTTGCGTTGACCTTGGCCAAACCCGAAGATATGGTTCTCGTCTGCGGGAAGGGACATGAACAATCCATGTGCTTTGGGGATATTGAATATCCTTGGGATGATCGCATTGCCACACGTGCGGCCTTAGGCAAATTTCTTGGCGTAGATGCGCCTGAAATGCCTTATTTGCCAACGCAGGAAAAATGAGAAACAAAAAACTACGGAAGTCTTTAAGACTTCCGTAGTTTTGGTCTACATATGTCGCGAATACTTGTCTCTGGATTAATTATATTGAAACCACCTTGCGAACGGATGGATTTCCCATCAAATACATACCTGTTCGTTATCCATTCAATGGCGTACATAGTAGTGTTTCTGGGGTGGGATATAACCTGTCGAAAGCGTTGACCATACTTGGACATCAAGTCGATTTTCTGTCCTTGATCGGAAAAGGCCTGGCTGCTGGCCAGGTGCGTGCTGTATTGAAAGCTGATGATATTTCTGATACGAATATTATTAGTCAAATTGAAGAGACCCCGCAATCGGTCATCATCTATGATGAAAATAGACGCCGCCAAATCAATGTCGATTTGAAGAATATCCAGGAGCAAATCTATCCAGCAGAGCGTTTTGAACAAGCGATGCAACAAGCGGACTTGTTGGCGTTGTGCAATATCAATTTCTCTCGCCCGATGTTGAAGGTGGCCCGTGATGCGGGGAAACTCATTGCAACTGATGTACACACGATCAGTGATTTGCACGACGATTACAACCGCGATTTTATGGCTGCGGCGAATATTCTTTTTATGAGCGACGAGTATTTGCCCATGTCGCCAGAAGAGTGGGCGAAGGCGCTTTTGAAGACTTATCAGAATGATATTGCTGTGATCGGTTTGGGCGCGGAAGGGGCATTGCTCGCAGTTCGCAAGGATGATTTCATTGGGCGTTTTCCTGCCGTTCAGGTGCGACGAGTAGTGAATACGATCGGTGCAGGAGACGCACTCTTTTCGTCTTTTCTGCACAGTTATTTGTGGACAAGAGATCCGTATCTATCCATTCAGCAGGCGATAGTATTTGCCGGATACAAGATCGGGGGAATATCGGCGGCAGATGGATTTTTGAATGCCGATGAGTTGGATAAACTTGTAAAGGGTATGGAATAAAAAAGCGAAGGTAATTGTCTTCGCTTTTTACTTATACGGGAATCGTTTCTTTTTGTCGAGTACTCAACGTTAGCAGTAGCAAGCCTAAAGATGAGAGCGCACCGATTGCAAATCCGCCATGCCAAATAGATGTGGGGCCAAAAGAGTCACTGAGAAACCCCCCAAATACAGGTCCCACGCCACGCGCAAAACTCCAGGCGAGATTGTAGATGCCCATATATCGTCCGCGCATTTCAGGATGGGCACGATTAGCGACATAGGCGCTCGAGGTGGGGACGATGATGAGCTCACCGATAGTGACGATGACGATGCTGAGCATGAATCCCCAGAATCCCGTTGCAAAGGCGACTGAGCCTGTGCCGAGGGCGTAGAGGAACATGCCGAGGGTGATCATTGTGAGTGGGCGAAAATGTTTGGTTTTATTGGTGACGAGTACCTGAAAGAAGATGACCATGAGGCCATTGGCTGTGGGGATAAGGCCATATTGACTTTCAGGAATGCCGAATTCTTGATTTGCGTAGACGGGGAGCAACAGCCAGATCATGGCGACGATGATCCAGCCAAAAGAGTAAAGCGAGATCATGGTGATGAACTCTTTGTCTTTGAGCATCTCCAGATAGCCACGCTTTGGTTCAGATGAAATGATTTGGGTGTCTGTTTTGGTCGGGAGGGTTTCTTTTGCCCAAAAGATGAGAAGCAAACTGAAAATCACCATACCGCTGGCTGCCGCGATAAAAGAAATATTATAGGAGATGCCAGCCAGGATGCCGCCAATAGCGGGCCCCATCGAGACACCAACATTCTTTGCCATACGGGTCAGGGCAAAGGCGTTGATACGATCTTCTTCAGGGATGATATCCGTGAGCATGGCATCTGCACCCACGCGGAAGAGCGGATTGGAAAAACCTGTAAGCACCATAATGGCGGCAAATGTTGCGTAAGTGTCAGCCCAAATGAGTAAAACGTAGCCCACGGCGTTGATGATCAGCCCGAAGATCATAATCCACTTGCGCCCGAGTTTGTCGGTGAGCGGCCCAGCGAAAAACGTGAAGGTGACACTGACCACGGCATTGATCGTGATCAATGACGCGCCCTGTGCGAGCGGCATGGACATTTGCTTGCTAACGTAGACTAGCATGAGCGGCCAAATCATCGTGCCGCCTGCCATCGCGATAAAGACACCGACGAAGAGTACCCAGAATTGACGGGGGTATTTTTGAATTGTGTTTTGTAGGTTTTGAAGCATGGCGTAATTATCTATAGATCGGTCTGGTTGGAAAGGTCTTGGTCTTTGTTTGATAGGGGATTGTAGGGATAAAAAAAGACGGCTCGTATGAGCCGTCTTTGATGCTAAAGGTTTTTTCTAGCGTCGGTTATTGCGGTTTCCACCACGGTTTCGGTCGTTGTTACGACCACCACGGTTGTTGCGGTTGCGATCACCGCCACCACGTTTCCCGCCACGGGGATTATCGTTTTCGATGGCTTCTTCGAGAGACCAGCCTTCGAGTACAGCTTTGCGCGAGAGGCGGATCTTTCCGGTTGGGTCAACATTGGTAACCATAACAGTAATCTCATCGCCGATGTTGGCAACATCTTCTACGCTGTTGATACGTACAGTATCCAGTTGTGAGATGTGAACCAGCCCGTCCATATTGGGCAGGATCTCAACAAATGCACCAAAATCAACCACGCGAACTACGCGACCGGTGTAGATACGTCCGGGAACAGCGCTTTCGGTCAGTCCTTCAACACGTGCACGGGCTGCGGCTTCGCTTTCTCCATCCACTGCAGCGATGTAGACAGTGCCATCTTCTTCGATGTCGAGACGGGCACCAGTTTCTTCCTGAATGGCACGGATGGTTTTGCCACCGGGGCCAATGATCGCGCCGATCTTGTCGACGGGGATCTGGACGGTGGTCACACGCGGAACGTGGTTCTTGAGTTCAGGACGGGGTGCGCTGATGGCTTTCATCATTTCGTCCATGATGTGCATACGAGCGTCGCGAGCCTGCCCAAGAGCTTCTTTCATCAGGTCAGCGCTCAAGCCGCTGATCTTGATGTCCATCTGCAGGGCGGTGATGCCCTTTTCGGTGCCAGTGACTTTGAAGTCCATATCACCAAGGTGATCCTCGGTGCCGAGAATATCGCTCAGGATTTGGTAATTTTCGCCATCGCTCACCAAGCCCATCGCCACGCCCGAAACGGGCGCTTTAATCGGCACACCGGTGTCCATGAGTGCCATGGTTGAGCCACAAACGGATGCCATCGAAGATGAGCCATTCGATGCCATGATCTCGGAGACGAGACGGATTGAGTAGGGGAATTCTTCCTTGGCTGGGATGACAGGCTCAAGAGCACGTTCTGCAAGTGCGCCGTGTCCAACCTCGCGGCGAGATGTGCCACGCAGCATCCGCACTTCACCTGTACAGAAAGGCGGGAAGTTGTAATGGTGCATATAGCGGCGTTCTTTTTCAGGACTAAGGTTGTCAAGATTGAGTGCGTCGCGCAGCGTGCCGAGTGTGGCAATAGTCAGCGCTTGCGTTTCACCACGAGTGAAGATAGCAGAACCGTGTGCGCGGGGACTCATATCCACTTCGCACCAGATCGGGCGGACATCTTTCGGACCACGTCCGTCGGGACGCTTGGCATCGTTTAAGATACGTTCGCGAACGACGACTTTTTCGGCCTCGTTAAACGCCTTCTTGATATCTGATTCCGATAACTCTTCGTCTTCAGCCAGCATAGCCTCGACGGTTTTGACTTTCAGGTCGTCCATGCCGCTGTAGAATTCATCTTTAGTCAGCGGTTGCGAGACAAGTTCTTTCAGGTCGCCGGTGATATATTCGGCAACTTTGCTTTCGAGTTCAGAGTTGTCGAGTGCCAAAACAGGTTCATCTTTGGCTTTGCCAATTTCGGCTGCCATTGCTTCGATAGCTTCGGCGATAGATTTGACGGAGGCCTGACCCAGTTCAAGGGCCTCGACCATCACATCTTCGGGGACTTCGTCTGCACCACATTCCACCATGAGAATCGCTTCTTTGGTACCGGCCAAGCGCAGGTCCAAGTCCGATTGCTCCATCTCTGCATAAGTCGGGTTCACAACGAATTCGCCGTTCACGCGTCCAATACGTACTGCGCCGATCGGTCCATCCCAGGGGATATTGGAAATGGCTACAGCGGCAGAAGCCGAGTTGATCGCCAAAATATCAAGGGGGTTATCATCCGCAGAAATCGAATAGATCAATACCTGAATATCGTTGCGCATTCCCTTGGGGAAGAGCGGGCGCAGCGGGCGGTCAGTGAGACGCGATGTAAGGATTGCCTCGCTATGAGGGCGACCCTCACGACGGAAGAAGGAACCGGGGATGCGACCACCGGCATACATGCGTTCTTCATAGTTGACGCTCAAGGGCAGAAAATCAATACCCTCGCGTGCTTTAGAACTCATGGTTGCAGCACAAAAGACCATGGCGTCGTCAATCTGAACGGTGACAGCGCCACCAGCCTGATGAGCGAGTTTACCCGTCTCAAATACGACAGATTTCCCGCCCACCTCTGCGGTGTAGCGTTTTACTTCTTTTTTCATTTTTTATTCTCCATTTCCCGCCTGTCAGGGACTGAAAGCTGGTGACAATCCAGTTTATCAGCACCTTTCAATTCCTAACCGGCGGAGCGATAGTGGCAGATAGAGAACTGCCTAGATAAAAAAGAGTAGATGGCGTAATGACCATCTACTCCGGTCAAACAAATTATTTGCGGCGAAGCTTCAATTCTTCAGTCAGGCTCAAGTAACGAGCGTAATCTTTGCGGCGCAAGTAAGCCAGCAAACGACGACGGCGACCGACCAATTTCAGCAAACCACGGCGACAAGATTCATCGTGTTTGTTGACACGCAAGTGATCGGTAAGGTTGTTGATGCGTTTGGTCAAAACTGCAACCTGAACCTCGGGTGAACCGGTGTCTTTATCATCACGACGATAATCTTCGATGACCTTGGTTTTTGCCTCTTTAGTAATAGACATGACGTATGCTCCTTTCATATTTTTTGCAGGTCTCCATGACCATAGCCGAAACCACAGTCAAGGACCAGTCATAGCGGGCAGATTATACCAGATATAGATTGATAGACAAGGTGGGATTCAGCTCTCCTTTTGCAATATTTTTGCCTGGACACCGATCCCGAAAATTACCAACAGGATGAAGATCAGCGTCGCACTTGCCACTGGGCTTGCTGAGGCTTCGAGAATCATCCCTGCGCCGACCAGCGCAGACAGGATAATGAGCGCCCAATCAAAAAGCGCCATCAAAACGACAACACCCAATATCGCCCCGACCAGGATCACGACCCACGAAAAGTCAGACGGTAATTGTGCTGCCACAATCGACGCGAGTGATGCACCTGCCAAAAGCCCTGCCAACCCAATCGCGATCCGCTTGAGAAATATTGCGAGCAATCCTGCTACAACTCCGACAGCGATTGCCAAGATCATCCCGATCTCCCCTTGGATCCCGACCGTTTCCTGAAAGAAAGTCAATCCGCTTTGAAAGCCCAAAACCCCCACGAAGAGCCAAAAGACTTTTCGCCCGTAAAATAAAAGTACTGCACCAAGAATTAGATCGAAAAGAGCCATTCTTTCCTCCGTTTGGATAGTGTTTCCTGAATTATAAACAAAGAGAGTTCAAAAGTCTCACGGACTTTTGAACTCTAAATAACTAGAAGTGCCAGATTTTACCAGCCGCGTGCTTCGGCTTCAGCCCTCAATTGTCCAAACGCTGCCTTTTCGCTGCCATCTTCGTTCAGGAAACCAAGCGAACCGAGATAGGCTGCAAAACCTTTATTTGAAAAACCATAATAATTCTCTAACTCTCTCACCGAAGATGTCGGGATTTCATTCAACCAGACAAAGTTGATAGCTTTGATCTGCTCGGCGTGTGTATCCCATGCGCGAAAAGTTTCAGTGATAAATTCTGCCTGCTCTGCTTCAGAGCTGTCACATTTCTCACTGGATGGATACCCCAGCTCAAGGAAGTAAAGCTCTTTATCTGGGTAGAGAGCCACGACTTTGGCAAAATCTTCATGAACAGTGCTCGGCTCACGGACGGTGAAATCGCTATTGAGCGGATAGTAGGTGACGAAAATCGCGTCGCTGTACTCGTTGATTGTCTGGAAGTAGGCTGCGCTATCACCTGTTATCCCATCGAACATGCCTTTGGTGCCGATGACCAGATCGGAGCGCAAGGTGCGGGCATAGGCGGACGTTGCCGCGTAAAAAGCCGTGTATTCTTTCCATTTTTTAGCATCTGTGCCAAGGTAGCCATCAATTTCGTTGCCGATGGAGAAGGCGGCAATATCCAGATCGGGGATTTGGGTGAAAACATAATCTAGCAGGTTGTTGAAGCGCTCGATCACTTCGGGGTCATCGAGGGGGTGATCTTGGAGGTCGTCGGGGAGGCGGTTTTGGTTGGTATCGATGGGGTTGATGACTAAATCCACTGCGATGCCGCGCGCTGGATAATAGGCGTTGGCTATCGCCAGCCAATTTGGATTAGGGTTATATTCTCCCGGGGCTGTTTCAAGATCGTCCCAGAAGAGGCTCAGACTGAGGGCTTCCGCGCCTGCGTCGAGGGCTGTAGTGATCGACGCATCGTAATCGCCATCCGCAGGATCGGTCACGTCTATGGCGAGGATGCGGTCGCCTTTGGGTTGGGCATCCGTTATTTTAGCGGGAGCAAGCGTAGGTCCAGGGGCGACTTCGGCGCTGTCTTCACAGGCAAGAGCGATGAAGGCAAGAAAGATGATGAAGATGATGAGACGTTTCATAGAATCCTTTTAAATAAATTGGGAAAAGAGTTTCTGAGCGGAGGGCTTTGCGAATGCAAAGTACGTAGTCGAAGGACGGCGCTACTGGTTAGAGCCGCTCTTCGACTACGCTTCGCTCCGTTCAGAGACTTTATTTTCTATACGCCACATAAATATCAGCTTCGAGCATGACGTTGTCTTTATAAAAATGGTGGGTAAAGTAAACATTCCCTTCGTTATCCATCGAAGCTTCGCCTGAGAAGTGCGAGAACATCTTTTGCGGTTCTGTCCACTCGCCATTGACACGTTTGGAGCGCCATAGTTCCGGTGCGCCATTACCACGGGTAATCCAGAGTTCGCTGCCATCGGATGAGATGTAGGGCCAGCCATCGGTTTGGGGAGAGTTGACGGCGGCGATGTTGACCGGCTCCTGCCAGACGCCATCGAGATTTTGGGAGACCCAGATATCGTAGCCACCTTGCCCGCCGACGCGGGATGAGTGGAAATACAGCTCCGAGCCATCGGCTGTGATGTGGAGTTCGCCGACTTCGTAGCTTTCTTCAAAATCAGCCAGTTGCCAGTTTTGCCAGACGCCCTCTTTGAACTCTGCCGTAAACCAGTGCAAGCCCGTGTAGCCTTCGCGTGCGGCGCAGAACCAGATGGTGTTGTTCTGCACAAACCCGCAGCCGTCGAGAGAGAGTTTGCCGGGATCCTGAAGCATGACGCGCTCGGCGTCGCTCCAACCATCGGGCGTTTTGTGGAAGACGTAGATTCCCGTTACACCATCAATAACCTGCTTCTCGACTGGAATTTGCGGACTGGGCGTGAACCAGACGTAGAGCGTTTGGCCGTCGGGCATCATATAAGCCGAATCTTCTGCTCCCCTTGTGTTGACGGGGTAGGGCAGCGGGACAGGGTTTTCATACTCGTCCGTTTCTGATACGAGTGGATAAACATCCGTCTCTGGCGTGATCTTTGCCTGATCGGTGGGGATCAGGCTCTCTCTGTCGGGCGGCGGCGTGGGAGTGGGCGGAACGAAGACTTTAGCATCACAACCGACCAGCACCATCAGGAAAACGAGCCAGATTAGCATTTTTCTTTTCATCTTTTTCTCCTAGGTAAATTGGTTCAATCTCCAAAGATTGAACCAATTTACACTTACTCGTACGCTATCCAGTATCCGCCATAAGCGCCCAGCGGGAAAACGTTGAAAGGATATTCTTCGAGCTCCGTAAAAACGCCATCCTTGTAGAGATACAAACTTTGCCTTATTCCCATCCCCGTGAGATTTTCATCAGCCCCTACGCCAACCTGCCTGTTGATCAAAATGCCGCCATCCTTCCACTGCGGGACCATGTTGGCGTACTGCGAATCAAGAATTTCGATCTCTTTTGTGTCAACGTCTACAACGATTAATTCATATACACCAAAAATAATATTTTCTTTGCCAGTTTTCAATCTTGAAAAAACAATTTTCTTGTTATCGGGACTGAGATCGGGGTCGGCGTCTAGACCAATGGGATAGGGACCCTGATTCTCTTCGTTGTTTGGATTGGTACCACCGCTCGTGATTTGGGCTTGGTTGCTCCCATCAGCATCCATCAGCCAAACCTGCGACGGGACTTCGAGCCAGGGCGTGGGCAACCGATTGAAGACGATCTTTGTCCCGTCTTCTGACCAGGCACAATCAAAATCCATATAGTCGGGATGCTTGGTGATCTGTTCAAGGTTTTTTCCCGCACCAACCGTGAAAAGATAATTATGGAATACCGAGCTATGCTGGGCGGAGAAAATAATTTTTTGGGTAACAGGAGAGTAATCAGCGTTGTTGATGCTCTTTAGGTCGTGCTCACAGGTCAGGCAATCCATTTCTTTGGTCGGTAAATCCAGAAAATATAATTCCGGCTTATCCTTCTCGTTGATTTTTCCATTTCCATCTGTGTCGGCGCAAATCGCCAGAGTCATCAAAGTTATGGGGTTTACTGCCTGCCCGATTATATGTGTGCAATCGGTATTGGTGATCTGCAGCACTTCACCGGTCTCAATATCCATTGCAAAGATCTGTCTTGGTGCAGCAAGCCCGTCATCTTCGGCATCATAGATCAACGCATTGCAGTCAGGCAAGTTGATGAAGTTCTTGTCAACGTCATAATTTTTGTCGAGACAGGCACTATCGTTCAGCACATGGCGGATTGCGTCGAAGGTCAGATCCATGTGTGCGGGGATTCCATCAACCAAAACCCCCTCAGGGATGGGTGTGGGCGGGAGCTTCTCTTTTGCTTGTGATGAACAAGCTAAAGAAGCAACGGTCAGGAAGACGAGAATAAGAAGCGTTCGTTTCATTTGTAATACGCCTCCGCTTCTTCTACCCATACATTCCAAGCTGCTTTCGGTGTGCCATCCGATTGCCGCAACCCAAAATAGCAGATGAAGGTCTCGAAGGCTTCCATAAATTCCCCTTCAGGTTCGGTGCCCGGCTCGAAGAAGCTATAAATATCTTCTGTGCAGCTTTCCGGTTTGGGGTCGTGCAGGGCAAACCAACTCACAAATCCTATTTTTTCTCGCCGTTCGTCTAGTGCCGCAAAAAGCTGACGTGTATACTCAGCCTGTCCTTCTTCTGAGCCTTCCAAAAGCGCAGCTGTGCTCCATCCCGTTTCGGTGATGACGACGGGCGTATCTCCGGCAAGGGTGAGCATGCGGTCCAGATAGTCGCCGATCTCAGTTGGGTCACGTCGAAAATGAAAGCCTTCGTTGTAGAGGTACATGGTGTAAGCAATATAGTCGCCGCGATTGAGTTGCTGCACTACGTCAATTGCATCCAGCGTTTCGGCATCGTGATAGGCAAAGATGATGCCGACAGGCAGATCGGGGTTTACTTTGTGGATGGCGTTGCGAGTTTCATCGAAAGCCGTGATATAAGCGGGAATTTCATCTCGGCGAGAGACGAAATAATTATTGACTTCGTTCCCCACAGAGAGATAGTTAAGCCGCCCTTCATAGCGTTCAGCCACAGCGGCAAAGAAGCTGCTCAGGCGTTCCACGAAAATCGGATCATCGAAAGCCAAACCAATTAAGTCGTCCGGGATACGTCCGCGTACAGTGGTGTGGATGACGCTGATGACGATGGAAAGCTCCAGGTCTTCAAGCGCATTTGCTTCGACGATGTAGTCAGGGACTGTCCAATCGTAGACGCCGGGTTCTTTTTCAATATCACCCCAATGGAAATAATAATGCGAAACCTGCACACCGTTCTTGCGTGCCAAAGCCAGCGCTTCTTGATAGGCGGTCGGGTTGAAGCCATCGCCATCTACCACAGCCGGAAGGACGATCATGCCGAGTGCGCCGCTATCCAGTTTGGGGTAGGGTTCTGGCGAATTGCAGTTTGCGGATTGATGCACTTGCTCAAAAAGCGCTGTATATTGCTCGAAGTCCTTTTCTGCTGCAACGCCTGTCACTTCGTAAGCTTTTGCGTCGCAGTAGATGAGCAGGGTTCTTAGGCGCAGTGTGTTGAAATTTTCGGTCAGCGATAATTCGAGATTCACTCTCTCGGGGCTACCAAATTCGTTGAGCAGAGTGGCCTTCTCGTTTCCTTCAGCCCACTCACGCACACTTCCGGCAACAATGCTGGGAATCAACTCCCAAGTTTTTATCCAGAGCGATGCGCTCCCATCGTTAATTGTGTAAATGACCTGCTCATCGTTTGAATCTTCTTCTTCCCACGTGGCTGGCAAGTCCACATTTAATCCGCCCGTTGTAAAGCTTTCCCATCCGCTGATTTGGGGAGACGTATCCCCTTCGGGGGCGGGCTGTCCACAGGCAAGGGCGGCGAGCAGGAGTGCCAAAAGAACGAGCAGGGGGCGCTTCATTGCTAGGCTACTTCTTCAACAGGGGCAGCCTTTTTTCTACGAAGAAGTGCGGAGATGGATGCGCCAAAGCCTGCCCAAAGAATGAGTGGCAGGAAAAGGAACCAACCGATGTAGGGCGACAGCGCTGCCAGCAGGAGTAGGGCTCCGCCGCGCAGGTGTGAAGCAAAAGGCGTTTCCGCGTTGCCAATGCGTTCACCCAACAGTTTGGCAAAAGCGCTCAACCCTAAGAGGGCGAAGATAGCAACGCCGACGATGATGATCGCGGCAACGAACATAAAAATGCCGCCGATGCCGCTTCCGGCTTGTTCTGAAAGCCAGAAGAAAGCCAGTGCGAGCACGGCAAAAAAGATAAAGTTGACTAATCCCAGTAGCAGCGAACGCCCGGGCGTATTTTCAAGGTTTCCACGGGTTTTTTCTACTGCTTCGGGGAGCAGCAAGTTGACTGCCGCAAAAAGCGCGATGATCGTGATCCCGGCAAAGGGGACGAGTAGAATGATGCCTAAAATTTCCATGTTTTACTCCTTGTTTCTTTTTTTGTGCACCACAAAGGCGCAAAGGCCACAAAGTTTTTCTTCATAGTCACAAGGGGTTTCTTTGTGTTCTTCGTGACTTTGTGGTGAAAGGTATTGGGCTTACCGCCCACGAATTTCATCCCAAACCGCCAATGCAGGCTTGGGCGTACCGTCAATTTTTACAAAACCGAGAGAAGCGAAATATGTCATTCCCTCGACATTATCACCAGCACCCTGTTTTTCCATTTCAGGGGCAAAAGATTCCATATTCAGGTCGTTGAAAAGAAGATAGACCCAGAAAGCCAAACGCTCTCCACCAAGCTGCGTATCAATAGCACGCAGATAGTCGATCTGATTCTGTTCGGAGCCGCTTTGAAGATCAGATGAAACAGATGAGCATCCGCCCTCGGCAACTGCGATGGGTTTGTCGGTGCGTGTCAAGAGCGGTGTGTAATAATCCGCGGGGACGTCGGCTGCCTGCTCGAAGAAAAAGCATAAATAGGACGAGATCGCCCAGACATCCAGATTGGGTTCAAAGGCTTCGATCTGTTCCCACTTGGTTTCATAGGCAACGCCATCCTGGAAGGGACCTAGATTATTCAGGTCATCCCACTGAAAGGTGACAAAAACCTGTGTGTCAGGCGACTCGGCTTTGATCGCGCCGTAGGTTTCGTGATAGAGGCTCAGATAATTGTCCACATCGTCGGGGTGGGCATCCATATAGGTGTTGATCTCAGAGCCCAAACCGATATAGCGCGGATTAAACTCACGCACCAGCCGCAGGGCATAATTTTTGAAGGCACTCCGAATTTCGGGTGTGCCAAAATTTCCGTCGGCGAGTTCGGGAGGTAAGCCCATGAATTCGCGTCGATTGAGTCCGTTGAGTGGGTCAACGATAAAGATCGGCTCCAGCCCGTTGCCCGCAGCGAGCCGCACCATACCACGTAAATTTTCCACCCTCTCGGAATCCGCATCGGGACTCTCGGCTAGATCTACCCAAGGGATTTCGGACTGGAAAAGCACAACGTCAGCGTGCTCGCTGATGCTCTTCATCGCGTTCACAGTGCTTTCCACATTCGCTTCAGGTGGCAAAGGGAAGAAGCCATAAGCCGTTTCCCCTGAGTCGAAGACAGAGTTTTCAGGTGTAGGGATCGGTGCATTGGGATCGGGCGTCTGCGTACCGCAGGCGAGCGTGGCGAGGAGCAAAGCACTGAGGGCAAATAAGATAGTACGTTTCATCATCTGCTCCTGCCACGAAGTTCATTCCAAACTGCCAACGCGGGCTTGGGTGTGCCGTCGATCTCGCGCAGACCAATGGTTGTAAACATATTTAGTGTGTTCACATCGGGGTTTGCCTGCCCCATTTCTGCGGCATAGGAATCCAGATCAATATCGTTGAGCAAAAGATAGACCCAAAAGACCAAACGCTCACCGCCAAGTTGAGTGTCTACCGCGTTTAGAAAATCAACCTGGCTTTGCTCGTCACCTGCAAAAGGAGCTTGTCCAAGCGAGGGAAAGCCGCCTTCAGCAATAGCAAGGGGTTTGTCTGTGCGGGATAGCAGAGAGAGATAATAATCATCGGGAATATCTGCGCCAGATGCGAACTCGATGAAAGGATAGCTTGAGATCACCCAAAGATCGAGATTGGGGTCAAAAGCCTCTACTTGCTCCCAATTTGTCTCGTAATCCTTTCTCCCTTCATCAGGAAAAGGCCCTAAATTATTCAAATCTTCCCATTGAAAAGTTACGAAGATCTGTGTTTCTGGCGCTTCTGACTTTACCAGTGCATAAATCTCGTTATACAGGCTGAGATAATGTTCCGTCTCCTCAGGGTAGGCATCCAGATAGGTATTTACTTCGGAGCCCAGCCCCAAATATCTCGGTTGAAATTCTCGGACGACCCAAAGTGTGTAGTTTGTGAAAGCCGCACGCACATCGGGGTTGCTGAAGCTGGCATCCCAACCAAAAGGCAATTCCATGAATTCGCGGCGATTCAGTCCGTTGAGTGCATCGACAACAAAGATCGCATCCAGCCTGTTTTGGCGTGCCAATGTCATCTGGTTAGTGATGTCTGTTCGTTGTTGAGATTCTCCATCTACACCTTCGACAAAATCCTTCCACGGGACAGCGTGCTGAAAAAGGACAAAATCGCCATATTCGCCCATATCTTCATAATGTCCCAAAACACTTTCAAGGGTGATTTTCGGCGGGGATGGGAAGAATCCGTAAGCCGTTTCCTGCGTATCAAGAACAGAGTTTTCCGGCTTGGGTGGCATGGGGACAGGCGTAGCCGCGGGGATGCTTTCTCCGCAGGCCAGTGTTGCCAAGAATAATGTGCTAAAGATAAGGATCAAGCGTCTCATCCGTGGACCTCCGGCTTGCTTCTGAGCAAGGAAAAGTTGCCGAACCCCCACAGGATCGTCGCTACGGCGACCAGCCCGATCATGATGCCTGGCTCAAAGCTGACGGGAAGTTGGGGAAGGGTTGGTATTTGGGGTATTTCAAATGCGAACGTTGGCAGCGTAAAGTCAAACTCAAAGCGCCAGACGAAAAGAGCCAGGAACTCAGTTGCGATCTCTGTCCAGGTGGGAAAGGCAAAAGTCGGGAAGGTGAAGCTGCTCTCAAATTGGGGAAGTCGTTCACGAAACGCCTGCAAAATGGGAATACTGACTCCTACCAAAACAGCAGTCAGTAGTGACTGCATCACAAAGGCGGGTTGCTTCCACAAATTCGGGATTTTTATCAGTTTCGGCAGGCGTGCCAAAACCCCCGATGTCAGATCGCGGGTGAGGGGCACATCGGGGAGTTCGTCGAGTGCAGCAAAGAGCGTCGCCAGTTCGTTGAGTTCCGCGTGGCACTGTTCACAGATATCCAGATGTGCCTGTACCTGTTGCTGCGATGCTTCATCCAACATTAGGTCTAGGTGTTCGTTGAGTTGGGTTTCAGTTAGATGGTTCATGTTCTGATTTCTTTCAGTTTCTCTGCCAGCATTTTTCTGGCGCGGAAGAGGTCGCTTTTGATGGTGCTGAGGGGCTTGTCTAGTGTTTCAGCTATTTCTTCATAGCTCAGGTCTTGAAAATGTCTTAGCTCGATGGTCGCCCGATAACGCGGGGGTAGCGTCAAGATCGCGGCGCGGACTTGCGCATCTCGTTCGCGGGTAGCGGTCTGCGCTTCGGGACCGGGTTTGGGCTCCTTTGGCGGTGGCAAGCCGTTTTCAAGAGAGAGTGTCGGTCGTGTTGCCTTGATGCGATTGATGCACAAATTCGTCACGATCCTTTTGAGCCAGGGCAGTAGCGGACGTTCCACATCAAAGGTGTCGAAGGCGTTGTAGGCACGCACGAAAGCCTCCTGCGCCGCGTCTTCTGCATCCTGCCGGTTGCCGAGCATTCTATAGGCGACGTTAAATACCGCAGACTGATAAAGCTGAACGAGTTCGCCGAACGCGTCCTGATCACCCTGCGCAGCAAGTTTGGTCAGGCTGCGGTCGTTTGCGATATTCATCTCTATTTATTAGTACAGGGTTGGGGGTAAAAAGTTGCAGTGATTTTACTTATCCGCCGACATTGGCGAGGATAGCAAGAAAAAGACAGATTCCACCAAAACCGAGCAGAAGCCCGATGATGGCAGTAGCGCGTGATCTGTTTTGCCCGAATAGCCCTGCCAACCCCAAGACGCCGCCGAGAAAGCCGAGGAAGGCGCTACTGCCTCCGCAAATAAAAAGGGGCGTGCCGACCAGACGGACCCAGTTTTGGGCGACACCAGTTAGCGCGCATAAGCCGATGCCGAAGACCAGTGCGGTGGAGATGATGCCGAGCACGAGGCTGGCATTGCCGAGGGTGTTGGGTTGTTGGGGGGCGGGGGATTGGCTCATGATCTTTCTCCTGATGAGTGGGTTTCTTTAGTATTCTACAGGATAAGGCCGCATCCTAAAATAGCTTGTTTTAGTGAATTGGTCTACTAATGAGACAAAATGATTTTTTTGAGGGAAATATCTATTGGATGCTTACTAAAAAGTTGCAGAGCCGCAGGTCTTATTTTGCCTTGAGCTCGCTTTGCAGGCTTTTTTGGAGAGCCAGGGGAAAATCTTCAGAGAGGCGGCGCAACATGGTCGCGGTTCGGCGGCTTTCGCTTTCGCGCAGCACCTTTTTGATGGAGTAAACCGTCTCCGTTGGTGAGGTCGCATATAAAGCCACGATCACATTTTCAATATCCCCTTGCAGCATGGCGGGCGCAGCTTCGAGCACGGGTTCGAAAATATCGAAGATCGGGGGGAGGTTGTCAAAGCCCATGCTATTGATGAGCGGCAGCAGCGCCTGCAGGCCGTTGCTCCAGAATTGCTGACGATGTGGGTATAGCCATTCCGTGATCAGGCTCAGGAATTCATCCGGGTCTTCCTGGCGGAGACGGGCGAGACTGTGCGTGAGCAGGGATTGACGAACGTTCGGATCGCGGACTTTTTGCGTCCAGACGGTAAGCCGCGTGAGCAAACGCCCTTCCTGAGGGGGGATGAGCCCCAAAAGGTATGCTGCCAAAAGGCGTGTTTCCAGCGAACCTGCATCCCAGAGTTCATCCGCTAACTCGAGGGCTTCATCCGCGTTCTCTTTGGCGAGCGGACGCAAGGCGCTTTCGATCTTGCGCAGGATTGTGGGCGGGGTGCGGTAGGTGGGCAGCACGGAGGATGGCGCGACGGTATCACGTGTGCGCAGTGTGCGGTTGACGTAAGATTCGAGCATTTCACGCAATGCCAAAATGAAATCTTCCGGCTGGTCGAAGAGATCGGAGAGTCGGGCGGTTTCTTTGTTGAGTTGCGCGAGATTTATGGAGGGCATCGGGGAGGGTAGGGGCGGGTCTTAGACCCGCCCCTACGACAGAAACTAATATGCTTTCGCGAAATAGACTTTTACTTCAGCTTTTTCACCGCAGACGATGCATTTGCCATCACCTTCAGGTTGATCGAGGGGGATGACGCGCGTGGTGGCTTTGGTATCTTCCTTGACTTTGGCTTCGCATTCTGCGGATTCGCACCACCAGGAGAATGCCCAACCTTTTTGGACGACTTCCTTGAGTTCGTCATAATTGGCGGGATGGTGGATGTTTTCATCACGGAATTTTTTGGCGGTTTCAAACATGGATGCCTGGATTGAATCCAGTGTTTCTTGAACGGTAGCAACCAAAGCTTCCTGCGAAACGAAGGATTTTCCGTCACGCCCAAGGATGTCACGGCGCGCCATCGCGACCGAGCCTTTTTGCACATCCTTGGGTCCGATCTCAATGCGCAGGGGAACACCGCGCATTTCCCAATCATTGAATTTGAAGCCGGGTGAGAGTTGTTCGCGGTCGTCCACTTTGACGCGGATGCCAGCTTCTTTGAGTTCGGCGAAAACTTTGTCAACGACGGGCATAACCAGCTCTTTTTCGTGATCTTTGCGGTAAATAGGCACCATGACGACCTGGATGGGCGCGATTTTGGGGGGCATCTTCATGCCCTGGTCATCGCCGTGTACCATGATGAGGGCGCCGATCATGCGCGTAGACATGCCCCACGAGGTTGTGTAGGCGTGTTCGAGCGCGTTATCCTTATTTAGGAAGTCAATGTCGAAAGCGACGGCGAAGTTCTGACCGAAATAATGAGATGTGCCGCTTTGCAGGGCTTTGGTGTCGCCCATCATCGATTCGATGCCAGTGGTGATCTGTGCGCCAGCGAAACGCTCGGTCTCAGATTTGCGCCCTTTTACGACGGGGATGGCACAATCAACTTCAGCGAAGTCCGCGTAGACATCGAGCATCTGATAGGTCTCGTCCATTGCTTCTTGAGCAGTGGCATGAACGGTATGCCCTTCCTGCCAGTAGAATTCAGCCGTGCGTAGGAAAAGTTTGGTGCGCATTTCCCAGCGCATGACGGAGCCCCATTGGTTGATAAGGATGGGAAGATCGCGCCAGGACTGAACCCATTTACTGTACATATAACCGATGATAGTTTCGGAGGTGGGGCGTACAGCCAGTTTTTCTTCGAGTTCCTGTCCGCCGCCGTGGGTGACGACTGCCAGCTCGGGCGAGAAGCCTTCGACGTGATCCTTTTCTTTCTCGAAGAAAGACATTGGGATCAATGTCGGGAAGGCGGCATTCACATGACCGGTTTCCTTAAAGCGACGGTCGAGACCGGCTTGCATATTTTCCCAGAGCGTCCAGCCGTAGGGTCGTACGACCATGCAGCCGCGCACGGGCGCGTAGTCTGCTAATTCTGCACGCAGGACGAGCTGGTTGTACCACTCGGAGAAATTTTCAGATCGGGGAGTAAGTTTTTCGTCAGCCATTTATTTCCTCTTTGTTTTGTAGGGGCAGCGTCCTGCTGCCCGGGCGAGAGAACCTCGCCCTTACGAATTTTCTAGTATTTCTACAGCAGAATGTACATCCGGTGCAAATTGGAGATGCTCACGTTGGTGTACGGGAACATAATCGCCCAATTCGGTGTAAAACGCCTGATCAAAAATGGTCTGCCAGCCTTTCCCGATCAGGATAAGTGGCCTGGGAGGCAAGGCTTGGATGATGAGTTGATTCCACATCAGGGATATTTCTGTCAATGTGCCGGGGCCGCCGGGTAGGGCGAAAGCCGCATCGCATTTTTCGATGAGAGCATTTAGGCGTTGCTTGAGTGTGGGGTAACGCCATTCTTCCTTAACCCATTGGTTAGGTCGCACATCCCGCCAAGCTTCGATCTCATCGCAGGTTACGCCGATGACATGTCCACCGGCTTCAGACGCGCCGCGTGAGACGGCTTCCATCGTGCCGATATAGCCGCCCGTCATCGCGCTGTGACGATGCGCTGCAAGGAGCTTGCCTAACGTGTAGGCTTCGTTATAAGCGGGAGAGTCGGGTTTGGGGGCAGAGCCACCGAATACGGTTGTTATCATAATATCTCTCTGTTGGGGCGACCCGACGGGTCGCCCTTACATAAAACTAATCCCAATTACGGGACGCGTTCACTTCCAATTTATCCAGAATCGCCTGCTCAAGATCGATCTCGGCAATTGACGCCAATTGTAGCAGATAGAGGGCCACATCGGCGAGTTCTTCAGCCAATTCTTCCTTAGAAAATGTTTCATTCCACTGGAAGTGTTCGAGAATTTCTGCCGCTTCGAGTGCCAGTGAAATCGACAAGTTCCGCGGCGTCTGCTGGCGTTTGCTGTCTTCTTCGTACCAGCCCTTCGAGCGGACGAAATTGTGCATCAGGGTAGTTAGTTCATCGATGGTTTTACTGGTCATAATTGGTCTCAAGTTGAAGGTTACAGGTTCAAGGTTTTGACTTTCAACTTGTAACTTTCAAACCTTGAACCTTCAACCCGTAGAAAAGAAAAAAGCTCCCACATCCGGGAGCTTCATGTTGACACGTAAAAGCAGCCTATCCAGATGTGGATGGGAGTGATTTTGGCGGGGTAGGGACGGGGTGCTTTTGCATGGCGGGGATTATAACAGGAAAATAGTGTTCTATAGCTGAGTTCCACAACTTTGGCAAAATTTATCCTTCTCTTGCACGATTTCACCACACGTGTTGCATTGATTTTTGCCTTGATGAATTTCTTTTTGGAGTTTTATCTGTAAAAGAAGTCTCACTAACAGTACTGTACTACCAAGCATCAATAAGCTCCCAGAAAAAGCTCTGAGCATTGCTTTGTCATATGATGTTGTCACCGAATCATGTGGTGAAGTTATGCCAAAAAGCCAAAGGGCAATGGAAATAGCCAAAATCACAATACCCATTATTAGAATTTGTGGTTTGAAAACTTTTTTGTTCATTGCTGTTGTTTCCTCTACCCTCTTAAATAACTCGCCCCGTTCACGTCAATGATCGTTCCCGTTGAGAATTTCGATTCTTCTGCGGCAAGGAAGATGACGGCATAGGCCACTTCTTCGGGCTTTGCAACACGCCCCAGTGGGCTTTGATTACGGATGGCATTGCCCATTTCTCCTTCAAGGACGTGGGTGACCATCTCCGTTTCCACAAAGCCAGGGGCAACCACGCCGAGATAGATATTGTCAGGAGCGAGTTTCTGCGCCAGTGATTGGGTCATCGCGTTCAGGCCGGCTTTGCTTGCGCCGTAGGCAGGCATCTCCGGTTCACCGCGAAAGGCGCCACGTGACGAGACGTTTACGATCCGACCGCCGCCCTTTTGACGGAAATATTGTGTCACCCAGTAAATGACGTTTGCGGGCGCACGCAAGTTGACATCCAGAATCCTGTCCCAGCTTTGTTGCCACTCTTCGTAGCTGACTTTGTCAATGGGATGGCGTTGCGAAATCCCGGCGTTGTTGACGACGATATTCAAGCCGCCCAAACCTGAAACGGTATCGTTGATGAGCTTTTCAATGGCGTTGGGGTCGGAGACATCTGCTTGTACAAGGATATGCCCGTCACCATCCAATGCTTCCAATGTCTCTTGAGCAGCTTTTTCATTGCGCACAAAATTGATTGCTACTTTTGCGCCGCGTTTGGCAAAGGCTTCAGCGCAGGCTTTGCCGATCCCGCGTGAGCCGCCGGTGATGAGTAATCGTTTCCCTGTGAAATCCATGTTGTGCTCCTTTAATTATCTGAAATGCATGTCACTGCGAGCGAAGCGGAGCAGTCTCATCATACGAGGAGATTGCTTCACCCCCTATGGGGTTCGCAATGACAGAGTGTATTAGAGAATTTTTCGTTGTTCACTTATTTCTTCCGCACATATAGTATTTTCTTTACCTTCGCGACCAATTCACCCTGACTATCCAAAACCTGTAAATTGAATTCAGGAAGATGCGCCTTGCCGTCTTCCGCCTTTGCGCGAATTTCATCCAACTCTTCATTTGAAATTGTGATGATCGCACTCACTTCCCCTTTGCCGGGCGCGATAAATTCGATCTCGGCGGATTTATCCCAGACGATGTAGTCTCGTCCCAGCAGGCGCATGAGCATTAACATGAGATGCGGGTCGACCATTGAGTAGAGGCTGCCGCCAAAATGCGTCCCGACCGCGTTGCGGTTATACCAGCGCAGCTTCATCGAGACTCTGACCTCTTTCCAATCGGGGCTGATGTGGCGGATCTTTACTCCCGCGCCAAAATAGGGGCCGTAAAGATTGAGAACGAACTTGAAGGCTTTGGGCGATAACTTGCGAAGCATAACGCTCCTAGTCGCTGAGCATCTTTAATAATTCTGAAGGTGATGATGTCACGGCCGTCGCACCGGCATCCTGCGCTTTTTGCTTGAGGGCTTCATCCACTTTGTCCGTGTAGATGTAGACGGGAACTTCTTCATCCAGTTCGCGGATCAGGCTGGCGAGCTCGATCCCTGCCTGGCAATTATTCAACTGTCCGTTCTCTCGGCGGCATGAATCAGAGATAATGCAATCGAATGAGCCATGTTTGAAATGCTCTATAGCGGCTTGGGTATTTTCAGCAATGGAGACTTCGATCCCCAGGTTTTGGAGGGCATCGATTAAAAGAGCGTTATTTGTTGGCTTATCGTCTACCCACAGAATGCTTGAAATATCATCGTCGAGATCAAGGTTCTCATATGCGTAGCTCTCGACTTCGGGCGCGTCCTTCTCTGCGATAGGTTCAAGCATGGGTTTTGCGGGTTCCTCTTTGGCAGCTTTGACTGGTTCTACTGCCTGAGCGTCCAATTTGCGTTGTAACGCATTGACGCGTGTTTGCAGATCCTTGATCATGATCGATTGCTGCTGGCTGAGTTCATCCATGCTCAGTTCCATATCACCGATCTTGACCTGGAACTTGCGTCCACGCGCCGAGTCGATTAGGGCGCGTACACTCTTGCGGAAGATGATAAGAATAACGATCACGATCAGGGGCCATAGGATCGTGGCTACGCTGTTGATAAGGGTGGAAATTCCTTCCATCTTGTTCTCCTAAATTATGTCACTGCGAGGAGACCGCAGGGCGACGCGGCAGTCTCCAACAATCGGGGAAGATTGCTTCGACGAAAAGCTGTCTCGCAATGACACTGATTTTTAAACGGCGGCAAGCCTAATGCACGTGCGTTACCGCAGATCCTTCAATCCTGCAAAAGGTGAATCGGCAAAATTATCCGGTTCTTCGGGGGGCGGCTCTTCATGTTCACAATCTTCAAAATTAAGATCAATGCCGCAGACCTGGCAAAGCCCCTGGCAATCTTCCTTGCAGATCGGGTTGAAGGGAACATCCAACTGCGAATCTTCACGGACAAATTCCTCGATGTCGATCAGTGCATTTTCGGGCAAGATCAACTCTCCCTCTTCGGCATCGCGGCGATTGAAAGCATAAAGCTCGGTCATCTCCCAGTGCAGGCGATGTTCATAAACCTTCAGGCAGCGCACACACTCAAGGGCATGATCGCCCTCAAAAACGCCCTGCACAAGCAGCCCCTGCGGAGTGCGGCTGACCGTTACCGTGGCGTCAAAATTACGCAAGGCAAAGTCTTTGCCAAGCTCGATCTCTTCAAAGGCGAAGGGGAAATCATGTCGATAACCCGGAGATTGGGGAAGAAAAAAACCTAAATTCAGGCGAAAGGGATTACGTGGAGTATTCACGGGATTTTCCTTTGGAAGGGGGGATGGACGCATTTTAATCGATTCTATTTGGGGATGCAACAACTCGCCCGTGCTTTAGGCTGGCTCCCCTTTGTGGACAATTTTCTGGTTGACGAGATAAATACCCGTTAAAACCAACGCCCCGCCGATCATCTGATTGCTCGTGAGCGCCTCGCCCAAAATAACCACACCCAAAATCGCGGTGACTACAGGCTGTCCCAGCAAACTGACCGAAACATGCGCTGCGCGCAAATGCCCCAGTGCATAGTTAATAAGCAGCCAACCGACCACCTGCGGACCCAGCCCCAGCCCAAGCAGCGCCCACCAGGTTTGAGATGAAAATCCGCTCATTTCTTGTCCTGTCAGCAGCGCAGCGGGGAGCAGGGTCAGTGCCGCGGCTGCGGTATAGAGTGCACTGAAGGTGAGCGTGTCCACTTGCGTGCGTGCCTTTTGCGTCGTGAGCATCACACTTGCATAGAGGATACTACTTGCAATGGCGATCATGTCGCCGAGGTTGAACTCGGATGTGCGCCAGCTATCCACCCCGACGATGACGCTCATGCCGAGTAGCGCGACCGTCAGACCGCTCCAATATTTGGGTGTCAGCTTTTCCTTGAAAAGGATCGCAGCACCCAGCCCGACCCAGATCGGGGCATTATTTGAGAAAAGCGTGGCTTTCGCAGCGGTTGTCATCAGGATGCTGGTATTCCAAACCCCGATATCGATCCCGAAGAGAAAACCGCCCAGGAGAATGAATTTCAGGTGATCCCATATGGGCAGTCCTTTACGCCGGTTTCGATGGAGCCATATTGGCAACAAAATCAGCGTGGCAAACCCAAGCCGATAAAAGCCTGAAACCAGCCCGGGGACATCGGCAAACTTCACAAGAATGGCGGATGTGCCGATAATGAAAATCCCCGCTATTAAAGCCAAATAAGCAGGGAATAGAGGAGATTTGTTTTTTATCATGAAAGATTCTCGAGACGAGAATCTAGACGTCTCGGTTGGTGATGTATTCGGTCAATTTCTCAAGCGCCAGACGCTCTTCGCTCTTGGGCTGACCATTCAGCATTTGCAGTGCATCGGTGGCGTATTCTTTGGCTTCCTTGAGCGCTAGCGCAACAGAGTCGCTATTACGGATCGAGCCAACCAGCGCCGACATCTGCTTTGTGTTGTGATAATGCCCATTGAGCAAGGCTTTTACATTTTCGTCTTCAGGGTGATTTTCGATGTAATAGAGCGCCGGGAGCGTGATCAGTCCCTGTAGGAGATCGCTGCCAACGGGTTTCCCGACTGTGGCTTGTTCGCCAGTGAAATCGAGAATATCATCCACGATCTGGAAGGCGGTGCCGAGCTTGCGTCCGAACATGCGCGCCTTATGAACCATATCCGGCTCAACCGGGCTGATGATCGCAGCGCCATGCGTGGAGAGCTCAAAGAGTGAACCGGTCTTGGCATAGATCCGCTCATAGTAGTTTTCACGGCTGGCCAGCCCGCGGCTGTCGAACATCTGTGTTAATTCGCCATTGACCAAAATAGCCAATGTTTCGGCGAACTCTTCCATCACGGTCAGAGAACCTGTTTCAGCAGCCAGTTTTGCAGCACGTGCAAAAACAAAATCGCCGGTCAGCACCGTTGCGGCGGGAGTCCACTTGGCGTTTAGGGTGGCGTTTCCACGTCGCATGAGCGAACCGTCGATCAGATCATCGTGTACGAGCGTTGCTGTGTGCAACATCTCGATCGCAGCCGCTAGCGTGATCAAGCGCTCAGGATCAGCGCCGAGCATATTGCCGGTCAGCAAGACCAGCGTTGGGCGCACACGCTTACCACCAGCGGCGAGAAGGTTTTCAAGGGCAACACGCAGGTCGGGATGACGCTCATTAGCTTGAGCGCGCATGCGTGCTTCGACTTTTTCAATGGTTGCCTGAACAGGCTTTGTAAAAGTAGACGTACTCAAATTTCACCAACTAAATAACCGTGCAGCATTCGCAGATGTGATCTCTGCTATTTCTGCCGGAGTTTTTGCATATAATTCGGCGACTTTTTCAGCCACGAAAGAAACGTAGGCTGGTTCGTTGCGGCGTCCGCGACGTGGTTGAGGGGCAAGGAAGGGCGAGTCGGTCTCGATGAGCAAATGCTCGGGGGCAATGGATGCGATCACCTCGCGTCGTTGAGGGGCATTTTTAAAGGTTACTGGCCCTGTCACGCCGATCATAAAGCCCAGGTCGATGGCTTTTTGCGCTGTTTCACTTGTGCCGCTGAAAGAGTGTAACACGCCTGGGCGGGATGCCAGCGAATGCGTCCGTGACCTTAGGTTTGCTACCCAATCCCCAAGCAGGGAGAGCAAGTCTTCAGCGCAGTTGCCATGCGGAGCATCATTTCTTTCGCGCAAGTGTAGCACAACGGGCAGATCAAGTTCTTCTGCAAGGGAGAGTTGTTCTTTCAGTATCTGTTTTTGCAGATCATGTGGAGCAGCATCCCAATAGTAATCCAGCCCGATTTCGCCGATGGCCACCACGTGCGGATTTTGCGCCAATTCGCGTAGTTTGTCGAGGGTCTCCTCTGTCCACGTCAGGGCATCCGTGGGGTGGATGCCTACAGCGGCAAATACCGCGGGATGGGCATCCGCTAATTTGACGGAGGCAAGACTTGTCTCATGGGTGATCCCGGGGACGAGGATACGCGTTACGCCTGCTTCTGTGGCGCGCGCGATGACCTCATCTCGGTCGTCGTCGAATTTATTAAAGTACAGATGACAATGTGTGTCAGTTAATCTCACAGGTTATTTGATGCCTGCAATCTTCAAGCCATCCTGCAGAATGGCATCAACTTTATCTTCGTGCATGGTCTCGCAGTAGACGCGGATGATCGGCTCTGTGCCGCTGAAGCGGATAAGCAGCCAGCCGCCATCTTCGAGACGGAATTGGAAGCCATCGATAGTGACGAGCTCGGTCACTTTCAACCCACCGATGTTTTCAGGGTTGGCAGCCAAAATGCTGTCGATCTTTTCCTGTTTGTCGCCTTCGAAAGGTGTATCAATGCGATTATAGAAATGTTCGCCGCCGACTTTATCAAAGAGATCAGCGAGTAATTCGGTGGGTTTCTTGCCTGTGCGCACCATCAGATCAAGCATATAGAGCCCAGCCAGAATGCCGTCACGTTCAGGGACATTGCCGCGGAAGGCGTAGCCGCCCGATTCTTCACCGCCGATAAGGGCATCGGTTTCTGTGAATTTAGGGGCTACATATTTGAAACCAACACCGGTTTCATGGACGGGCACATCGTATACCTTACCTAATTTATTGAGCATGGTGGTAGTGGAAAGAGTTTTGACAATTGCGCCGCGTTCACCACGTACTTCAAGAAGATAATAAGCCAGCAAACCATAAGCGCGCAATTGGTCGATAAAACCACCGTTCTCATCGCCAAAACCAACGCGATCTGCATCGCCGTCGTTGACGAGGAAGACATCGGCGTTATTGTCTTTGGCAGCCTGCAAGCCAACATCCACGTTCGGAGGAATGGGCTCCGGGCGTTTCATTTCTGGAAAGATGGGATTGCGCTCATTATGGATTTCGATCACTTCTGTTGTGCCACCGCTCAGGAGGTTGGTGAACCAGCCAGCGCCGTTGCCCCACATGGCATCCACAACGATTTTTAGACCCGCATTTTTGAGAGGTTCAAGATCGATCAGTTTTTTGATATGCGCGATATAGTCGATGGTCGAGTCAAAGAACACTACAGAACCATCGGCTTTGGCATCATCAATATCCTTGATCTTCACATCAGCCACATCATCGGGGATCAATGCTTCAATTTTTGTCAATCCTTCAGGGTCGATTGCCCCGCCGGTCTTATCGCGAACTTTGAAGCCATTGTCAGTAGGGGGATTGTGGGATGCTGTTACATTCACTGCCCCAACGGCATCTTTGGCAACAACTGAAAAGGAAATGACCGGTGTGGGGGAGGCATCGTCTGTTAGGTAAACTTTCAGTCCGTTTCCTGCTAAAACTTCGGCAACGGCTACAGCAAAATCTTCTCCGCGGAAGCGTTTGTCGTGACCGACAACGATCCATTTACCGGCATGACCCTCTTCGATCATATAAGAAGCGAAGCCTTGTGAGCAGCGCCGCACATTTTCAAATGTGTAGTCTTCAGCGACGTGACCGCGCCAGCCATCGGTCCCGAATTTGATCTTTGTAGGCATAAAAACTCCTAGTGAAATTTATTCTTAATGGAAGCTATTATAACAGGTGGAGGCTGAAGCAGGTATAATCCACCTGCATTTTTGGAGAATTTTAATGACAGAAAAAATCTACCTTGATTACGCTGCCACCACGCCCGTTGATCCACGTGTTTTGGACGTGATGCTGCCATATTTCACACAGGATTTCGGAAATCCTTCGTCGGTTCATCGCTATGGACAAAAAGCCGAAGGCGCACTGGACGAGGCACGTGCTACCGTTGCCGAGGTATTAAATTGTGAGATGAGCGAGATCATCTTTACTTCCTGCGGTACCGAGTCGAATAATCTCGCTATTCGCGGGGCAGCCTTCGCCGCCCGTGAGCGGACAGGTGTTAATCGCATTTTGACCTCACGCGTGGAACATACCGCCGTCACGCGCACGGTGGAACAGCTTGAGAAATATTATGGTTTTGAAGCTGTATGGCTGGAGATCGACGGAACAGGGTTGGTGAGGCCCGAAGTTGTCGCCGCCGCTATCGATGAGCAGACTGCTCTCGTGACTCTCATGTATGCCAATAACGAGATCGGGACACTCAACCCCATTGCTGAGATCGCAGCTCTGTGCAAAGAGAAGGGCGTGCTTTTTCACACCGATGCCTTGCAGGCGTCCGGCTACTTCTCGATGGATGTTCAATCTCTCGACGTTGGCATGATGTCGTTAGGCTCGCACAAGTTTTATGGTCCCAAGGGTGTCGGAGCGCTTTATCTTCGTAAGGGAACGGAACTTATCCCGCATCAAACAGGTGGCGGGCAGGAGAATGGCCTTCGCGCGGGGACGCAAAACGTGCCTTATATTGTTGGTTTTGCCGAAGCCCTGCGTTTGACGAATGAAGAATATGTAGCCCGCACAGACCACGTTCAGCCCTTGCGCGACCGCATTATCGGTACGGTGTTAGAAGAAATACCGGATTCTCGCCTGACAGGGCACCCCGCAGTCCGTTTACCGAACCATGCCAGCTTTGCTTTCAAAGGTGTGGATGGGAATACCCTTGTCCAATTGCTGGACGGTGCCGATTTTGCCTGCTCATCCGGCTCTGCCTGCAAGACGGGAAACCCCGAACCATCGGGTGTAATGAATGCCATTGGGCTGGAACATCTCTGGGGTTTGGGGTCGTTACGTGTTACATTGGGGATGCACTCCACGCCTGAAGAAGTAGATGCCTTTTTATCGGTATTACCTGGCTTGGTAGAAAAGTCTAGAAAACTAAAATGAAGCGAGCCTTTATATACACCACCACAAAAGATAAAACCGTCATTGCGAGCCGCCGAAGGTGGCGCGGCAATCTTTGCTTACGGGGAGATTGCTTCATCGCTTCGCTCCTTGCAATGACACGCCAGGTGATCTATGGCTAAAATAGTTGTCGCCATGTCCGGCGGTGTAGATTCATCCGTCGCTGCGGCATTGCTCAAAGAACAGGGGTACGATGTGACCGGCATGATGTTGCGTCTTTGGTCACAGCCGGGCAAGGAAGAATCCAATCGTTGCTGTACCCTCGATTCGCAATTATTGGCGCGTCGTGTGGCAAATAAGCTTGATATTCCCTTTTATGTGATCGATGCAAAAGATGCTTTTCGAGATGTCGTCGTGGAATATTTTCTTGATGGCTATTCTCGCGCCGAGACGCCTAATCCCTGCCTGATGTGTAATCGGCATATTCGCTGGGGTGTTTTGCGCGATCATGCCCTTGCGTTGGGAGCCGATTATCTGGCTTCAGGACATTATGCTCGTCTGAAGCGTAAGGATGATGGTGAAATCCAGTTGTTGCGTGGCGTTGATCGGGGCAAGGATCAAGCCTATGTTTTACATGTTTTAACGCAAGTGAAGTTGCGTCAATCGCTTTTTCCGGTCGGCGATTATCCCAAAGCCGAGATCCGGGAGTTGGCACGTAAATTCGGACTTCCTGTTGCTTCTCGTGCCGATAGCCAGGATTTGTGTTTTCTTGCAGGAGGCGATTACCGCGATTTCTTGCGTGAGTACGCGCCCCAAACAACCCAGCCCGGTGAGATCGTTACGAGTGATGGCGCGGTTTTGAGTGAGCATGATGGCTTAGCGTTCTATACGATTGGTCAGCGCAAGGGATTGGGGATAGCTGCCCCGGCACCCCTCTATGTTTTGGCAAAGAATGTGGGTGCCAATCAATTGCTGGTTGGCACTGCTGATGAGTTGGGCAGCCAGGAAATGAACGTGGAAAAGATCAACTGGATCGCCGGAAGAGCGCCGGATGAATTGATCCGCGCAGAAGTCAAAATTCGGTATGCGGCGAAAGAGGCCTGGGCTGAGATTGTGCCAATCGGAGCCTCCCAAGCCCAAATTACGTTCGATGCGCCCCAGCGCGACATCACCCCCGGTCAGGCAGCAGTTTTTTATAATGGCGAGATCTGTCTTGGCGGAGGCATTATTTCCACATCCTGAGGAAGGTGAAAATGTCAGATACTACGAAAACGCATCGAGAATTTGCGATCCAAACTTTTAATGGTGTTTGGAACTTGCTTGATAAAGAAGATCGCAACCCTGATGATGATGTGCGTATGATCCACATGGCGCATACCAGTCGCTATCATTGGGGCGAGGTCGGTACACCGCTCGAATTTGCACGTGGCGACTGGCAGATCTCCCGAGTTTATGCTGTCTTAGGATTTGGCGTAATGGCATTCAAATATGCCAAACGTTGTCTTGATCTTTGCGAAAAACATAATTTAGGCGATTTTGATCTGGCCTTTGCCTATGAAGCAATGGCGCGTGCCAGCGCTGTCTCAGGGGATGTTGATAAGGGGCGTGGCTATCTTGATCTGGCCAGAGATGCGGGAATGGAAGTTAAGAAAGAAGATGATTGTGAATATTTCTTCAGTGAGTTGAAAACTGTAGAGGAATTATTATGACAATGCCTTCCTTTCTCCTTGCTTTTGTTGTCGCCAGCCTTTGCGGCACATTATTTCATGTATGGCGAGGGGGAGGTCCCGGGCGCATCCTTTTCTATTTGGTTTTGGCTTGGTTGGGTTTTTTAGGAGGGGTTTTTCTGGCGCTCTGGCAGAATTGGGTTTTATTGCCCATTGGCTCATTGGATGTTGGCACGGGCTCTATCGGCGCGATACTATCGCTTTTTTTAGGGGACTGGCTCGCGCTGGCTAATACAGAAAGAAAATAATATGCCGAGTAGTGAGCAAGGTTTGAGCTTTGATCGATATGTGTGCATCCCCCGTACGTTGATCTTTATAACGCGTGGGGATAAGGTGCTCTTGCTCAAGGGAGCTGCCAACAAAAGAATTTGGGCAAATAAATATAACGGTGTTGGGGGACATGTAGAGCGCGGCGAGGACGTGCTCTCCGCCGCCAAACGCGAATTGGACGAAGAGACGGGCCTCGACATGGATTTGAACTTGGTCGGCACGTTAATGGTGGATGTCGAACCCCAAATGGGGATTTGCATCTATATCTTTGCCGGAGAATCTATCGTTGGTGAACCCCACCCCTCCACCGAAGGGACTCTGGAGTGGTTGCCCTTCGACGCCCTCGATGAATATCCCCTTGTCGAAGATGTGGCGATCTTGCTGGAACGTATTTGCAAAATGAAGGTGGGCGATCCACCTTTTTCGGCGCGCTCATTTTATGATGAGAATGATGCGTTGAGAGTTGAGTTTGGGGGATAACGATTTATTCAGCGGACCTGGCGATTTTGCTCCTAAAGCTGATTTTACCTGATCCAGCCTTAGATTTTCGCGCCGCTTACCATCTTGGCGTAGCCAAGTCCGCTGCAACTTGGGTTAGGGGGGTATTTGTTCCGACAGATTGATACGCTCCAATAGCTAGCGCGGGCAGGTTATCCTACTCTGTTGGGAAATCGCAATGCTCTCCCCAGATCTGAACACTCACCTCACCAGGTAAGAGTGTATCATCTATGGCTAGGGGCAAATCGAATGGAAAACGTCCCTTGATGTCGTTTGGATCATATTGGTGACCTAGTTCATGAATATGTCCCAGGATTGTCAAACTCGGGGTGAGTTTATTGATACTATTGGGTATACCTTCTAGTGCTGAAGCAGAGCCACTTTCATTTACCCAGGCATTAAGGAGTAAGATATCAATCGTAATCCCATCAGGCAAGGTTTCAGATGATAAGTTATCACCAGTATGCATGATCGTTAGCCCCTCAGGAGTCGTCACTTTGTACATTCGGACTGGAGGACCTCCATGCCATCCTTCATACGCTTTGACCTGCAAACCCGCCACAGTCAACTCCTCATCTGGAGATGCATATATAAGGTCATAGCCAATAAGCTTGTCTTCCACCGGCGCTACCACTTTGCCGCCAAAGCCTTCAATATCACGGATCATAGTCGGCTCGCGATGGTCCCCATGCCTGTGGCTAATGAAGAGGACTTGGATTTGATCGAGTATTACATCTGGAAGCCGATAATTCCACGAGGAATACCCATGGATCAGGTCAAATGCGAAGGTCGTACTCGGTGTTTTTACGATAAATCCATGGTTATACATCAACCAGATACGCATACCACTCGACACTGGCTCTTTAATCTCAGATTCCACATGACCCATCATATTATCGTATAGAGCGATGATTTCCGGGTCCCAGGGAGCGGAGTCGCTCTTAAGAAATTCGTTGAGGGTCAATATCGCTTCCTTCCGAGCCTCCTCGTTATCTACGCAAGGCGGATGGGATCGCAATGTTGCCTGAATCTGTGAATAGGGACTTGGCTGTTCGGTTGGTTGTACTGATGCGGTTGGGAGAATTGTTGGTTGGGAAAGTTCCTCAATGCTAGGAATTGCTTGGGTTTGAGAAGATTGTGGTTCAGTGGTTTTAGTAAGACCAGGGAAATTCCCGCAGGCAAAAAGCGCAATAATTATCACAGAATTCGAAAGGATGACTCTTTTTCTATTCATTTGTTTTTTTCTATCAAACCACCTAACGTTGGCTTTAGGCGTCCCGGCGACTATGACCCTGAACATCGCTGCCCAAAACCTTTGAACTCATTTCAACATCGCGACCCGGCGTCTTAGTTTTTCCACTAACTCAATCTTATACGATTTTCTAACTTTTCGCTCTGCTTACCCTCCGGCTGCAAGCGGAATTAGCCAGTACCATTCATTCATATTCAAGAACTTCCCAATCCTTTATGACTTTTCATTTATTGATGACTACTCTTGCAATATCAGCAATCTAGAATCTGGCGACCATAAAAATTGTTTCCCAAAATACTTATTTCTTATCTTCCGATTGTTGAATATGCTCGAAAACAAGCTGTACCAAATCGAATTTCTGACCTATAAGACAATAGCAAGTTGTGTTTAAGATTGGGAGATTGTGTTGAAAATCTATTGGTAATTATCGTTATTAATTTTTCTCATAAAGAATAGTAATCAATAAGGACGCTATCCAGACGTTGTTATATTTCCTACTACAGTGACAAAATATGGATGAACTTCAGTTTCAACAATACCATCTACCACTGCAGGATCAGATTTCACCATTTCTTCGGCTTCTGCAATATTCGATGCTCGAAGAACTCCCATTGCACCACTGTTGTCTATAAAACCACCTCCTAATACAAATTTGTTATCGTTTTCAAGTTTTGTCATGTATTCAAAATGGCCCGAAAGTGGTTGCTCTTTAACCGATTTTCCTTGTACCCATTTCGGCCCCGGTCTGTGGATAAAAACATAGAATTCAGTCTTCATACTTTTTCCCTAATACACAGAAATGTGATCCTAAAAGAGTTCCACTATTTCTAAACATTGAAGCAGGCTAATGCAGACGTTATGCAGTGTAATCTTGTTTTTTTACTTTGCCTTTTTCAACTTCATCGTAAAGGTGCTGCCAACGCCCTTTTTGCTTTGCATCTCGATCTCGCCGTCATGCTGTTTGATAACTTGACGAGTAATTGCCAGCCCGATCCCAAGTCCGCCAAAGAGATGTTCTTCATCACCTTCAAGGTGATGGAAACGCTCAAAAATATGCGGCTGGCGTTCGAGAGCAATACCGATGCCCTGATCTTCAACGGAAACGGAAACAAACCCGTCCTCCGTAGCGAAGCGGATCTCCACATCGCCGCCTCTGGGGCTGAACTTTATGGCGTTATCCACCAAGGATTCCAGTGCGCGTTCAAGCGATTTCGCATCCCCCAAAACATGTGGCAAGCGCCAAGCTGATTTTAGGCGTAATTTCACATCCTGATTGCGCGCCCTACTCTGATATTTTTTAACCACATTTTTTGCGATCTCTTCCATATTTACAGATTCGAATTCTGGCAGAACCAGGTCCATTTCCTGCAAAAAGAGAATGTCATTAACCAGCGTCGTGATCTGTTGAACATTTCGCGCAACGGTGTCAAGGGTGTTGTCCAATTGCTCTGGCGGGATCATACCCTTTTGCAAGATCTGTAAAAAACCGCCCGCAGCCATTAATGGCGTACGCAGTTCATGGGCAATATTGGTCAAAAATTCACGGCGTGTCAATTCCTGCTCGGCAAGTTGTTGATATGCTTGCGCCAATTCGCTGGCACGTAGGCGCAGGTCTTCAACCGCCATCTCGTCGTTGGTGCGCAGGCGGTTGCTGATTTCGCGTACCATCGTCATCGCAACGCTGTTGCTGCTTTTCAAAACACGGTCAAAGGCTTCTTTGTTGAGTTCGAGTGCTACAAGATGGCTTTTTGCCGTCACGCTCGCGGCGCGCGGCGCATTATGGATCAGTGCCATTTCCCCAAAAAAATCGCCTGCGTGCAGAGTCTTCAAAAGACGCACTTCAGACTGATTGATCACTTTCGTGACTTCGGCTTCCCCTTCGAGAATGATATAAAAAGTATCCTCGCTGGCATTTTCCTTGCACAATGTGCTTCCGGGCGCGTAGGCATGAACCTGACTATTTGCGATCAATTCAGCAACTTCGTTCGCTTTAATGCCGGGGAATGCGCGGGGAATAATTCGGCTGGGTGCTCGGCGAGTGGTCATCTTTGCTCCTGAGTAATGAAAAAATGACTTTTGCAGATTTTATCATTTATGAATAAGTTTTTACGCCAATTATGACCTTTGGATGATATGTCGGAACGCTCTTGCCTCAGCTTGCCTCCATTTGTGAATATCTATGAAAAAAGAGAAGCTATGTCATGCACCTGCCAGCATACACGACACAGCTTCTCCGAATTTATTTTACGCTATTTCAAAAACGAGCGCCAGCCAGTCAAATATCTCCTGGCCGATCCCATCCGGGATGCCGGGCTCTGTTAGAAGTTCATCGCCATGCTCGCTGCCGGGGTAGATCACGGCTTTATAGTGGTTTCCGGTCGCGCTATCGCAGGCGGCAACGGAGTAGTGGTCCCCTTCTGCAGCAACACAGGTGACGGGTTTCTCGGCATCATCCGCCATTTTAACGGCAACGGGATAAGGAACGTCAAGATAGCCACCGGGTGAAAGCGAGAAAGCTCCCAGGCAACCATCTGCGCAGGCATCCACAACGGCGTCCGCGCCGATGCTGGAGCCGATCCCTGCCATGCGGGTCGGATCTGCGCCTTCAAGTGTTTGAGCAAAAGCGTAGGCAGCTTCCGCATCCATCAAACCACCCGCTGGAGTAAAGCTCCCGCCGCTTTCACCAAATTCACGAAAATCAAATGTGAAAACGGCAAAAGAAACACCTTCGGGCATGGCCGGGTAAATGGCATTTTGTTTAGCAGGGGATTGTTGCCCTCCGCTGCCACCGCGATTTTGCAGCCACGCGACCATGCCATTCTTAGTCCAGTCGGTTTGGTCACCGCCTGCCCAGTGCATCAACACAATGATCGGTGCGTCTGGAACGGAAGCGGGGTAATAATAGCCAACCAAAGGTGTGCCATCTTCAGCTTCAAATTCCATGCGTTGCCCATCCGGAGGCTGAGGCTCAAAAGCCGGTTCCGGGATGGCTGTTGGTTCTGGCTCCTCTTCGACAGCCGGTTCTGCAGGGGGGGCATCCTCCTCCGTAGTGGTGGAGGGCATTTCCTCTGCTGGGGGTACTTCTGTTACCGCAGGTGCTCCACCACAAGAAGCAAGAAGCAATGCCAATAACAGGATCGTGATGAAAAGTATATGTTTTTTCATGCTGCACTCCTTTTGTGATTATGAGAGAAGGTTGTTATGGAATCCATTATAGAGAATAAAATGCAAGACTTCAATATAACTATGGTGAGATAAAAAGAGCCTTGTCAGTTGACAAGGCTCTTTTCTGATTTCACTTGTAGAAAGAATTACTCATTTGTACGAGCTGCGCGCCCCAATTTTCTAAGATCACGGTAGCCCCAGCGAACGGTCCAGATACGCAGAGCGGCTTCACGCTGGATCCTGAAGGACATTTTTGATTTGCCCCATTGGCGATCAGCGAAATAGATCGGTACCTCACCAAAGCGATAGCCAAGACTATGCGCGATATAAACCATTTCAACAAGAAATACGTAACCATTTGAGCGGATGCGTTGGAGGGGCATCCCTTCAAGGGTTTCGCGACGCCACAGACGGAAGCCGGTGGTTACATCACGTAGACCAAAACCGAGGATCGTGCGTGCATAGAAGTTGCCAAATGCCGAAAGCCATTTACGCCAGAGGGGCCAACTTGCATCCACACGCCCGCCGGGGATATAACGCGAGCCGAGAATGACATCTCTATTCTCGAGTAGTTTTGCCATTTCGGGCAGGCATTTGGGCTCGTGGGAAAAATCGGCATCCATTTGTGCAATGGCATCCGCTCCTTTAGCGAGAGCATGTTCAATTCCCGTGAGATACGCGGTGCGTAGACCGAGTTTCCCCTCGCGGTGGATAACATCCACTTTGTTGGGGTGTTCAGCGGCAAGTTTGTCCGCTATTTCCCCTGTTCCATCCGGGCTATTATCATCAACGATGAGAATGCTTAGATCGAGAGGAAGCGAAAATAAAGCGGAGACCAATTTGGGCAGGTTCTCCGCTTCGTTATATGTGGGAATAATGACGGTGATTCGCAAGTTCTTTTCCTATTTTTTTTCACCCAAAAGTTTTTTCTTTATCTCTTCCGGAGCACTTTTCAAGCCAGCGCAAGAAGGGATTTGGGATGTTTTTATGGCAAGACGGTCAGACCAGTTAACGGCTTGGTCGCGATCTCGAATTGGATAGAAATAATCGAGAGATTGTTCAAGACGGCTCACGATGCGTTCTGATAAGCTGGGAAGCGATGATGCAGAAAGAATCAGGAGAAAATCAGTTGCGCTTAGATGCCCTAGAAAAGCGTTGGTGCTATTTGCTTCTCGCATGGCATTGTGGATCATCAGACTAACGGCTCTTAGAACATCGTCTGATGCTACAAAACCATATAGCTCTCGGAAGGCGGGCAGGTTTTCGAGGGAGATCAGGAGTAAGGCTTTCTTGCCCTTGTCGAGACATTCCTCGAGTCGCTCATCTACCAAAGTGCCTTCAGGTAGGCCGCTGACAGGGTTTGTAAGCGAACCTTGTCCTTTGCGCTCCAGGGAGTTGCGGACGCGTAGCCGGAGTTCTTGCACATCAAAAGGCTTGGTGATGTAATCATCAGCACCGAGCTCAAGTCCTTGCAAGCGGTCGGCGCGATCTCGTTTTTCAGTTAGGAAGATAATAGGGATGTTTTTTGTGCGTCGGTCACCACGTAATTGGCGGGCGACTTCATAGCCATCTATGTCGGGAAGGCGAATATCGAGAATTACCAAATCAGGTTGCTCTGTTTGACCAGCTCGAACACCGTCCTCTCCCCAGTTAACCGTTAAAACATCATAACCCTGAACACCGAAATAAGCGTTCAGCATTTCGGCTACGTCAGGGTCATCTTCTACGATCAGGATTTTTGATTTTGGGTTTGCCACGATCTGATCTCGTTGTTAGGAACTTAGAGGTTCTTTTTGGATCACAAATTCGCAAACTTCATCGCCCATGGCGTGGCAACGTGCTTCATTTACACGGAACTCGCTACCGCCAGATATCCATTTCAACCCCTCCTGAAGGAGACCGGTTGCAATAAAGCAAACAGGTTTATCTGAATCTGTGCGTCCCCAGCAAACGGGGCATTTATGAATTGTATAGATGAATTCCGTGTCTTTTTCTTCAACTGTGCTCAACTGGTCGCTAACCTGGGAGAATATCTTGGCCATTGCAGGAAGACCAATACGAAGTTTGGCTTGCAGTGGCAAAACTTTAAAAGCCAAGTCACCGACACCTGCCAAAGCACCGAAATCTTTAAGCGCATCCGAGAAGGTTGCGCGCCCGGCACGAAGTGCCAAGCCACGTCCGCCACGGGGGCCATACATTTCTTCGAGTGCGATCCCTAGTGAAGAGAGTTCTGAAAAATCAAAGCCTTTCTCCAAATTATCGGGGGGATAACCGTCGATATACTTTGTTAAGCCAGCTAGGTTTAGAATGGCGTTGAGTCCATTTCTGCCCATCACATCTTCGAGGGCTTTGATGGCAATTAGGCCAAATTTATTCGGGTAGTATAAATCGCTTTTTTCAACGAGACTCATGCTGGCTCCATTAGATCAATTTTTCAAGATCTTCGACAGCACGACGCATGTCAAGGAAGATCAGACCAAGTTTGGCTTTCTCACTTGCCAGGGCGGTAAGTACTGCTTCTTCGCCAACAGCCATGAGGATGACAAAGCCATTTTCGCCTTTGATATAAACCTGTTCGAGTTCCCCGCGTCCTAATTCACTCGCGATACGCTCACCCAAAGAAAGCATCGCCGCTGACATAGCGGATACACGATCTTCTTCGATCTCCTGGGGTAAAGCGGATGCGATGCTTAATCCATCCACGCTGACAATTGCTGATGCTTCAATATCAGGGGAGGAGGCCTGCATTTCACGCAGGCGATCAACCATCTGTTTTGTGCGCGATTGAGACAAAAGAACCCTCCGTCATAAAAACTTAATTTAGCGAACCAACTGAAAAACACCCTTTTAGACAATACGTCTGATCGAGAGTGCTTTAAATGGAAACGCGAGTTGTTTCTAAAAGAATGTCAAAATCTATTTTAGAAAATTTAGCACAGGGGGAGAATTGTGTCAAGTTGGAGGCTGTCTTTACACTTACAAGCACTTAACAATAAGAAAACTAGTACACGGGTACTATGTGCGTCTTATCTGTGAATATTGCCTCAGGTCGGTCTATAAGCCGCATTTTGTCCAGAGAAAATTCTCTTGGGCGATCATCTATCTGTGCAGCCTACCCGAGATGCCAAGAGCGGGCAGCTCATCATCTCTGCTTGGCTTTGCTTCCGACGGGGGTTACCTGGCTGCCTGCATTGCTGCAAACACCGGTGGTCTCTTACACCACCTTTTCACTATGACCCTGAAAAGGGCTACCTGTTTCTGTGGTCCTGATCCGACAGATTGCTCCATCCCGAGCTTTCCTCGGCGCCGTGCCCTGCGAAGTGCGGACTTTCCTCGATCTCGCTAAAACGAGACCGCGATCACCCGACCGACCTGAGGCTATGGGATGATACTCTTTTGCGCCTTCAGCGTCAACAGTGGGCCGGTGCTATCATATATATTCTCGATAATAATGAAGAAAGCCGCTCTTATCCCTTGACCAGCACGCTTTTACACGCTAAAATCTGACGGCTTTTTACTCAGACACAGCTAAGGGACTATTTTGTTCGAAACACTCACCGGACGACTCAATCAGGTTTTTGATCAGCTGAAGCGGCGCGGAAAACTTTCTGCCGCTGATGTGGATACAGCCATGCGTGAAGTTCGCCTGGCGTTGCTTGAAGCAGATGTTCACTATAGCGTGGTTAAAGATTTTGTCGCCCGCGTACGTGAGAGAGCTGTGGGTGCGGAAGTAAGCAAAGCCCTGAACCCCGGGCAACAGATCATTAAAATTGTGCACGATGAGTTGATAGCCACGCTCGGTGATCCGGCACCTCTTCTCTTTAGTGGTGTAAAGCCACGTGTGATCTTGCTGGTCGGCTTACAAGGTGCAGGTAAAACCACCGCCGCCGGAAAGCTGGCTAAGCTCCTGCGCGGACGTGGTGAACGCGTTATGTTAGCAGCCGGCGATCCTTATCGTCCGGCTGCGGCGCAGCAGCTTCAGGCCCTTGGTGAACGAGTGGATGTGCCCGTTTTCTGGGAAGAAGGACTGAAGCCAGAGAAGCTGGCAAAGAAAGCCTACAAGCAAGCTGCTAAAGGCGGTTATAGCGTTCTCATCATTGATACCGCCGGGCGCTCTCAACTGGATGATAAACTCATGGATGAGATCCGGATGGTGGCAAGAGTCACTGCCCCGGTTGAGACCTTGCTTGTTGTTGACTCAATGATCGGTCAGGAAGCGTTGCCAATAGCCGAAGGATTTAGAGATGCCGTCGATTTGACTGGCTTGATCCTTTCAAAAATGGACGGTGACGCACGCGGTGGTGCAGCGATCTCTATTCGTTCGGTCACTGGGGTGCCGATCAAATTCCTGGGCGTGGGAGAAAAACTAGACGCCCTTGAATCTTATGATCCGGCGCGTCTCTCATCCCGCATCCTGGGAATGGGTGATATGATTGGGCTGATCGAAAAAGCAGAAGCTGCTTTCGATGCCCAAGAAGCCGAGCAACAAGCTGCCCGTTTGATGAGTGGTGAATTTACCCTCGAAGACTGGATGCAGCAGATGCAGCAGGTTCGCAAAATGGGACCGCTTGGGCAGGTCATGGATATGCTTCCCGGGCAAATGGGACAGGCGGCGCGGAATATTCCGCCTGATGAAATGGAAAAACAACTCAAGCGTACCGAAGCGATCCTGAATTCAATGACTATGCAGGAACGTAGAAATCCAGATATACTAAATGCAAGCCGCCGCCGACGGATTGCTGCCGGTTCTGGGAATCAGGTACAGGATGTTAATCGGCTGATGAAGCAGTTTCGCGAAACACGCAAACTCTTCAAACAACTACAGAAAACTGGCGGACGTGGTCTCCCGCGTTTGTTTGGTTAGGATCGGGAAAGACGAAAAGAATGCGCCTCCTTTAGCGCCCTCATCTTTTTGCTCAAGTACTGATCAAATAATATAAAATAAAAAGTAATTTCGAAGGAGTTAATTCGATGGTTCGTATTCGTTTACGTCGTGTAGGTATGAAGGGACAGCCTTCCTACCGTATCGTTGCAGCAGATAAAGAAAAACCACGTGATGGGAAGTTTCTTGAAATTTTAGGTTTCTACAACCCCCGTACAGAACCTTCTACAGTGGAAGTCAAAGAAGACCGCATCTATCATTGGATGAAAAACGGTGCTCAGCCCAGCGATTCTGTAAAGCAGATCTTTACCTATACAGGTGTTTTGGAGCGCTACGAACGCTTTAAAGCGGGCGAAGATATTGAAGTGCTCATGGCTGAATCTGAAAAGATGATGGCTGAGCGCAATGTGGATCCCCGCACCCGCCGCGACTAAAATTTTTTATAAGACCGCACTAGAAAGGGCGTATGATGAAAGAATTAGCTGAATATATTGCCCGCTCGTTGGTTGACAACCCTGAAGATGTTGAAGTACGCGAATATGTTACCGGACGCCGCGTTGACTTGGAGTTGAACGTTGCGAAAGAAGACATGGGGCGCGTCATCGGCAAACGTGGCAGGGTTGCCAACGCCATTCGTGCCTTATTGCGGGTTGCCGCAGAGCGCGAGGGGAAACAAGTTTCGCTGGATGTAATGGAACCCTAATGACCAGCAGGAAACTTTCAAAGAATGCCAATACAGGCTCACCCTCAGAAGGTGAGCCTGTATATTTAGTTGTCGGATTATTAAGACGACCTCATGGTGTCCGCGGCGAGATCATGGTGGAGATCAAAACCGATTTCCCCGAGCGCTTAAAAGCAGGCGAAAAGTTCTATATAGGTAATGATCGTTTACCTGTCACGATCGCATCGTCTCGCAGACACAACAAAGGCTTATTGCTTGCCTTTGAAGGCATTGCCGACCGCGATGATATCGGCCGCTACCGAAATCATTCCCTCTTTGTGAACGTGGCTGATTGGCCCCCTTTGCCAAAGGGAGAATATTATGATTATGAGCTTCGCGGTTTGGAAGTGATCGAAGAAGCGACCGGGAAAGTGTTGGGCGAACTGAAAGAGATCATCAAGACGGGCGCGAACGATGTCTACCTGGTGAAACCCAAAAGCGGACGAGAGATACTGCTCCCGGCAATTCCCGATGTCGTCCTCGACGTTGATCTTGCTCAGTGCCAAATGAGCGTGTATCTGCTCCCGGGCTTGGTCGACGAAGACTGAATCTCGATAGATGAAGCGTTATTGGATCGGGATCAACCTCGTAAAAGGGATCGGCGCAGTTCGCTTGCGTGCGCTGCTTGATCATTTTGGCGATGCTAAACCCGCCTGGGAAGGTAGCCCCGCCGACCTGCGTGCAGCAGGTCTAAGCAAAACCCTGGTCGAGCGTTTTCTCAAAGCTCGTAGTGATGTTGATCTCGATGCCCTCTGGGATGAGATCGCTGCAAAAAATATCCGCGTGATGACGTGGGACGATGCAGATTATCCCGCTCGCTTACGAGAGATCACCCAGCCGCCACCCATCTTATATTTGCGCGGTGATTTTCTTGAAGAAGATGCCTGGGCAGTTGCCATTGTTGGCACACGAAGAGTTACATCTTACGGCCGACAGGTGACCGAAGAGATCGCAACCTTTTTGGCGCAAAATGGTGTCACAGTTGTTAGCGGGTTGGCGCGTGGCATCGATGGGATCGCCCATCAGGCAGCGCTTAATGCAGGCGGGCGGACCCTTGCGGTGCTCGGCTCGGGCGTAGATCGAATTTATCCGCCCGAACATCGCAATTTAGCGGAAGCAATTATCGGGTCAGGAGCGATCCTGAGCGATTATCCCCCGAACACCCCGCCAGAAGCCTCCAACTTCCCGCCGCGTAACCGTATCATCTCCGGGCTCTCGATGGGCACGATCGTGATCGAAGCTGGCGAGACCAGCGGTGCGCTTATTACGGCAAATTTTTCCCTTGAGCAGGGACGTGAAGTTTTTGCTGTGCCAGGCAATGTTTTTGCTCCGCAGAGCAAAGGGCCGAACAAACTGCTTCAGCAGGGAGCGCATCCGCTCCTGAAGCCACGCGATGTTCTAGACGTCCTTGATCTGACACGCGTTACTGAACATCGGGCGGCTCGTAAAACCCTGCCCGCCGATGCGACAGAAGCCCAGCTTTTGGACTCGCTCACTCACGAGCCTCTCCATGTCGATGAGATCCGCGCGAAAACGGGTTTGGCGGTTGAAAAGGTCTCGTCCACGCTGGTCATGATGGAGCTCAAAGGGATGGTGCGCCATGTTGGTGGCATGAATTATGTTGTTGCACGAGAGAGCCAAGCAGATTATGATGCATAAGAAATTTTCTTGTGTGAACTTTAAAGAATAAATTATGGCGAATACAAAACATACATATGCAGTTATCATGGCTGGTGGTGGAGGAACAAGGCTTTGGCCCCTCTCTCGCCGCGAAACGCCAAAACAGGCACTGAAGCTGATCGGTGAAAACTCCCTTTTTCAAACCACCGTTGAGCGTTTGCTGGGATTTTTCCCCTTGGAGCATATTCTTGTTGTTACAGTTGCCGAGCAGGCTGCTTTGCTCAAGGAACAGGTCCCTGAATTGCCTGAAGAGAATTTTCTGATCGAGCCAGCACCACGTGGGACAGCGTCAGTTGTTGGCTTTGCCGCAACCGTGCTCAATCATCGCGATCCTGAAGCGGTGATGGCGATCTTCCCCGCCGATCACTTTATTCGCAACCGCGATCTTTTCTATCATCTTTTGGCCACTGCGGTGGAAACTGCCCAAGATGACTACCTTGTTACATTGGGCATCACACCAACCTTCCCTGCAACTGGATACGGGTATATTCAACGTGGCGAGAAACTGCCCAAAAGCTCGGCCGCCTATCCCGTTTACCAGGTGAAGCGTTTCAAGGAAAAGCCGGGTAAAGAAGAAGCCTACGAGATGAGTGTTAGGGGTGGATACTCCTGGAACTCGGGAATGTTCATTTGGCGAACGCAAACCATCTTGTCGGAGATCGACCAACAGATGCCTGTGCTCAAATCTGTTTTGGATGAAATATCCGCTTCGCTCGCAAGCCCTGAACTTGCTTCCGTTATCGAAAAAGTATGGATGCCCCTTGAGAGTGAGACCATTGATTACGGCATCATGGAAAAAGCGGAGAAAGTCGCTGTTCTCCCCGCGAGCGGTCTGGATTGGAGCGATGTCGGCTCATGGGATTCGCTCTACGATGTTGTTTTGCCTAACGATGTTCATGGAAATATATTGATCAATGGCGAGCATATTGCTGAAAATACAGAAGATGTATTGGTATACGGAAATGGTGAAAAGCGACTTGTTGTGACGATAGGTGTTGAAGATTTAGTGATCGTTGATAGTGGTGATGTTTTATTGATCGCACAACGAGATCAAGCGCAAGATGTGCGTAAAGTTGTAGAGAAACTTAAAAAAGAAAATAACGAAGAATACCTGTAGGAGGAAGTTTTGGAAGCCTACTGCATGAAATGCAAGACTAAACGAGAAATTTTAGAGCCGGAAGCCACGTTTAATAAAGCTGGTGCACCGGTTACGCGTGGTATTTGCCCTGAATGCGGCACAAAAATGTACCGTACCGGGCGCACCGAGGCCCATGAGGGGTTGACCCCGCCGCCAAAGGTAAAGCGCGAGCGTAAACGCAAAGGTAAATTGGTAATTGTCGAGTCGCCAGCCAAGGCGCGTACCGTTGGGCGCTTTTTAGGGCGTGGGTACATTGTTAAAGCCTCGGTCGGACATGTGCGCGATCTTTTGCGTTCTCAGCTCTCTGTAGATGTGGATAACAACTTCACGCCGAAATATCGTGTGCCGAATGAGAAGCGACCGGTTGTAAAAGAGCTGAAGAAGCTTGCGAAAACAGCTGAAGAAGTTTATCTCGCCACTGACCTCGATCGTGAAGGCGAAGCGATTGCCTGGCACCTGATGGAAGCAGCTGAGATCGAACCGAAGACTGCTCGACGCGTCGTCTTTCATGAGATCACAAAAACTGCAATAGATGAAGCATTTTCTACTCCGCGTGAGATCAATATGAATTTGGTCGACGCCCAACAGGGACGTCGTATTCTTGATCGCTTGGTTGGTTATGGTATCAGTCCACTTTTGTGGGAGAAAGTGCGTGGTCGCCTTTCAGCAGGGCGTGTGCAATCTGTGGCGTTGCGACTCATTGTGGAACGCGAACGCGAGATCGAAGATTTTGAACCCGTCGAATATTGGACGATCGCAGCCGAGCTAAAACCGGATGGATTGAAATCGACTTTTATTGCCAAACTGAGACGGATCGATGGCGAGGTCCCCAAACTCCCGAACGAAGAAACGGTCAAGCCGATCCTTGTGGATATGGAGACCGCCGATTACACGATCAGCAAGATCAAGCGTGGACAACGGCGTCGTAAACCGCCGACCCCGTTTATAACATCCACCCTCCAGCAGGATGCCTCTCGTCGGCTTGGATTCACCGCAAAACGAACAATGGCTGTTGCCCAATCCCTTTACGAGGGCGTGGATGTCGGTGAGGATGGTGGCACGGGTTTGATCACTTATATGCGTACGGATTCGACCCATATTGCTGAATCGGCTGTTGCAGAAGCGCGAGAGTATATCAGCGAACGCTTTGGGAAAGAATACTTACCCGAGACGCCGCCCAAGCATAAAACACGCGCTAAAGGCGCCCAGGAAGCGCATGAGGCAATCCGTCCGACCTCGGCAATGCGCTCACCTGAAAAAGTTAAAGAATACCTGAATACATCACAGTTCAAACTTTATCGCCTGATCTGGCAGCGTTTCGTTGCTTCGCAGATGGCAATAGCAATTTACAATACGATGCAGGTCGAGGTAACAGGAAAGACGGATGCACACGAATATCTATTGCGGGCATCTGGCTCCTCGATCAAATTCCCTGGCTTTTTGGCAGTTTACGCAGACAAGCGAAATCTGAACAAAAAGAAAGGCGAGAACGGTGACGATAGTGTCCATATCCCGGACGGCATCGAAGAAGGGCAGAAACAAGAGTTGGATCACCTCATCCCTGAACAGCACTTCACCCAGCCTCCACCACGTTTTAGCGAGGCATCTTTGGTGCAGGCGTTGGAAGAAAACGGAATCGGGCGTCCATCCACGTTTGCTCCGACCTTGTCCACCATCCAGGCACGCGGTTATGTCGAGCGTGAAGAGAAACGCTTGATCCCCACTGAGACAGGGGAAGTTGTCAATGACTTACTGGTGAAGCATTTTCCCGATATTGTTGATCTGGGTTTTACGGCTCGTATGGAATCCAGTCTGGACGAAGTTGCGACTGGGGATCGTGAGTGGGTGGATGTGATTCGTCGTTTTTATGGACCCTTCTCTAAAGATTTGGCTCGTGCCGAAAAGGAGATGCCCACCACCAAACGTGGACCGGAGCCGATTGGGCGTGCCTGCCCAGACTGCGGGCATGATCTGGTTATCCGTTTTGGACGTTACGGTAAATTTATCTCATGCAGCGACTTTCCAAAATGCCGCTATACAGAGCCATGGCTGGAGAAGATCGGTGTGAGTTGCCCCAATGATGGTGGTGAGTTGGTACGCCGGAGAACGCGCAAAGGCCGCACGTTCTATGGTTGCGTAAATTATCCGGAGTGTGATTTTACATCGTGGAAATTACCTTTGAAAGAGCCCTGCCCCAATTGTAAGGGCTTACTTGTGGTCGCGAGCAAGCGTGAAGCTCAATGTTTGAAATGTGAGGAAAAATTCCCGCTAGATGATGTGCAAGTAGAACAAAGTTAGAGTTTTTCTTTGTGTCGTGAAAGCTCCTGAATACATGTTAGCGTATTTAGGAGCTTTCTTG
>CAZASG010000028.1:0-47928 GCA_964487745.1 uncultured Anaerolineaceae bacterium | reverse complement strand
GTTAATCAAGCGCTATAGTTTACCCTATAATCGGGTTTTGTGCGGATGAGTTTTAAGATTGGTTCGGCGTATAATACGCTTTGCAAAAGAAAAGGATACCTTTCATTGAACCCTCGCCATTTCATACCACGCAAGGCAATAAACGCCCTCGCATACTCTCTTTCCTTCATCATGCTTGGTATCTTCAGTGCTGCTGAAGGTCCTGCCCTTCCCAGCCTTGCTGAAAACACCGCAGCCAGTCTCGATAAGATCAGCTTGCTCTTTGTCTTTGCCTCGCTGGGATACCTGGTCGGTTCATTTCTCGGCGGGCGTGCCTACGACCGTTTTCCCGGTCATCGCCTGATGTCGTTAATGTTGCTGCTTATGTCTGTTGTGGCACTTGTGATTCCCTTTACACATCAGCTTTGGTTGATACTGCTTGCTTTCTTTGTGATCGGCATCGGTAAAGGAGCGGTCGATGTCGGCGGCAATACCCTCCTGCTTTGGGAGCACGGCAAAGATGCCGCGCCGTATGTTAACTCGCTGCATTTTTCTTTTGGATTGGGCGCTACCCTCGGTCCGCTTGCCGTGGCTCTCCTGATCCTGCTGAATGCTTCTCCCCTGAATGTTTTTATTCTCTTTAGCCTTCTTTTTCTTCCCGTTGCAGTTTGGCTCTGGTTTTTGCCCGAACCTGCCCCTCTTTCTGCCGAAGAAGAAGAGCGCCAGACTGCCCCATCAGCTTTTGTGCTGGTGCTGGTTGTACTGGCATTTGCCTTTTACGTTGGTGCTGAAGTCGGCTTTGGGAACTGGGTCTATACTTACGCCCTTACACTGGGATTAGGAACCGCGTCGTCCGCTGCCTATCTCACCTCGGGCTACTGGGGCATTTTCACGCTTGGACGCTTGGTCGGCATCTGGCTTGCCGCACATCTACCACCAAAACGACTTTTATTCATCGACCTGATCGGCTCCCTGCTCAGCGTCTTGCTAATTATCCTCTTCCCCGCCTCGCCCCTCGCCCTCTGGAGCGGAACCGTGCTGCTTGGCCTCTTCATGGCGTCCATCTTCCCGAGTATCATCATGCTGGCTGGCGAACGGATGCAGATCACGGGCACGGTCACGGGCTGGTTCCTTGTGGGCGCGGGCATCGGAGGAATGAGCATCCCTTGGCTGATCGGGCAAGCCTTCGTACAGATCGGTCCTCGCTCAATGCCCTTCTTTATCTTTGTAGCACTTTTTATTAACCTGTTGGCCATTTTGGCTTTTCTGCTACGCCCCGAAAGGAAGTTGATCTCCGATGCGCAAACTGTTTAAACTCTTTTTCTTATCCGGGTTTCTATTGCTTCTCTCGGCTTGCAGCCTCCCCGCCGTAGTGCCTGTGCCCACCAGCACGTCTCTCCCCCCAACAGCGACAGAGTTGCCGACCGAAACGCCCACCCCTACGGCTACCGAGACCATCGTCCTAACTGAGACGCCGACACCAACCGCAACCCTCACCTCTACACCGATGATTACTCCGACTTATGCTGTCCTACGCGCCGAAGTTTTGGAACGTTCAAGTTGCCGTTATGGTCCCGGTGTTCCTTATCTCTACAAATATGGTCTTGTAAAAGGAAGCAATCTCGAAGTCATCGGGCGGCTCGACGATGCCAGTTGGGTTGAACTTCAGGCAATCGGTGGTGATAATCCTTGTTGGGTGAATGCTTCGCTCGTCGAGATCAAAGGCGATGTGTGGAGTGTTGAGCCAGTCTACCCCGATAAAGCCCCGCTGCCTGTTTCGCCCTACTATGTTCCCCTCGCGCTGCGCGAAGTCACCCGCGATGGCGATCAGGTCACGATCACGTGGTATGGGCAGTCCCTCCGCGCGGGTGATGAAGAATTTGAAAACGCCCCTCTCTATCTTGCCGAGATTTGGGCTTGCGAAAACGGCGAATTTAAATTCACACCTCACGGTCTCTGGACGGAGAAGATCACCATTACCGATCAGCCCGGGTGTGTCCAAACTTCACACGCGCGCATCTACTTCTCTGAAAAACACGGTTACGCCGGACCGACCGAAGTGGAATTTCCTGAATGAGAAAAATACTTTGGATATTGGCGGCTGCCCTTCTCTTGGGTGGATGCTTGCCCTCTAACGCGATTCCCACCTCTGTGCCAACAGCCCTTCCTACGCAGCCGCCCGCGACGCAGACTCCATTTACACCTGCTACCGCTACCTCAACGTTGATTCCGCCCACAGCAACAGCCACGCCGCGCATCCTTGCCGAGCGGGTTCTCATTATTACGGTCGATGGTCTACGCGCGGATTCGGTCGAGCCGAATTACATGCCTAACCTTTTTGCGCTAAAGCAGACAGGAACCTACTCCCAAAATGCGCAGACCACTTTCCCCAGCGCGACTTTGCCCTCACATACTTCCATGCTGACAGGGATGTGCCCCGACAAACACGGCGTGGACTGGAACGATTACATCCCTGATTACGGCTTTGCTGCCAGCCCATCCATTTTTGAGATCGCGCACGAAGCCGGTCTGCGGACAGTGATGATCGTTGGCAAGGAAAAGCTCCGCCAGATCACGCCGCCCGAATATACGGATTATTTTGAATTTGTGAATGATCGCGATAGCGTGGTTGCAAAACATGCTGCGCCTGTCATCGCCGAAGGTTTTGATCTGATGCACATTCATCTGCCCCTCGTCGATATTTTAGGACACGAATATGGCTGGCTCTCCGATAACTATCTGATCGGTACCTTCCGTGCGGATGAAGCGATTGGCATGATCCTAAATGCGCTGGACAAGGCTGGTTTACGCCAGGGCACGGTCATCATCATCACCGCTGATCATGGAGGGAAACTTACATCGCATGGTGGGCGCTCTCCAGAAGAAATGACCGTGCCCTGGATTTTATCGGGAGCAAACCTAAATCCGGGAGCGATCCAGCGTCCTATCTCCGTTGTGGATACGGCGGCCACAATCGCCTTTGTGTTAAATTTGCCCATTCCAGGTGAATGGGATGGCATTCCTGTTCATGAGGCTTTTGGAGAATCAGCGCCAATCCGAGTAGAATACCCTTGTCAATAATTTTTCAAAAAAGGACATCGAATGTTCAGAAGTTGGAAAGATACTTTTCACGAATACCCTAAACAATTTTGGATCATTGTCGGCGTTTCATTTATAGATCGCGTCGGCGGGACAATGCTTTTTCCGTTTTTTAGTCTTTACATTACATCAAAATTTGGTGTTGGGATGACTGAAGCAGGCATTGTACTGGGGCTTTTCTCAGCCTTTGGCATGATCGGAAATATGATCGGTGGGGCCCTGACCGATAAATTTGGACGTCGTAAATTGATTATCGCCGGTTTGATCTTTAGCGCTTTTAGCACCCTTTCGTTGGGGTTAGTGAACGATATGTCGGTGCTTTACCCGCTGGCTGTTTTTGTCGGCTTATTTTCCAGCATGGCGGGGCCTGCCCATCAGGCGATGGTTGCCGACATCCTACCTGAAGAGCAGCGAACGGAAGGTTTTGGTTTGCTCTATGTGATAGCGAACCTGGCATGGATCATTGGACCAACCATCGGTGGTTTTGTTGCGAACCGCTCTTATTTTGCGCTCTTCATCACTGATGCTGTTGCGAGCACGATCGTTGCCATTCTTTTCTACTTCCTGATCGCTGAAACCAAACCTGCACCGAAAGAGGGCGAAGAGCCAGAAAGTGTTCTTCAAACTTTTGCGGGCTATTTTAAGGTCATGCGGAATTTCGCTTTTATGGCGTTCATCGGCACAGCCGTTTTGATGGGCATGGTTTATCAACAGATGTACAACTCTCTTTCGGTCTATCTGCGCGATAATCATGCTATTGATCCGCAGGGCTATGGTTTATTGATGACGACCAGTGCAATCACTGTAATAACTATGCAATATTGGATCACACGCCGTATAAAAGGACGCTCACCTTTCCTCCTGATGGCATTGGGTGCATTCTTCTATATGATCGGGTTCACCCTCTTTGGCGTGGTTACGTTTTACTGGCTATTTGCGTTGAATATCGTCATCATCACCTTTGGTGAGATGATTGTCATGCCTGTCAGTCAAACGTTGGCGGCCAATTTTGCTCCCGAAGATATGCGCGGACGTTATATGGCGGTTTTTAGTTTCGCTTGGGCGATCCCCGCAACATTGGGTCCCACCTTGGCAGGACTGATCCTTGATAATTACAACCCCAATCTGCTTTGGTATTTGGGTGGTGTACTCTGTGCTATTTCTGTAATAGGGTTCTATGCCCTGCATCTCCGTTTGGGAAAACAGGAACGCTTCGCCGCTGCGGCTACTGATTAGAAGCGGATATAATTAGTGATCTTCTAAAATTAGACCCGAGAGATTAATATGGAAAATATGACAGTCGTAATTGGCGCAGGGATTCCCGTTTTTGTTATGTTGGGTATGTATCTCTTTGGACTATATTCCCGTCGCAATATTGGGTGGGTACTCTTGTCCCTTGTCTGGGGTGCTGCGGGTTATGGCGTATTTATGCTGGCAGATCCAAAGTTGCATGAAATGGGATTGGATCAGCAAGTCCTTCAGATTGCGCTGGTCCCCTTATTTCAACAGGGTATCCTGGCTTTTGGTGTTTTTGCCGTTATCTATCTGGAAAAGTTTGATAATCTGGTCGATGGCGCGGTTTACGGGATGGTAGCTGGTCTTGGATACGCCACCTACGAAAGTGTTGGAACCCTTCTGTCTCTTCTGGAGCAGAATATTGAGCTGGCTGTAGCACAAACAGTCTCTGTGGCACTCATATACGCCACAGCCTCAGGCATCATTGGCATTGCGGTCACCCAATTCTATTTTCGGCATCGATCTAATCGGACGATCTTCCTTCTTAGCGGATTTGGCGCTGGTGTTGGCTACACCTCACTTTATAAAGCGCTAGCGTTTTATGAGATAGGCGGAGATTTCCTCGCCCCGGCCTTTGGTATTGGCGGCATTACGATCGTTGGTCTCTATATCATCGGGCTATTACGCAAAATATTGATCCAGGTTGGTGTCGAAAAGAAGCGCGCCGACAGTCTTTTGGAAATCGTCATTCCCATTGGTATTGAACTCAGCACGGAAGAAAATTTTGGGCGCCTGCTCGAAAATATGCTTTTGGAAGCCAAGTCATTTTGCCATGCAGATGCGGGTGCGTTATTGTTGGTCAAGGACAAAGCGCTTGAATTCTCTGTTGTCCGAAACGACACGCTCAGTATTTCTATGGGGGGGACGAGTGAGGAAGAAATATCTTTAGCGCCTCTCAATTTATATGATGAAAGCACAGGCGAACCAAATCACAGCAATAACGCCACATATGCAGCACTGACCGGCAAGACAGTAAATATCGTGGATGCCTACAAAACCAGTAAATTCGATTTCTCTGACACAAAAGAATTTGATGAACGCACCGGATATTTATCTGTTTCTTTTTTAACCATTCCTTTAAAAGATAATGAAGGCAAAATTCTTGGGGTATTGCAATTAATTAATTCCTATGATTCAAAGAGAAAAATCTTCACTCCCTTTGATGAAAACCTGCAACAACTTATGGAGTCTTTCTCTTCTCTGGCGAGTGCAGCGTTGCAAGGATATATTCAGGAACAGAACTTACGAAAAGAGATCCAAAAATTACGTATCGAAATTGATGCCGTAAAAAGACAGCAACAAGTTGCCGAGATCACAGATACAACTTACTTTCAGGAATTAAAGCGTAAATCAAAGGACCTCAGAAATAATCAGGACGACTAGATAGCCCCGTTTCGCTCTTGGACCAGTACTTGCTCCCGTTATGGAATCAAAAATCCCCGCATCTGCGGGGATTTTTTTATGTTCCAAGCTTAGTCTTGCTCAGCGATCAACATGAATTTGGCAAAGCGCCCATGCAGACTCCCGATCCATTTGGCGAAGTGCATCATCGCAGTCCAAAGGAAAACGCCAGCCATAATAGTTAGCGGATATCCCCATGAGGGCATATAGTAGTAAGCATCATAATTTACTATGATAGGCAGATGGAAAACTTCTTGCAAAATGGGGATAGCAAGCCCAGAAAGGGAGAAAGAAAAAACTGTGACCAGAACGACGAAATATGCTGTGCCCAGAATAAATTGGATGAGCATATATACGATTGCGAACCAGGTGTGCTTGTCTTTGACAAGCTCCTTAACACGGTCAAGCAATTTAGTGTTTGTTGGGGCAGGTAATGAGCGGCGAGGCATTCTAACGCCGAGCAAGGCTTCGACCAAACGCCCTTCCAGCCATGCGATACCTCGTACCGATAAAAGGAAGAGCAATGCTACGGGGAGACCAAAAATAAAGAGAGCTAGAGAAACTGAAAGAGAAACGCCAACCGTTGCCCAAGTAAAGTAGATAATACCTGTTAGAAAGGCAATCAACATATAAAATAGTGCCCCCCAGGCTCTTGGGTCGGCATAGATGGCAAAGAAACGTCCCAGCCCAGAAAGCTCTTTTTTGGTTGCCGAGCCAGCTAACGCAGGAGCGGTGCGTCGTTCCACCTCCGCATAGGCTTCTGCCGTTTCTTCCGGTGTCCCGTATTCTTCGATGATGAGCGATAGTGCCTCTTCGTTCTTTTCATCGGCACTTTCCAAAGCGGTGCGGAGATGTTCCTCTGCATCGACGAGGGCATCCTGGACAGTGGCGCTATCGACGCCCTGCATCTCTTTTTTGAGGGCGGCGAGATATTCTTCAACGGTATTAAACATGATTCTCTCCTTCAAGGATATTGTCGACAAAATTTTTCATTTGCTCCCATATTTCAACCCAGTGGGTGAGAGTCTCGCGCCCTTCATCCGTGATAGTGTAGTAACGGCGTGGAGGGCCTGAAACAGAGGGTTCAACTTTGCTGGAAAGCAAACCGTTTTTTTCCAAAGAGCGTAGTACGGGGTATAAAGCACCCTGTTTCATAGCAGGGGCATCTTTGCGATTTTCATCCAATAATTTTGCGATCTGATATCCATACATTGATTTGTCGCTTTGCGAAAGAACGCTGAGCAAGACCAGGGATGCTGTGCCCGAATTCATTTCTTTTTGAAATTTTTTTGTAGGTGAACTTTGATCGGTCACGTTGTCTCCTTTCTTAGAAGTTAACCGTATTGTCTAGTTTTTAGTATTATCAACTTCATAATACTTGGAGGTTGATATATTGTCAAGCCCTAAAAATGGTTTTATCAAAAGAAAAAGTCCCGCAACGCGGGACTTTTTCTTTTGATAAAGATCACTCTCCGATCAATCTTTCTGGACGCAGGATTTCTTCTAGTTGCTCTTTGCTGAGCAAACCTTTCTCCAGGACAATTTCTGTTACGCCCCTGCCGCTTTGATGTGCTTCAGCTGCAACAGCAGTTGCATTTTCATAACCGATATGTGGATTGAGCGCAGTCACGATGCCGATGGAATTGGCGATCATTTCTTGTAAACGCTCATGGTTGGCGGTAATGCCCACAACACAACGTTTTGCGAGAGTCAAACATCCCTGCCGTAAGAAGACCAGACTGTTGAAAAGGTTGCGGACGATGATCGGCTCGAAAGCGTTTAGTTGAAGCTGACCTGCTTCTGCAGCAAATGAGACAGCTACATCATTACCGATCACTTCAAATGCGATCTGGTTAACTACTTCGGGGATGACGGGATTTACCTTGCCGGGCATGATGCTTGAGCCAGCCTGAACTGGTGGCAAGTTGATCTCGCTGAGTCCTGCACGCGGTCCCGAAGAGAGCAAGCGTAAGTCGTTGCATGTCTTCGAAAGTTTGACAGCAACCCGTTTTAAGACACCCGAAAGCTGGACGAAGACGCCTGCATCCTGTGTAGCCTCCACCAGATGAGATGCTGTTATCAGGGGAATACCGGTGATCTCGCTAAGATATTTGCAAACCACTTTGGCATATCCTTTGGGTGCGTTGATCCCCGTACCAATTGCGGTTGCACCCAGATTGATCTCTCGGATCAATTTTGATGCCTCCCGCAGACGGTCGCGATCCTCAGCGAGCATAATGGCAAATGCACGGAACTCCTGTCCCAAAGTCATCGGTACGGCATCTTGTAATTGGGTGCGCCCCATTTTCAGGATATTTGAAAATTCATCTGCTTTTGCTTCGAAGGCTTCTTGCAAGATTCCCATTGCATCGATCAAGAGAGAAATTTTGGATTGCAAGGCTATCTTGATCGCAGTAGGGTAGACATCATTTGTGCTCTGGCTCTTGTTCACATCCTCCAGTGGATGTAACTCATGATATGCCCCATGCGGATGACCAAGATAATCGAGAGCGCGATTGGCGATCACTTCGTTTGCGTTCATATTCGTGGAGGTACCTGCGCCGCCCTGGATGATATCGACGATGAAGGCGTCGTGGAATTCGCCTTTTTCGATATCTTCACAGGCGTTCACGATGGCCGTCTTGCGTTTCTCGTCGAGCAGCCCGAATTCGTGATTCGCCAGGGCAGATGCCTTTTTAACGGAGGCAAGCGCCTTCACAAGTTCGGAATACGCTTTGATCGGTGTCCCGGAGATCGGAAAATTCTCAATCGCACGCAGGGTGTGGATGCCGTAGTAGGCGTCCACAGGAACTTCACGTTCGCCGAGCAGGTCATGCTCAATGCGCGTTATCTTGTTTTCAGGTGACATGGGTTAGGTATCCTTCACTTAGGGGGTAACTGCTGGCGCGATTATAGTTGTCTTCCAGCGAGCTTTCAATGCTCTCTCATAAAGATACCCTCCCCCGCTTGCGAGGGAGGGTAGGATGGAAGAGAATCGTGACAAGCCAACCAAATGTTTTTTTCTTATTTCTTTTGTCGTGCCACAGCGCGTTTGTATACCCGCATCCAGGTTTCACTTGGATTGGCGGGTTTTTTCTTTTTATGATTATCCTGACTTAAGGAGAAGGCAAAATCTTCAAACAAGGCTGTGATCGGTTCATCAGGGAGATGGGATACGATCGGTTTTCCATAATTAATGGCATGGACGAATTTATCTGCCAGATATGGAATAGTAATGCTGATAGGCAATGAGAGTGCACTCTCGATCTTTTCTCTCGAAAGCCCGGAACGTGGCACGATCGCGTTGAGCACCAGGTTGATCTTCTCTGCCGGGTAACCCAGCTTCGTATAAGTATCTAGCGCTGCTACAGCTGCGCGGATGGATGCCATCTCTGGTGCAACCAACAACAGGATCAAATCAGCTTTGTCGAGTACACTGAGGGTCATATCACTGAAATCGTGTGAAAGATCAGCAACGATATAGCTGAAATCCCTGCCCAGCATCTCTAGCGTGGCTTTTAGCATTTCCTTGTCAAGAGGCGTTGCCTCTGAGGGCAAGGTTGGTGAGGGGATGAAGGAAAGCCCACTCTCATGTTGGTTAATAATTGAAGAGATCGCTTCCATATCAATATTGCCTGCACTGAAACGCGCCACGTCTGCCCAGGTGCGCTTCAATGGAGCACTCAACATTAATGCCACCTGTCCGGCAGTCATGGCGAGATCAAGCAAGATAGCAGGGCTTTGCCAGATACCTGCTAAACCCAACGACAAGTTTACTGCCACACTGGAACAGCCCGTCCCACCGCGCAGACTGTGAACTGCGATCAGTCGAGCTTTCTCTTTTTCTGCGGGTTTGCTTTCCTGATATATCTTTTGAGTGCGTTCGGCGCGCCTGAGCAATGCCTCGATACGCGCTGCCAACTCTTGAGGGACAAAGGGTTTGGTCAAATGGTCATCTGCGCCAGCTTCAAATGCTTCCAATTTGGCTTGCATATCGGACTGTGCGGTTAGCACGAGAATGGGAGTGTGGGCAAAAGCTTCTTCACGACGCAGGGCACTGGCGACTTCGTACCCGTTCATATCGGGCATCATCACAGATGTGATGATGAGATCGGGTTTGAGGGAACGAGCCTTTTCGATCCCCTCGCTGCCGTTGGAAGCAGTTTCAACATCATAACCTTGTGGCTTAAGTGCGTGGATGATCAGGTTATGATAGATTTTTTCGTCATCAATAGCTAAAATTGTTGGCATTTGCTCACCTGTTTTACAGAGATAAAAACTCTCTGATGGTTTTCGTTTCTTTTTCTATTTCATCAACTAGCTGGGTTGCTTGAGCAAGATCATATTCTTTATCTTGCTCCTCGATAGCCCTGGATAATTCTGTCAATCTGTGTGCGGAAAAGGTTGCGGCCATCCCTTTGAGATTATGCGCCACTCGGCATAGTGCATCAGCATCATTAGCTTGGAGGGCATTTCTCAAGTCTTGAATACGTTCGGGCAAATTCTCGATAAAATCCTTGCTCATCTCATCAAAAAAAGCGCGATCATTGCCGAAGCGGGGTAGGGCAGTAACTAAATCCAAGGGCATATTGTGATTTGAAGGGAAGCCAGCCAAAGGTGGCGGAAGAGGCGCGGCATCATCATCCAGGATAAGTTTTTCAGAAAAAGAGAATACCTCTTCTCTTTCATCAGCTTCTTCTTTGGACCAGCGATCAATGGCCGCAAAGAGTATGCGTTTGTCAAGCGGTTTTGAGACATAATCGTCCATCCCGGACGTGAGACAGCGTTCACGGTCGCCTTTCATAGCGTGGGCCGTCATGGCAATAATGGGGATGTGCGTCTTGCCATCTTCCCAAATGCGTATTTGGCGGGTTGCTTCCAATCCATCCATAATAGGCATTTGCACATCCATTAAGATAAGGCTGTATTTCTTCTCACGTACGCTATCCAAAGCCTCTTGGCCATTATTGACCACCTCAACAGAGTGCCCTATTTTTTGAAGTAATGCCAAAGCAACCTTCTGATTTACAGGGTTATCTTCCGCGAGCAATATCAGCTGGCTCCTGCGTTTTTCTTCATTGACTAGATGACGCGTGACCAAACGACCTGTGCCGGGTGTTTTATTCTTCTTCTCGGTCATGATCTTCAATAGCGCTTCGAAAAGCATTCGTTGTTTGATCGGTTTCAGCAAATAACCGGCACACCCCACTTCTTCAAGGCGTTTAGCATCTCCGCGTTTACCCATCGATGTCAGAACAACGACGCTCAAGTTCTTCTTGCGTGGGTCGCTAAAAATGGCTCTGGCAGTTTGTTCTCCATCCATTTCTGGCATTTGCATATCTAGCAAAACAATATCAAAAAGATCATCCTCCGCACGTGCCTGTGCCAATGCATCCAGACCTTCTTGTCCACTGCTGACAGCGTAGGGATGTGCACCAAATCCATCGACCATTTTATTAAGGATGGTGCGATTTGTGGCATTATCATCGATGATCAGGACTTTTAAGTCTCGTAGATCGGTGACCTGCACCTCCGTTGCGCTCTCCTTTTGGGCTTGCTTCTTGAACCCGATCTGGAAGGAGAAGACAGAGCCTTTCCCGTACTCACTTTCGACAGCCATTTCCCCGCCCATGGCTTCAACGAGATTTTGCGAGATCGCCAGCCCCAAGCCTGTTCCGCCAAATTTGCGAGTGGTCGAACCATCTGCTTGAGTAAAACGTTCAAAAACAGCGTTAATTCGTTCCTGTTTGATTCCAATGCCAGTATCTTCTACCGAAAAGCGGATGCTCACATGGTCATCACTTTCTTCAACAGCTTCCGTGCGAATGACAACCTCACCCTTGTCTGTAAATTTGATGGCATTGCCGGTTAGATTGACCAATATCTGCCGTAATCGGCTTGGATCCCCGAGTAAATTTGTGGGGAGATCTGGTGGAATAAGGGCTGCAAGTTCCAGATCTTTTTCGTCCGCGCGGCTGGCAAGCGTATACGCAACCCCTTCGACGGTGTTGCGCAGATCAAATTCGATTATTTCAAGTTCGAGTTTTTTGGCTTCGATCTTTGAATAATCGAGTATGTCGTTGAGTAAGGTCAGCAAAGCTTCAGCACTTTGCAGGGCGATGGTTAGATATTCTTTTTGTTCAGGCGAAAGTGGAGTATCGAGAGCAATATCGAGCATGCCGATCACACCGTTCATCGGGGTGCGGATCTCGTGACTCATATTCGCGAGAAATTCACTCTTGGCGCGATTTGCTTCTTCAGCAGCTTGACGTGCTTGGACAAGGGTAGAGATGTCGTGGTAAATGGCAAGGGCGCCAGCCCGCTCTTCGCCTACAAATACGGGTACGCCGAACACCTCCACGTCCACGAGCGAGCCGTCTTTCCGTTTTCTTTTAGCGATCGCGTGAACACGTTGATCCATTGCCTGTTGGGTTAAGAGTTCAGCTTGATCCTTCGCATCTTTTGGTGAGATCAGGTCGTCAATGTCTGCCCCCATGATGTCGGCGCAGTTATAGCCATAGAGATTTTCGAAAGCGGGATTGCAATGCAGGATCGCTTCATCGTTATCGAGGAGGACGACAGCGGCAGGGCTATTTTCGATTAAAGCCTGAAAATATCTTTTTTGCCGGGTAATTTCTTTTTCTGCTCGTTTACGTTCACTATTTTCATCTTCCAACGCACGATTGCTTTCCTCAAGAGCGGCTGTTCTGTCTCTAACCATTTCCTCCAAATTACGGTTCACCTCTGCAAGCTCTCCTTCACGTATTCCGAGAACGCGGAAGATTGCCCCGAGAATGATCGGTGCAGTATCAACGATATAGAGTACGGGATTAGCTTGCTGGATTTTATAAAAATTGTTCAGACTAAAAGGGATATCTGCAAGTAAAATTTCGATAAGTGTGCCGACAAGTGGGAAAAGCAACCCAAAAAAGAAGCCGAAAAGGGTATATTTTTGTTTGGGATGCATCTTTGCGAGCCAGATTGTGATTTCTTTCATGTTGACTCCTAAAAAAAGAGCCCCTTAGATAATTTCATCCAGTTTAACATAAAATCTGTCTGTCAAATCTGACAGAACCATAAGAAAAAGCGGTGTTCAGTACTGAACACCGCTTTTTGAGTAAAAAAGATCAATCTATTGAGAGAACTTCGATTTCGGGGAAAAATTGACGAATTGTTCCTGCCACCCAGCCTTGTAAAGTGGATGGTAAAAGAGGACATCCCAAACAGGCCCCGCCCACGCGCACAGTGAGAGTATCGCCTTTTAGAGAGATGAACTCAACTGAACCGCCATGAAATTGTTCAATATATGCACTCACCTGAGCGAGCAAGCCTTTTATTTGCTCTTCCTTGCTATGAACTGGATGATTATGTTCAGCGGAAGTACTCATACCTTTCTCCTTTTACTTATATACCTATAAATTATTGGACACACCCTGCGATAATATTTCACGCACTTGCGTATGGGCATTATGCCAACGCTTTGAAACAGATTCTGCCAAACGGTCGAGCAGGAGTTCACCAGCTTTAGGGTGGTCAAGGCATAGTTTACGCAGGGCATTTCCTTGAATGCGTAATGCTTTGCTTGTTCCATGACAAATGGCACCAGATGTATACACATTATTGCCCGCAATAGCAGACCAACCGAAAATCCCCCCGGGTTTTACGTTGGTGATCGTGATCGGGGGGGCATCATAAGGTTTGTAAAGAATATCAACTGAGCCTTCAAGAAGCAAGTAGATATGCACTGCAGGTGTTCCTTGTTCAAAGATGATGCCTTCGTGACATATACAAGTTTCGAACAGGGGGGCAAAAAGTTGCAGTGAGTCCTCACTCAGGTCCTTAAAAAGGGAGATATTCTCAAATTTAGAAACCATGATGCTTGATAATATCCTATCGAGTTTCTGTTTTCTAGTGGCAAATTTCCCGAAGGCTTTGACATTTGTCCTTATCAATTTTTACGGTTTTCTTTCCCTGCGGTGCTTATAGGATATTTACAATCATGCGTTATACTGATTTTTAGAATTTCATTGAAACCTGAAAACCAAGAAACTTTTTTGCCCAAGGAAGCATCTAAATGAGTAACGAAGACTTACAAGAGTTTTCCCTGCAATTATTGCGTTCAGGAGATCGGGCAGAGATCGCTCGTCTCGTAGATACATATTCAACAAAAATATATCGTTTGGCATTGAAGATGCTCTCAAACTCACAGGATGCTGAAGATGTATTGCAAAACACTTTTATGAAGGCGATGCAGGCTTTACCTAAATTTGAAGGGCGTTCAAGCTTGTCAACATGGCTCTATCGGATCGCAGTCAATGAAGCGTTGATGAGCATTCGACGTTCAAAACCCGAAATTGATCTAAGGTTTCAAAGCGATGAGGGTGAAGACGACGATGATCTTCTTTTGACTTCGTTTACAGATTGGTGTTGTTTGCCCGAAGGTGAGTTGATGTCCTCGGAAGCGCAGAGTCATTTGGATAAAGCCATTCAGCAACTTTCTGAAAAATTAAGAATTGTTTTCATCCTGCGAGATATTGAAGGACTTTCGATTCGTGAAACAAGCGAAGCGCTTGAGATAACAGAAACAGCGGTAAAGACAAGGTTGTTGCGCGCGCGACTTAAGCTGCGCGAAATTCTCTCTGCTTATTATGAAGAACGATTGGAACAGGAGTAGATCTGATGAGGAAAGATATAAATTGTGGTGCCTTTCTCAAGGAGTTATCAGATTATGTAGATGGCGTTTTGGGGGATGCCCTTTGCCAGGAGATCGAACGTCATATTGCGGATTGCGATGATTGTCGTGTGGTCGTCGATACGCTGGAAAAGACCATATATCTTTATCATGAAACGGCTGCACAAACCATTATCCCCACAGATGTGCGCGAGCGTCTATTTCATCGCCTGAATTTGGATGATTTCATCCAAAAAGAGGAATTATCCTGATTTCATGTAACTTTTTAGTGGCACTTGCATCTAAGTTTTTGTACGCTAAAAATCAAAAAGGAGATTTTTTATGGCAACATTATTAAATGAAGATGTTGTAAAACAGATCGAAGACGCTTTTGCTCCGATGAAAGAATCTGTCCACTTCCTGTTTTTCGGGGAGAAAGAAAATTGCGATTATTGTGCTGATACCCAGCAACTTCTCGAAGAAGTTGTTGCGATCTCAGATAAGTTGAGCATTGATATTTATGATCTCAATGACGATGCTGATGTCGCAGAGAAATTCAATGTGGACAAAGCCCCTGGTATCGTGATAGCCGCCAAAGATGGTGATACCATCTCTGATTATGGTGTTCGTTATGCTGGAATTCCTTCGGGACACGAATTTACTTCGCTGATACAAGACATTTTGCTCGTTTCCGGGCGGGACTCAGGTCTTTCCCAGGATACACGTGATTTTCTAAAAGGATTGACAGAACCTGTACTATTGCAAGTCTTTGTTACCCCTACCTGACCATATTGCCCACGAGCCGTGACGCTCGCTCACCAATTTGCAATGGAAAGCCCAATGGTTCAGGCTGAGATGGTTGAAGCAATGGAATTTCAGGTTTTATCGAACAAGTATAATGTAAGCGGCGTGCCGCAGACTACCATCAATGATGGTGCTGCAAATGTCGTTGGGGCAGTCCCCGAAAGCAATATGCTTGCTGAGATAAAGCGTATCACGACAAAATAAGTACGAGGTTTCTGTGGAAGCAAATAAAAAATTCCCGCGTGTGATCATGTTCTCCACGCCGACATGCACCTATTGCCGTAAAGCCAAGCAGTATTTTCGCAAGAAACAAGTCCCGTTTCGAGATGTAGATGTCTCTAAAGATCAGTCAGCTGCTCGAGACATGGTTCGACGCAGCGGACAACAGGGTGTACCGCAAATTCAAATCGGGAATCAGGTTATTATCGGCTTTGATCGACCAAAGATTGATCGTCTGCTTGGTCTATAATCACTCAAGAAGAAGAGAATCCGAGGTCCCCGTGGCCTCGGGTTTTTCTGTCTCTGCAGCAATCATAGGAGTAAAATATGAAAATAGCAACGGTTACAGAAGATGGCACTAAACTCAGTAGCCATTTTGGGGTCGCACCTTCATATAGAATCTTTACAATTGAAGAAGGCAAGATCATTAAAGATGAAGTCATTGATAAACCGCATCATAAAGAACATCAAGAGCATGGTGGTCATCATAACCACGATCATCATGGGCATCATGGAGGGCATGGTGGTATGAAATTCTTTGATGTAATAAAAGATTGTGATGTTCTCTTCGCTGGTGGTATGGGAGAGCCTGCGTATAAACGCGCGCTTTCCTTTGGCTTTGAAGTCATTATGACTGGCGGCAATATTGAAGCTGCTGTTGAATCTTATTTGAACGGCGATCTGGTCAGTGACCAGCGTCGAGTACATAGTCATTAGATACGAGGTGCTTTATGGGAAAACGCAATTCCTCTCGACGTCGTAGCAAGAATAAAGTGAAGAAAAAAGTAATTCCGCCAATTGGCATGATCGTTATTGGTATTGGCATTATTTTGATCGGTGTTGCCGCGCTTTTTACACTCCCGAAAAGTGATGCAAGTGCAAATACAGGCCCAGAAGAATACTCTTCTATCCCCATGCCTGTAGAATATGATGCTCCAAAATTGAAACTCACAAACCTGGCTGGTGAAACAGAATCCTTAGCTGACTATGAGGGACAGGTTGTACTCGTCAATTTGTGGGCAACCTGGTGTCCTCCCTGCAAAGCGGAACTGCCAGTCTTGCAACAATACTATGAAGATCATGCCGCAGAGGGCTTCGTTATCATCGGGATCGATTTTGGCGAACCTGCGGCAACTGTAGAAGCCTTTGTGCAGACTGCGAACCTGACCTACCCCATCTGGATTGACGAAGAAAGTGAATCCGGGATGGCGTTCAATTCCTTCAGCCTACCAACCTCTTTTGTGATCGATCGTGATGGAGTTGTTCGTTTGGCATGGTCAGGCGCTATCAGCCAGGCAATGCTTGAGAAACATGTCACCCCGGTCATTCAGGGCGAAGGATAATTAGACAGGAGAAAAAAGATGGATGCAAAAGTAACCTGGGATCATGGAATGACCTTCGAGGGGACATCCGAATCCGGATTTACCGTGCCACTCGGAACGGTTCCGGCTGTGGGTGGGGAAAATGACGGTTTCAAACCGATGGAGTTGATGGCCATCAGCCTAGCCGGATGCACAGCGATGGATGTAATCTCGATCCTGCGTAAAAAACGCCAGGATGTCACTGCGTATGAAGTGAAAGTTCACGCCGATCAGGCGGAAAGCCATCCGCGTGTTTTTACAGAAGGCGTCATCACCTATGAAGTAACGGGACACTCACTCGACGAAGCTGCTGTGCTGCGCGCCGTTCAGCTTTCTGCCGATCGATATTGTCCCGCGCAAGGGATGTTGGACAAGGTCATGTCCCTCGACTTGGTCTATGAAATTTATGAAGATCAGGGAGATGGCGAGCGCACGCTCGTGACAACAGGAAAATACGAGCGCTAATAAAAGTGTTCTGAGTTGACAAAGCCCCAAGCAATTGCTTGGGGCTTTGTCGTTTAGAGCTCGAACTTCATTAGTATTTCTTCAAGGCTTTTTTCCGAGCCAATAACAGTTACCTTATCCCCTACTCGGAGACGGGTATAGCCGTGAGAAACAATATCATTGTCGTTGCGATGGACGGCCACGATCAATGTGTCGGTGGGGAGACGCAAATCACGCAACGCGATGCCGTGGATATTGGGATCACGCACTGTATATTCCCGTAATTTGAATCTGGATTCCGCATCCAAAATGAGGGAGAAGGTCTCGGGTTTACGTGCAAATTGGTCTAGAAGACGCACAGTTGCAGTTCCTGGATGAACCACGAGTGCATCTAGTTTTCGGAAACGTTCACGATTTGCAAGATCGTTCAGGCGGACGACCAGTGTATCTGTTCCGTAATTTTCGTAAAAGAGTTCGCATAGACGATAGTTGTCTTCATCAGACAGCATTGCAACTACCGTGTCTGCCTTGGCGGCACCGATTTTTTCAAGACTTTCCAGATCAATTGTTGAGATGACTGTGAGGAGTTCTTTATCTTCTGCTGCGATGCGGGCGGAAGACGCATCGGTGCAGACAAATGTGATATTCCAATTGCGCCCATGCAGCAAGCGTGCTACAGCAAAAGCCTGATCGTCGATGCCGAAGATCATCGCATCTCTTACACCGTCGAAGGTTGTTTCACCACGGGGATGTGCTTCGTTGACGCGATGAATAACCCATTTGAACAACGGTGGACCAACGACCTGATTGAGAACAATTACGGCGATGATCAGGGTTGCAAAAGATTCACCAAAGGTAGGGAATTCAGCTGCCATTTCTTTAGCTAATCCCAAGCCAACCCCGGCTTGAGTGATGTAGCCCATCCAACTTAGGAAGTTATGTTGCATTGGCTCGCGCGCGATCAACCCTCCGCTCAAGGAGCCGATAAAAATTGTTAGAAGGCGTATCAAGAAAAGGGCAAGAGCGATCCCCCAGACCTGCATCAGTACATCCAATGCCAGGGAAGCACCGGTTAGGGTAAAGAAAGCGATGTAGATGCCCGGGCTAACTTCTTCCAGAATATTCCGCATTTGGCTGCGATGAGCTGTCCAATTTGTGATGTAGAAGGATGCGATCATGGCGATCAGGAGCGGCTCGAGCAGGAATTCTATATGTAAGCGTTGGTGACTGAATGTACGCACCATTGCAGATGCGGCGAAGACCGAGTAGCCCAGAGCAAGGACGATAACGGCTTTGACAGAAGAACGTAAGTTTCTGGCGAGAATAAAAGTGATAAATTTACCCAGCAGGAAGCCAAGGAAAACGGAGAAAAGCAATTCTCCGATCAGCAGGATAACAAAACCCAAATTGATAGGGAGTTCGGATAGAATGGCACCAGCACCTTCGGAGCTGATCGCGAAAAGGACGATAACCGCTACATCAGTGATTACGGTGACGCCCAATACAGTTTGTGTGAAGGGGCCCTTGGCACGTAATTCATTAATGATGGCGATGGCAGATGAAGGCGAACGCGCAACCAGAATTGCTGCCGCCATGATGGAGGCAGCAGCACGACTTGTTTTTGGAAGAGCGGCCATAAAGGGGACGAAGTTCAGTAAGAAATAAATGCTGATGCTGCCGATCAGGACAGTAAAGAATATCTGCCCAATGGTGACCCAAGCAATGCCCTTGAGCCTGCCGCGTAAGTCTTTGAGATAAAGCTCACTACCCGCGGCAAAGGCGATAAAGCCCAACGAGACTTCGTCGATAAAGCGTAGTTTCCCAACCGATTCGCTGGGGATCATGTTGAGCACAAAGGGACCGACCATGACCCCCGCAAAGAGAAAACCGCTGATCAGGGGCAGGTTATAGCGCGCGAAAAAAGCGCCGATCTGTTTTGATGCCAATGCAACAACAAGAAAGCTGACGACAAAACCGAATAAAAGGAGAGTGTTTTCCATGAAGAGTAATTTACCTTGATCTGTAGAGTTTATTGGTCGCTGGCAGTGATCTGGCTATAAGCATTTGAGACGGAGCTGGCGGTGACCACGATCCCGTTGCGGACAATGGTGCCCTCATAGGCGGTTTCGCCGTTTTTCGGAATCCAACCCTCCATATCGAAGGGGATGGGGCTATCGGCGGGAATCCACTCGCCGTTGTACTTGCGAGCGATATGGACATGGCTGCCCGTTGATGTGCCGCCTTCGCAAGAGGGATACCCTACCAGGTCACCTTTTTTTAGCATTGCGCCGAGCTTTGCTTTTTCCGGTGTAGCGAGATGTAGATATAGAATAGACCAGCCGGTGCGCTCGTCGCCGTCCATATCAAGATCAAGAACAACCAGCCCGCGGTCTATGCGAGAAATGACTCCATGTGCTACGGCGGTTGAAAACTGCTGAGGGTCAGCAACAAAACAACCGCTATATTCGGACGGCGGGGCAAAGTCGATTCCGGCAAAAGGCGCACCTTGCCCCCAACCCGTGTGGGGACCACCGGTATACGTCCACGTGCGCCCACGCGGGAAAGGTAACTGAAGTTCGGGTTGGCGTAGCAAGCCGGGGATGTGCGCGTCTACGCCTCGCCAGGGATCACCGAAAAGTTGGGAATAGGTATCCAGTATCCCCTCGGGACCAATGCCGCGCTCATACGTGATCCCGGATGTGGTGCGCGATAAATAATATTGGATGCCGACCGTGGCGGCGTTCTGCCACGGATCCGGACGTTCGAGGCTGCCATCTTCGCGGTCAAACTCGATCAGCGTTCCATCGCGCCAGCCGTAATAGCCGTTGTTGAGGGTGTTTGCTGCCCAAATGAGCTGAAGATACATGCCCTTGTGGGATTTTGGCTCGATATAACCGAGGGTGTAATCGCTCTCCGGTTCTTCGAGTTGGGTGAGCGCCCCTGCCTGGTATTCGAGCAGCGTCAGCAAGAGGCGCGGACTGACGCTAAAGTTGATGGCAACATAATCGACGATCTCTGCCCCGCTGCGATTTTCGCCGCCAGCATAGGCTTTGTAATCTTTCAGCCAGCCGGGATAGGCATCTACAAAACTTTGGGTATCAAAGCTTACGGCAGCCGGTCCGTTGATGAAGGTGGCATCGGGCATGATCTGGAATTGACTGCCCCAAAGCGGCAGGTAGTAGATGGGAATTTGCATAGGCATTCCGATGGGCAGGGTGCTGACATCCTGTGGGATGATGGGGTTGGCTGCCATGATCTCCGCTTCGCTGGTGTTGAAACGTCCCACCAGCCCGGGGACGGTATCGCCCGGTTGAACAATATACTCGACCAGCTCGCCGGGTTTGTATTTGGGGCGGGATGTATAAGGCGTGGATGTGACTTCGGGGGTGGGGGTGCCCAATAGGGAAACATCCGCCACATCAGCGGGCGGAGCACAACTTGCGATGAAAAGGGCAAGGATTGTAGCGCAGTAGGTAAAGCGCATAACAGTTTTTGTCATACGCGATCTGGGGTTGAATTTCAGCATTTGCTAAAAACTATTCTTCTTCTTTTTCGGTTTCTTCTTCGGGGCTTTCACGGAAGATGACAGACCAAAGTTCGCCGACCTGGCTGGCGGTGATAATCTCATCGCCACGTGTCAGGGTCCCCGCGTAAGGTTTGTCGCCTGCGTGGGCGATCCAGCCGTCGAGATTGAAGGGGATGGGACCATCGGCGAGAATCCACTCGCCGTTGTATTTGCGTACATAGTGGAGGTGTGTGCCGGTCGAGACGCCGCCTTCGCAGGAGGGCTGTCCGATCCGCTCGCCGACCTCGACCCAGGTATTGAGGGACACACGCCCTTCAGTCGCGATATGCAGGTAAAGTAAATTCCAGCCGGTCTCTTCGTGACCATCACCGTCCAGGTCGAGGATAACTACACCGTTCCCGGAGCGGATGACCAAACCGGAGGCAGAAGCGACGACCCATTTATCGGTTTCCGCACACCCGCTGTAATCGCCGGAGGGGGCAAAGTCGATGGCGGCCTGGGCGCCTTCATGCTCCCAGGCAGAGTGGGGACCACCCGTATATGCCCAAATCCGTTTGGGTTCAAAAGGTAAGATCAGGTCGGGTTGTTTTAACCCATCGGGAAAGAGGGGCTCGACCGCCTGCGCACGTGCCCAAGGATCGCCGAAGGTTTCGGTGAAAAATGCAGGGAAGCCAACGTTCGGGTCAATGGTTTGTGCCCAGCGGTCGGGGTTCATTTTTAGGGAGAAATAATATTGTATCGCAACGGAACCGGCATTCAGGTCGGGGGCGATGCGCATTGTTGTCCCGTCGGGAAAGGTTAATTCGGTCAACGTTCCGTCGCGCCAGCCATAGTAGCCGACCGCCAGATCACTAACGGCGATCATCATCTGGCGGAACATACCTTTGCGGCGCGTGTCGATATAGCCGAGGGGATAATCGGTTTGAGAAAGGTTGCTGGGTTCGCCAAAAAGCCAGCCGGATTCGTATTCGACCAAAGCCAAAAGCAAGCGCGGACTGAGTGCATTTTCGATGGCATGGCGCTGAACGCCTTCTGCGCCAGTTGTCCAGCCGGTTGAACCGAGATACTCTCGATAATCGTTCAGGTGACCATTGCCAGCCTTAACAAAAGCGAAAGTGTCAAAATCTATGCTGGTGGCTGAGTAGACGATCTCGCTGTCGGGGAATATCTGCTCGTTGGGTGTGGTCTCTGCGAGTCTTTCAGGGATGACGAGCAGTGTGCCAGGGTCAAGCAGTGTGCCCGACTCGGGTAGGGTATCGCTAGAGCTAATCTCGTCCACGCCCACGCCGAAATGAATGGCAATCACATCAAGGGTATCACCCGATTGCGAATAATAGAGTGTGGTCGGTTCTTTGGTGCCATCGGGGTTATCTGCGATCTCTGTGGGGGTGGATGTGGCAGCCAGCACGCGCGGTGTGACTGTTGCTTGCGGAGGGATGGGTGTGGGAATAACGATTTCCGTTGGCAGGCTGGTCGCTGTCGAAATAGCGGGTGGTATCGGGTTTACGGATGCAAAACTTCGCGGCGTGGGAGTTTGATAGGCTCCCCAAAGCGGCGGCGCCTGCCCACAGGATGTGAGCAGGATGGCGAGAAGAGGGAGAAGGGTGAGTGCTTTTTTCATTAGATATTTGTCATTGCACGGAAGGCTTAACCTGACGAGGCAATCTTTTTTTAGTGAGAGATCGCTGCGTTGTACTACATCCTCCTCGCGATGACAGATTTTATCTCGTAATTTCATTAATGGTGTTTTGCCCATCCCAGGCTTCGACGAGCTCATCTCCACGCCTGAGAAAACCATCGTATTCGACACCTGCGCCGCTGGAGACCCAGCCATCGAGATCAAAGGGCAGGCGTCCATCGGCAGGGATCCACTCGCCATTATAACGGCGTGCAATATGAAGATGGGATGCGTTTGAAAGCCCGCCTTCGCAGGAGGGATGCCCGATACGATCCCCGACGTTGAGCTTGCTACCGGCTGAGACACGTCCATCCGACGCCATATGCATGTATAGCAAGGTCCAGCCCGTTTCTTCGTACCCGTCCCCATCCAGATCGACGACGACAGCTCCGTCATCGGCGCGGACGACAACACCCGCAGAGGCGGAGCGCACCCAGGCATCGGCGGGAGCGCAACCGGTCGGTTCACCGGGGGCGGCGAAATCGAGGGCTGCCCAGGCAGAGCCTGTGTCCCATCCTCCGTGCGGACCACCGGTATAGGACCAGGTCTCGCCGCGGACGAAGGGCAGGGTCAGTTGGGGTTGGGTCAAGCTCATCGGGACGATAGGTTCGATGGCATAGTCAAAGGGGTAGCCAAAAAGTGCCTGATAAGTGGCGAAGAAGCCATCTTCGGTGATGTCATATTCCCAGACATCGCGCGTATAGAGCAGGGCGAAGTAGTGTTGCAGCGCGGCTGTCCCGGCGTTGATGCTCGGGTTAATGCCGACCACGTCTCCATCCACGAGCGTCCACTCGGTGAGGGCTTTGGCACGCCAGAGATAATAGCCACGATTCAGTTCATTGGCAGTCCAGGTCAGTTGACGGTAAAGTCCCGCATTCCATTCGTTGTAATAGCGCATAGGGTAAGTTGTCTCATCTACACTAGCTTGTGTGACCCATCCACATTGGTATTCGAGCAGCGCCATCAAAAGGCGCGGATTGACCGAATAATTTTTCGAGACCAATTCGATCACTTCGATGCCGCTGAGCAACTTGCCATCCACTTCTTCCTGATAGGATTTGAGATAGCCGTTCTTGCCCTTCATATAGATTTCCATATTCAGCAGCAGGCTGGCAGGTCCCTTGACCAACTCGGAATCGGGAATGATCTTAAAGCCCGGTCCCTGCTCGGATGCAGGCGCGTAATGCGGCGCATTCGGCGTGGGAGTCAGGATGGGTTGATCCGCAGTGCGGGTGGGGGGCAGCATCTCGGAGAGAGGGATCGCCGACTGTGGATCCGCTTCGCCAAAGGGATTGTAATCGTCCCAGTTGGGTGGTTCTTCGGGCGGGGCGGTACAGGCTGCGAGGAGCAATGCCGTGAGAATGAATAGGATGGTCTTGCGCATGGGCGAATTGTAGCATGGATGGGTGAGGAGATACTTAACGTTTTGTTGACAAGTTTGACCGTTTTTTTGTGTTCATTCGCTGACAAAAGAAGACACCGAGCGTACGCTCGGTGTCTTCTTTATCAATAGAAAAGTTTCTTCGCCTTTTTAGGTTGCAAACCCACTGCCAAGTATGAAGTTTTCAAGACCGATGATAATACTTTCACGATTGGATAGTGAGACTTGGACCACGTCCCGCATGGAGATAACGCCGATGAGTTGGTTATCGTCCACGATGGGTAGGTGACGAATATTATGTTTTATCATCAGCGCGGTGCAGTCATCTACAGCTGTATCTGTGTTGACGGTATACATTTCTTTGGTCATCAGATCTTTAACCTGGGTTGTATCTGAACTAAGCCCCTGTAATACGACCTTGTGAAGGTAATCACGTTCGGTGAAGATGCCAACGATCTTGTCCCCTTCAGTAACAAGGATTGCACCGGTATTAGCATTTGCCATTATGCCAATGGCCTTGAGCACACTTTCTGTACCTTCAATGGAATAATTTGTGCCATCTTTTTTTGCTTTGATCAGGTCTTTTACTGTAGCCATTTATTCATCTCCTTTTGTTTACTGCTAAATACGCTGTAAACAGTATAGCAAATTTTCTTTATTCCCGGATATTTTGTGATGGCTTGTTACGGTATAATTTTCATTATAGTACCATTTAGCAATCGGGACAAAAATGACCGCCGACCCAAATCGCAAACTAAAAGTCTTCCTCTGCCATTCTTCGCACGATAAACCTGCCGTGCGGGAGATTTATACGCGCCTGAAAGCCGAAGGCTGGATCGACCCGTGGCTGGACGAAGAAAAACTCTTCCCCGGGCAGGATTGGGATTTGGAGATCGAGAAAGCCGTCGAAGAGACGGATGCGGTGCTGGTTTTTCTTTCGGATAATTCGGTCAATAAAGAAGGCTATATTCAAAAGGAATTACGTTTCGTTTTGAATATGGCGGAGTATAAGCCCGAAGGTACAACTTTTATCCTCCCCTTGCGATTGAATGAATGCCCTTTGCCGCGCCGTTTGCGTTCATGGCATTATGTAGATAATTTCCCTGATGACAGAAAAGAGTGGGCGTATGGGCGCTTGTTGAGTAGCTTGAAGTTGCGGGCGAAAAAACTTGGAATACATGTTACTACTACTCCCGAAGAAAAGGTTGCGAAAAACAAATTAACTGAAAAACTGAAACATAGCCAGAAAGACACAAACCTAGTTGATGATTTGTTTGAAGCAGCTATGCAAGAATCTCAGGAAATTGCAAGTGTTCCTCTAAAAGACTATAAGCGTGCTTCCGGTAGAATTCTTCGGGAAAAACGGAATGAAAAAATTAAGAAGTTTTTCTCCAAAAACGGGAAACGTCTTTCGTTGATTGGTGGCGGATTAGTATTGCTTTTCTTGCTTGGTTACATCATCAGCAACATTGAAATTTCCGCAACACCAGAACCGACGAAAACACCTACAGCTTCACCTGCTACAGCAACACGAGTATTGCCAACATCTACTTCTCTCCCTACATCAACGCCCTTGCCAGAAAAAACTTCCGCTCCTACAGAAATTCCCGCCACCCCAACACCTGAACTCGGCGTGGGCAGCACAATGATCTCCTCCAAAGACGGCATGACCCTGCTCTACGTTCCCGCAGGGGAGTTCAAAATGGGTAGCGAAGATTATGATGATTCAAAACCTGTGCATACAGTTTATCTGGATGCATTTTGGATTGATCAGACTGAAGTAACCAATGGCATGTATGCTCAATGCGTCGAAGCTGGTGTATGTAACCCGCCGAATGAAAGTAAATCATACACCCGCGCGAGCTATTATGGCAATGCGGAATTTGACAACTATCCTGTAATTTATGTTTCATGGGAAGATGCGAATACTTACTGCACCTGGGCAGAGCGTCGTTTGCCTACCGAGGCAGAGTGGGAAAAAGCGGCGCGCGGTACGGATGGGCGCATTTATCCTTGGGGGGATATTTTTGATGACAGCATAACGAATTTATGTGATATTAATTGCCCTCTCAATTGGAAAAATGCAGATTTCAACGATGGTTATCAAGATACCTCCCCCGCAGGACATTATGTAGCAGGAGCGGGTTTTTACGGTGCTTTCGATATGGCAGGCAATGTTTGGGAGTGGATAGCGGATTGGTATGATGAAAGTTACTACGCCAGTTCACCTGCCTCGAATCCTTTTGGGCCTGATACAGGTGATCTCCGAGTATGGCGCGGCGGTTCGTGGACAAGTGGCAACAATAACGATCTACGCGTCGCCAATCGAAGCCGGGGCAATCTGACGAATGCGCACAACTTCGTTGGTTTTCGTTGCTCCCGTAGCGCAGTTGCCCCATAAGGGCAGGGGGCTCTGTAATTCTGTTTTCTGAAGTTCCCTTATGCAAAAAAGACACCGAGTATCTTCAAGATACTCGGTGTCTTGCTTCTCTTTACTTTCTTCTAAACCTTCTCCACCCTCACCGCCGTAACCTTATACTCAGGAATCTTCGCAACGGGATCCAGCGAAGCGTGTGTCAGCTCGTTCGCCGAGGCTTCGGGGAAGTGGAAGTTGGCATAGACCATGCCGGGCGGGACGCGTTCGGTGATGAGGGCTTTGCTCTCGATGCTGCCGTGGCGCGATGTCAAACGAATGCGATTTTCGCCAGAACCTTGCTCTGAGCCTGTCGAAGAGTTCAGCCCGAGTGTGGCGGCATCGTCGGGGTTAACTTCGACCAGCGATTCGCCGTAGACCTTCATGATGCCTTCCACGCGGCGGGTCATCTGACCGCCATGCCAGTGGTAGAGCACGCGTCCCGTTGACATGATGTAGGGATATTCTTCGTCGGGGGATTCGGTGGGGGGGACATGCTCGATGGGTTTAAATATCCCTTTGCCGTGTGCAAATTCGCCCACATGCAGAATCGGCGTGCCGGGATGGTCGTAGTCTTTAACCGGCCATTGCAGTCGTTCGCCGTTTTCAAGCCGTTCATGCGAGATGCCCGCATATTGCGGCGTGACAGCGGCAATTTCGTCCATAATGGCGGAGGTGGACTCATAGTCCCAGCCGGAATAAGGTGCATTTAACGAGGCCAACTCTGGGGTGAGGGCGATTACGCGCCGCGCAAGGTCAGAGATGATCTGCCAGTCGGGGCGAGATTCGCCAACCGGTTCAATTGCTTGTCGCACCATCTGCACGCGGCGTTCCGTATTTGTAAACGTGCCCGTTTTTTCAGCAAAAGATGCGCCAGGGAGCAATACGTCGGCATAAGGGGCGGTTTCAGACTCGAAAAGTTCTTCGAGTACGACGAAATCGCAGGCTTCGAAATTGGCACGGATATGCTTGGTGTCGGGGTCCGACATGATCGGGTCTTCGCCGAGCACGTAGATGGCGTGGGTATTGCCTTCGAGCACTTCGGGGATCAGCTCAGTGACGGTTTTGCCCGTTTTGGGGGCAGTGCCGCGTCCCCAGGCTGCTGCGAATTTCTTCTGCACATCTTCGTTGAAGACTTTTTGATAGCCGGGGAAGTTATTCGGCAAGCCGCCCAAGTCGCAAGCGCCCTGAACGTTATTTTGTCCACGAAGCGGGTTGGTGCCGCCGCCCGAAACGCCCATATTGCCGAGCAGCATTTGCAGCCCAGCCAGCGCCATCACGTTGCGTACGCCCTTGATGTGTTGTGTGATGCCCATCGCCCACATCACCGCCATCGGCTTATGCGTACCCATGATCTCAGCGGCTTCTTTGAGCATCTCAACAGGCACGCCTGTGATCTCGCTCACCTTTTCAGGAGGATAATCCTGGATGACCTGACGATATTCTTCGAAATCTTCGGTGCGTTCGGCGATGAACTCTTTGTCTTCGTGCCCATTTTGCAGGATGAGATAACTCAACCCGTTGATGAGCGCGGTATCTGTCCCTGCTTTATGCTGCAAGTGGAGAGTTGCGAGGTCGCTAATATCGATCCGACGTGGGTCGGCGACGATCAGCTTTGCACCGCGCTTTTGAATTGCACGGCGTAACTTCGTCCCGAAAACGGGATGTTGCGAAGTCGTATTCGAACCAATGATGAAAAAGGCTTCAGCATTCTCAGCGATGTCGTCCATGGCGTTGGTCATTGCGCCCGAGCCAAAAGTGGTAGCCAGACCGGCTACAGTGCTGGAGTGTCAGAGCCGGGCGCAATGGTCAATATTGTTCGTGCCTATGACCTGTCGCGCCAGTTTATTCATTAGATAATTTTCTTCGTTCAGACATTTTGCGGATGTCAGGAAGCCGATGGAATCGGCGCCGTGACGCTCGCGGATATCAACCAGGTTACTGGCCGTGATGTCTAGTGCCGTATCCCAGCTTGTTTCTGCCCAATCCCAATCCGAAGATTCTCGGTCGATCTCGGACTTTTTCTTGCCCTCGAGCAAATACTTGCGCACGAGCGGCTTCTTCACTCGGTCGGGATGCTGCACATATTCCCAGCCATAGCGACCCTTCACACAGGTATGCCCTTCATTGACCGAGTTCTCACGGTCACCACGCACGCCGATGATCTCGCCGTGACGGGTTTCAACGATGAGACCGCATCCCACGCCGCAATAGGGGCAGGTGGTTTTTGTCTCGCCTGTGGGCAGACCGTGCTTGAGTTGGGTCTTGTCGTAGAGGGCCCCGGTCGGGCAGACATCGACACAGCGACCGCAGGATTCACAGGTCGAGTTCCATATGGGCAGATCAAAAGGTGTGGTGATCTTGGTCGAGAAGCCACGATAGCCAAAGCTGATCGCTTGTCGTCCCTGCAGTTCATCACAGGCACGCACGCACTTCCCACACAGGATGCACATATCAAGATCGCGGTTGTAGAAAGGATTCGAGTCATCCAGTTCATAGGAGCGACGTTCGCCTTTATAGGGGTTATCCCCGCGCACGCCGACGTACGCTGCTACATATTGCAGGTCGCAACGCATATTGGCGACGCAGTGCTGGCAATCCAGCGGATGATCGGAGAGCAGCAAATTCATGCTCGTCTTGCGATTGACTTCGATCTCCGCGCTGGATGTTTTCACGACCATGCCTTCCGTTGCTGGCGTGGAGCAGGAGGTCGGCAAGCCGCGATGGCCTTCGATCTCCACGATGCACAGGCGACAGGCACCAAAAGGCTCCAACAGCGGGTCATCGCAAAGGGTGGGGACGTAGACGTTCGCCGCGCGGGCGGCATCCAGAACAGTGCTGCCTTCGGGAACTTCGACCTTTTTATGGTCGATGGTAAGCGTTATTTTTTTCATAAGGTTTCCTCGCTAACTACGCGACCAAAACAGCGTCGAATTTACAAACCTGACGACAGGTATCGCAGCGTGTACACAGCTCAGGATCGATTACATGCAATTCTTTCCTCGCACCTGTGATTGCTTCAGTTGGGCAGGCGCGTAAACAAACCTGACAGCCTGTGCAATCATGCTCGTCGATGGAATAGGTGATTAGCGCCTTACATTGCCCGGCGGGACAGCGATGATCGAGAATATGCGCTTCGTATTCTTCTCTGAAGTATTTCAAGGTCGTCAATACGGGGTTGGGTGCGGACTGCCCCAAACCACACAGCGAAGAAGTTTGCACGGATGCAGCCAATTCTTCGAGCGTATCAAGGTCTTCGATCTTGCCGTGCCCGGCGGTGATGCGTGTCAAAATTTCAAGCATGCGCTTTGTGCCCAAACGACATGGCACGCATTTTCCGCAAGATTCTGACTGAGTAAAGGTCAGAAAATAACGGGCGACATCCACCATACAAGTCGATTCATCCATGATAACCAGACCACCCGATCCCATGATCGAGCCGGCTTTGCCAAGGGCTTCATAGTCGATGGTCAGGTCGAGCATTTCCTTGGGCAAACATCCACCCGAAGGTCCACCGGTCTGTGCGGCTTTGAATTCCTTCCCATCCGGGATGCCGCCGCCGATGTCGTAGATCACTTTGCGCAGGCTCATGCCGAGCTCGACTTCGATCAAGCCGGTATTCTGCACTTTTCCGGTCAGCGCGAAGGTCTTGGTACCTTTGCTTTCATCCGTCCCGTTGGCGGCCCAAACGGCAGCACCTTTTGCCAGGATGACGGGAACGTTATTCAGCGTCTCAACATTGTTGATGATCGTGGGCTTGCCCCATAAACCGGATTGAGCGGGGTAGGGCGGACGTGGCATTGGCATGCCTCTGTCCCCCTCAACGGATGCGATCAGAGCTGTTTCTTCTCCGCAAACAAAAGCCCCGGCCCCTTCCTTGATCTTGATATCAAAGGAGAAATCGGTGCTAAGGATATTCTTGCCGAGTAAATTCTTTTCGCGAGCTTGTTCAACAGCCAATTTCAGCCGATCAATAGCCAGCGGATATTCTGCACGACAATAGATATAACCATAAGAAGCACCGATCGCATATCCAGCGATTACCATGCCCTCAAGTACTGAATGTGGGTCACCCTCGAGCACACTGCGATTCATGAATGCGCCCGGGTCGCCTTCATCGGCGTTACAGATTACATAGCCGAAACCCTCTTCATCAGGGTTCTTTTCTTTATAAGCATCGATATTATCTGCCGCGATGCTCCACTTACGCCCAGCGGGGAAACCCGCACCGCCACGCCCGCGTAGTCCGGCTTCGAGTGTTTCTTCGATTACGGCAGCAGGTGTCATTTCGGTCAATGCACGCGAGAGACCGGCATAGCCATCATTCGCGATATAGTCTTCAATCTTTTCGGGGTCAATAAAGCCGCAGTTGCGCAAGACCGTTCGCTTTTGCGGACCAAAGAAGGGGATATCATTCCAGGAGGGGATTTCGGAAACAGGTTCATCGTCAATGACCGCCAGCGCTTTTTTATGGTCATATTCGCCATGCACAAAGACATTCTCGAGAATTTTCTTCGTCTCACCGGCAGTCACAGGCCCATAACTCAAGCGCGGCATCCCAGGGATTTCGATATCCAGTAGCGGTTCTTTGTGGCAGATGCCGATACAGCCAATTGAAACTACCTCAGCATTGAGCTCGCCTTCGGCAACGGATTTTTCTGCTGCGGCAAGGATTTTATCCCCGCCAGCGGCGATGCCGCAGGTACCCAAGCCGATCGCAATGCGCGCTTTCTCAGCAACCTGAGCGATTTCAGTATCTGCCCATTCACGGATGGCAGTGTAATTACTCATCTTTTGCCTCCTCCGCTTTCTTCTTTGCATTCGCCTTGATGATCTTGCGCACCATTCTGCGTGCCTGATCGGGAGTGATATTACCTTTGGTCTCCTCGTCCATTATGATGACAGGAGCCAAAGAGCAAGCCCCAAAACAGGCCACTTTTTCGACAGTGAATTCACCGTCAGGGGTGGTATCTTCTCCATCTTCGAGTTCGAGTTCCTCTTCGATGGCGTCGATAATGAGCGGTGCACCGCGCACATGGCAGGCGGTGCCGCTGCATATCTTGACCATATGTTTCCCCACAGGGTTGAGCCGAAACTGGGCGTAGAAGGTCAGAACACCGAATATCTCGCTGGTTGAAATGCGTAATTCCTTACTGATCTCGGTAATCGCCTCTTTAGGCACATAGCCCATTTCGGTTTGTACATCTTGCAATAATGGGATGAGTGAGCTGCGGTCATGCCCATTGGATGAAAGTGTTGTAGAAGTCATAATTCGAATCGCACCTCCAATGCAATTCATATTATGACTTTTTTCAATTTAGCTGGGTAGTCGCAATCTTCATTTATTTGTCTGACATTTGTCGTAAGAAGAGAATTACTCCTTTGTTTTCTCTTCCTTTTCAGGTTTTTGCCCGTATGCAAAAGCAACAGCCAGTGCCACGCCAACGCCAATTCCTACAGCAATATTGTCGGTCGCTGTGCCAATGGCAATGCCAACACCGATTCCAAGCAGAAGCCCAAAGCGGACTTTTCCAATATCTTGCTCCATTATATTTTCTCCAGCGCTTCCGTAAAAATCACTCTTTCGGGATGTGTATAGAGATTAAAACGGTGCCGTTTGGCATAGCCGATCAGCGTGATACCCTGTTCTTCCGCTAATGTTACGGACATGGAGCTGGGCGATGTCCGTGAAATGACAACTGAGACACCCAATTTGACTGCTTTCTGCATCATCTCGGAACTGATGCGCCCTGTGGTGAGCAGGATACGCTGATCGAGATTGATCTTTTCCATGAGGGCGATCCCAGCGATCTTATCGAGGGTGTTATGACGCCCAATATCTTCAGCGGCGACGATGCTCTCTTTGCCATCGGTTAGCACCGAAGTGTGAACACCGCCTGTTTGGCGGTAGAGGATTTGGTCGCCGTTCAGCATTTCCAGCAGGGCGGGAATTTGTTCCGGGCTGAGCGTCACGCCGTTTTTGTGCCGAGCAAGCTCCGGGTCCACGGGCGTTTCGACGGAGGTCATCCCACCACCACAGCCGGAGGTACGGGTCCACTTTTTTGGTTTTTCGGCGGCGTGCGTGAGCCAGACATCCACGTTATCTCCATGTTCGCAAACACGCAGGTCAGCGATTTCGCTGAAATCCTGAATGATGCCTTCGTTAAAGAGAAAGCCGATAGCCAGGGCTTTAAGTTGGGAGGGTGTGCACATAAAAGTTAGCCACACTTCGCCATTCACAGTCAGTGAAACGGATGTTTCTGTGGGGAGGTGGGCTTTTATTTTTTCATTTTTCCCGTTCTGGAAAAAATGATATTCTGTGGGGGTATTTATTTTTTTCATCTTTTTTACCGATAATGTTGAAATAACTAAATTAGCCAACCGATGATCTTTACACAAGGGCGCGTGAAGACTTCGTCGGCATGGGGCGCGTCTTCTAATTCGCCGCTCAGGTCTTGTCCGGGGAAATGTAAATTACGATGCAGGTCGCCGCGCCAGTTGGGGCATTCACTGACATCATAAACGATGCCCTCGTGGGCGATCCATTTTTCCTCTTCATCATCGCCGTTATGGCGCATGAGTTCGGGGAGGCTGATCTTTCTTTCCGGGATTTCCATAAAGATATTCTAGCATGCTACCCTTAAAATATGCTCATAGAAAGAGGCGCTGTGGCATAATATGCGGAGCTTGTTCCTCTCCCTTGAGGGAGAGGCTAGGTGAGGGTGAAATGCGTTATTACGGAACCTTACCCCCACCTGCCCTCCCCCTAAGAGGGGAGGAAACTTTGGAACAGAGGTGCAAATGACCGAAAAAGTCGTTATTGACGGACAATCACTCAGCATTGAGCAGGTTGTTCAAGTAGCGTACGGCAAAGCGGGGATGCCAAAAGTCGAGATCACTGCAGATGCATTGAAAGAAGTTGAACGGGCGGCTGATGCCGTCCAGACCCTGTTGGCGCGTGGCGAAGTTGCTTATGGCATCACCACGGGTTTCGGCGCATTCAAGGATCGTGTTATCCCGCTTGAAGATGTGAAAGCCCTGCAAAAGAATATCGTCATGAGCCATGCGGTTGGGACGGGGGATCTGTATGACATCCCGACCACACGAGCAATTATGCTCATCCGGGCAAATACCCTCTCGAGGGGACATTCCGGGATACGCCCGCGGACCCTGGGCTTGCTCGTCGATATGCTCAATCACGGGATTCATCCCGCCATCCCCGAGAAGGGATCGCTCGGCGCAAGCGGTGATCTCGCTCCGCTGGCGCATATGGCGTTGGTCATGATCGGGATGGGTGAAGCCGAATATCAGGGCGAGATGCTGTCTGGTGCAGAAGTGCTGAAACGCGCAGGTCTGGAACCGGTCGAGCTGGCGGCAAAAGAAGGTTTGGCGCTGACCAATGGTACGACGGTGATGTGTGCTCTTGGTACACTGCTTGTGCATCAATCCGAACGACTTTGCAGCGTAATGGATGCCGCCGGAGCCCTCAGCCTTGAAGCCCTGAACGGGACACCCCTCGCTTTTGATGCTCGTATTCATAACTTGCGCCCTTTCCCGCGTCAGGAAGATACAGCCAAACATCTCCGTGACCTGCTTAAAGGCAGCGAATTTACGAGAGACTATGACCCGAGTAACGTGCAGGATGCCTATACCCTGCGCTGTATGCCCCAAGTGCATGGTGCCGCCCGTGAAGCGATCGCTTACACCCGCTGGGTGATGGAGATTGAGCTGAATGCCGTGACGGATAATCCGCTCATCTTCATTGAAGGTGAAGAAATTACCGTTCTCTCTGGCGGCAACTTCCACGGCGAGCCGCTGGCAATCGCGATGGATTATCTCGCCATTGCTATCACAGAGCTGGGCAATATCTCCGAACGTCGCATGATGCGCCTGACAGACGAGTGCAGCAACGCCCAAACTTTGCCGGCATTCCTGACGAAAAAGGGCGGCTTGAACTCAGGCTTTATGATCACGCAGTACACCGCTGCTGCGCTTGCCACTGAAAACAAAGTGCTTTCCCATCCCGCCAGCGTGGATAGCATCCCGACTTCGGCGAATGTCGAAGACCATGTCAGCATGGGCTTGACAGCGGGGCTGAAACTGCGTCAAGTTGCCGAGAACGTGGAACATATCCTTGCGCTCGAACTGATGGCTGCCGCACAAGGCATTGACTTCCGTCGGCAGGAGATTGGTGAAGATGCCAAACTGGGAGAAGGTACTGCGCCCATCTACAAACGTATTCGTGAGCGCGTACCTTTTATTGAAGAAGATACCGTTTTATATGAATACATCGCTGCCGTGAAAGATCTGGTTCGCAGCGGTGAGATAAAGAGGTAAATATGCCCAAGATCGTTGAATGTATCCCTAATTTTTCTGAAGCCCGCCGCCCTGATGTGGTGGACGCCATCGTTGCTGCGGTTGAGTCTGTCGCTGAAGTGAGCCTGCTCGACCGCTCATCGGATGACGACCACAACCGCACTGTCCTGACTTTTGCGGGGCCGCCGCAGCCGGTTGCCGAAGCTGCTTTTCGAGCGATCAAGGTCGCGAGTGAGCTTATCAATTTGGATGAGCATGAGGGCGGACATCCTCGTGTCGGTGCAACGGATGTGGTGCCCTTTGTCCCCATTTCAGATATGACGATGGACGAATGCGTCACGCTCGCGCATGAGCTTGGTGCCCGCGTGGGGACAGAGTTGCAGATCCCCGTCTTTTTCTACGAGAAAGCAGCGAAAAGCCCTGAGCGCGTTAACTTGGCAAAGGTGCGCAAGGGGCAATATGAGGGGCTCAAAGCCGAAGTCGGGACGCCAGAACAACGCATCCCCGATGAAGGGCCACACCATATCCCCACAACGGGAGCAACTGTCATTGGCGCGCGCGACCCGTTGGTCGCCTTCAATGTTTACTTGACCACTGATGATGTTGATATTGCCAAGAAGATCGGCGTCGCTGTCCGTAATTCGTCTGGTGGCTTACGATTCGTTAAAGGGATGGGGCTGCTTGTGGACGGACGTGCCCAAGTCTCGATGAATTTAACCAACTACAAGAAAACGCCCGTTGCCCGTGTGATCGAATTCATTCGTCGTGAAGCGGAACGTTATGGTGTTGGCATTCATCACTCCGAATTAGTTGGTCTGATCCCGCAAGAGGCGCTTGTGGATGCGGCGATGTGGTACACGCAGCTTGACCAATTTGAGAAAGACCAAATTCTCGAAACACGACTCTATGCTTCTCAGAAAGAAGTTGATTTTCTGGATGTACTCGCCGATGGCAGCCCCACGCCGGGCGGCGGTTCTGCTGCAGCGCATGCAGGCGCGATGGGGGCTGGCTTGGTAGCAATGGTCGCTCGCTTGAGCATCGGGAAGAAGAAGTACGCTGATGTTGAAGATGAGATGAAAGCTGTGCTCAACGAAGCCGAATCCCTGCGTGCCAAGCTGACCGACGCTGTAGATGAAGACGCCACATCTTTCGATGCCATTATGCAGGCTTTCAAGCTCCCCAAAGGCACGGATGAAGAAAAAGCTGCCCGCTCGCAAGCCATTCAGGATGCGACACTTTACGCTGCCCAAGTTCCGCTACAGACAGCAACGGATGCTGTCCACGTGATGGAATTGGCATTGAAAGTCGCCAGTGTTGGCAACAGCAATGCCATCACCGACGGCGCATCCGGTGCGGCGATGGCGCGTGCGGCGTTGACTTCGGCGGGCTATAATGTGCGAATCAATCTTTCTTCGTTGAAAGATAAAACCAAGGCGGAAGAGTTGCTGGCTAACTTGCAGGCATTGGAATCCAAAGCGGATGAGTTCGATGCTTCGTTGCGAAAAGTCCTGGAAGAGCGCGGTGGCCTGAGTTTCTAATGAAGGCGACCTACAGGAAGCAAATGAAGAGAAAGGTTGTCTGGCTGGGCATTCTTTTCTCGACCCTGTTTCTAGCTTCTTGTATATCTAATGCTCCCGCTCTTGCAACAAGCTCCACGTCGCCAACGTCTATCCCTGTGCAAGCAACGGAAACAGTCCTCTCGCCCACATTTACAACAGCCATGGAGCCTCTGGCCACTGCGACCGCGACAGAAACCCTCGTCCCGACAGGGACGCCAATCCCCTGCGATGCTTACGAAATTTTTTGTGTGGAAGATGGGCATTTTTGGTTGCCACGCCCGATTGGTATCGAAGACCAAAACCAATTTGATCGTGGCTATCGTTATGGATCGACCATCAACGGGAAGCGAGATCCGCATCATGGGGTTGAGTTCGTTAACGAGATCGGGACACCGATCCTTGCCGTAGCGGACGGACTCGTTGTCCACGCGGCGGAAGATCGTCCGGCGATCTATGCGCCCTGGGAACGTTATTATGGGGACTCGATCGTCGTTAAACATGATCTGCCCGAAGTGGATGCGCCCTTCTACACCCTCTACGCCCATCTTTCGTCATTTGCTGTGATGGAAGGGGAGATCGTCGAAGCTGGGCAGCCGATCGGCAATGTGGGTATGTCGGGCAAGGCAATTGGTGGGCATCTTCATTTTGAAGTTCGCTTGGGTGGCTATGAATATACTGATACGCGCAACCCCGAGCTTTGGCTGCATCCCCTCGACGAGATGCTTGGCGCGATCGTGGTGCGCATCCATAATCAGGACGGGAAACAACTTCCGGTTCCGCTGTTAGTGGAAAGTGTTGGGATTTCAGATGATGATCGTTTATGGGTAGCAAATTTGGAGGGGTACGCCCCGGAAGCGCATCCCGTTGGCGTGGATGATCGTTGGCGGGAAACCCACGCGATCTCCGATCTCCCCGCAGGTAGGTATCGCATCAGCTTTTCCTACGCAGCCCAATATTATGAACGATTCGTGGAGGTACATCCCCAAAAAGTTACGGTGGTGTATTTCCTGATTGAAGAGTAAAAATATGTCCGGTGGAAGAGGGTGCGTCGCACCTGAAAGCCAGACATCTATTTATTGAAGGTGGTGCGACGCACTGCTAATAAAAGGAGAAAATTATGGGACTTAAACCGGATCATTGGATTAGAAAAGTAGCTGTTGAGCAGCGCATGATCGAACCTTTTGTGGAAAATCAGGTGCGGAACGGGGTCATTTCTTATGGCGTTTCCTCTTATGGCTACGATATTCGCGTGGCAGATGAATTTATGATCTTTACCAACGTCCATTCGGCAGTAGTTGACCCGAAGAATTTTGATCCAAAATCGATGGTTGAGTTCAAAGGCGATGTCTGTGTCATTCCCCCTAACTCTTTTGCGCTCGCTCGCTCTGTGGAATATTTCCGCATCCCGCGCGGCGTGCTCACAGTCTGTTTGGGCAAATCCACATATGCGCGTTGTGGCATCATCGTCAACGTCACACCTTTTGAGCCGGAATGGGAAGGTTTCGTGACTCTCGAGATCTCGAATACCACCCAACTCCCCGCGAAAATTTACGCCAACGAAGGCTTGGCACAGGTACTCTTCTTTGAAGCGGATGAAGAATGTGAAACATCCTACGCGGATAAGAAAGGGAAATATCAGAAACAACAGTCCATCGTTTTGCCGAAGCTTTAATGGATTAAGAAACCGAGTGTTTCCAAAACACTCGGTTTCTGGAACACTCTTAATTTAGGCTTGCTACCATTTAAATAGCATCTATTTGAAGAAAATTCATTACCGTTAACCCAGCCCTGACAGGTTTCTAAAACCTGTCAGGGCTCTTAAAAAGGAGAAACTATGCCTTACGAAGGTGTAATCCAAAAATATGGGCATCTGCTTGACCTGCCCGACCACACTCGCTCTGTTGCCCTTCTGGAGGGGAATACACCTCTTATCCCCATGCCACGTTTGGCACGAGAGTTGGGGGCGGCGGAGATTTACGTTAAATACGAAGGCTTGAACCCAACCGGTTCTTTCAAGGATCGTGGTATGACAGCCTCCGTCAGCGAAGCCCTCGGGCGTGGTGCGGAGACCGTGATTTGTGCCTCGACGGGGAATACTGCTGCATCTGCGGCTGCTTACGCCTCGCGCGCCGGGATGCGGGCTGTGGTGCTTATCCCCAAAGGAAAAGTTGCGGCTGGAAAGTTGGCAGGCGCCATTGCCTACGGCGCAGAGGTGATCCAGATTGCAGGCTCGTTTGATGATGCTCTGACGATGGTCGTCGAGATCACAAAGAAAACCCCGCTGGCGTTGGTCAATTCGATCAATCCCTATCGTATCGAAGGGCAAAAAAGTGGCGCTTTTGAAATTTGTGATGCCCTGGTCAACGCTCCCGATTGGCACTGCTTACCGGTTGGCAATGCGGGAAATATCACGGCTTATTGGGCGGGCTATAAACAGTACGCTCAAGTCAAAGGGATGAACTTGCCGAAAATTTTAGGTGTACAGGCCGCAGGTTCCGCTCCGCTGGTTTTAGGGCATCCCGTAGAGAATCCCGAAACCGTAGCGACCGCCATCCGCATCGGGAAACCGGCGCGTGGCGAGCAAGCCCTCGAAGCCGCTGATGAATCGGGTGGACGCATCATTGCTCAAAGTGATGATGCCATTCTTGAAGCCCAGCGTATTCTGGCCAGTGAAGGTGTTTGGGTGGAACCCGCATCCGCTGCGGGGTTGGCTGGCTTGAAAGCGGAGATCGAAGCCGGAGATTTTGATCCAAAAGGACAGAAGATCGTCATCGTCTGCACCGGGCATGGGATGAAGGATCCCGGCATCATCGCCGAGTCGATGCCCACGCCTCAGGTCATCCCGGCGACGATGGACGCGTTGCGCGATCTGCTTGGGGTGTAGGAATAAACAAAGACGCCAAGCTTCTTCAAGAAGCTCGGCGTCTTGTTATTTAACGGGGTCAAGCTTAAATCAGGCGCGTTCCGCGTCGTAGGCTTTGACGTCGGCGATGGCTTTATCCACTTTGACGAAGGGCAGCAGGATCAATCCCATCACAAAGAAGAAGATCAGAGAGAGCAAGGCGGGGCGCAGGCTGCCGAACATCTGGTTTGCGAGACCGAAGACAAGCGGTCCGATCCAGGAGGTGCCGCGTTCACTGATCTCGTAGAAGGAGTAGTATTCGGCTTCCTGCCCTTCGGGGATCATTTGGGCGAAGAGGCTGCGGCTGATGGCTTGGGAGCCACCCATGACGAGGGCGATGAAGGCACCAAGAATGAAGAATTCAGTAGTGACATTTTCGCCTTTTAGGCCAGCGTAGGCATAGATCACGACGCCAGACCAGATCACAAGACTGAGCACAACCGACTGCTTGGCGCCCATCCACTTGGCGAGTTTTCCCCAGAGCAGTGCGCCGCCAAATGCCATGAACTGGATCATCAGGATCACAGATGTGAGCGTTGAAGTATCGAGTTCGAGGCCACCCTGAATGAGCGGCGCAGCAGCGAAGGTGGAAGAAACGGCGATGACAGTTTGGATGCCGTCGTTATAAAGGAAGTAGGCGACCAAAAACTTAAGTGTTTCAGGGAAGTTCTTGATCTCTTTGATCGTGTGGCTGAGTTGTTTGAAACCGATCTTGAGATAAGTTTCACCTTGTGGGAGCGCGCGAGATGCTTTGCGAGAGCGCAGGCGTTTCCATGTGATGAAAGAGAAGCCCAGCCACCAGATACCGGCTGACGCGAGGTTGATACGGATGGCGAGAGTTTCGGGCACGCCGATGTCTTCTGCAAAAAGATAGAAGGCAAGGTTCAGTGCCAGCAGAATGCCACCGCCAAGATAGCCCATTGCCCAGCCATAGGATGAAACGCGGTCGCGTTCATCTTCACTGGCGATGTCGGGAAGATAGGCATTGTAAAAGACAATCGCTGCGCCAAAGGCAAGATTTGCGAGTACATATAATACGCCCCCCAACCACCAGAGTGAACCGCTGATGAAGAACATCAAAATGGTGGCTACCGCACCAATAGTGGCAAAGACACGCATCATCGCTTTGCGCATGTGGGAATAGTCTGCGATCGCGCCAAGAATGGGGAGGAAGAGTACTTGTAATCCGACCGAGAGCGAGATCATATAAGGAAGAAATGAGTCAGGAGCAATGGGAATGCCGAGGAAGGAAACGGTTTCTGTTCCGGCAGCTTCAGCCGCAGTGCGGGCAAGGGCAGCTACATAGGGCGCGAGAAAAACCGTCCCGATGGTGGTGCTGAAGGCGGAGTTCGCCCAGTCGTACATTGCCCACCCAAAAATTTCACGTTTATCGTTTACTTGCGGTTGTGTTTCTGATGACATGTTGCCTCCTGTGGCATATAAGTGCGTTGTATTCGAAAACCCATGCGCAGAGTTCAAGTTGCGAAAAACGTGGTAAAATCTACGCCTGCTAATTTTAGCCGAGAAATAGACAAGAAAGTGGGAGAGTTACTTTAAAATCTCGTTAAAAAGTGCTTGACTGAAACATAAATCCTCGTTTATAATCCAAGATTGCTTGTCCCGCGCTTGAGTGGGGCGGTATTGATTTAATCACACGCAAAAAAATGGCCAGGAGAGTCGAATGACGTCTGTATTGCCCAAAAAGAGTTACGCGCGTATTCCTGTCACGCTCGGTCTTCCCAACTTAATTGAAGTACAAATCGAATCGTTCAAACGCCTCAAAAGCGAAGGCTTAGAGAACTTATTCCACGAGATTTCCCCCATCGAATCCTACAACAAGGGAATGCAGCTTTATTTCCCCGGACAGAGCCCAGAAGCAAAAGAGTGGGATCTTAAATATTGGTTTGAAGAACCCAAATATACTATTTCGGAATGTGTAGAGCGTGACCTGACTTATGCCAGTCCGCTATACGTCTCTGTTTTATTGGCAGGGAAGGATGTTCCTGAGCCGATCAAACAGGATATCTTTATCGGTGACTTCCCTGAGATGACATCGAAGGGTACCTTCATTATTAATGGAACGGAGCGCGTGGTCGTTTCGCAGTTGATCCGCTCCCCGGGTGTTTACTTTGAAGCCAATCCCGACCGCGCTACTGGACGTCTGCTTGCTACCGCTAAATTAATCCCTGATCGTGGCGCGTGGATGGAATTCGAAACCCGCAAAAGCGATTACATTATCCTGAAATTCAACCGCAAGCGCACTGTCCCGATCACGGTCTTCCTGCGTGCATTGGCAGCCGTGGACGATGGTCGCCCGGATTCCCCGCTCAAAACTGGCTCCGATGAGGAGATCATGTCCCTCTTCGCAGATGTTGATACAAATATCGAGCGTATGTATATCGCATCCACATTGAAGCAGGAACCAGAATGGGATCCCGAGAGCAAGTTGAGTATCGCGGAAGCTTCGTTGATCGAGTTCTTTAAACGGATGCGCCCCGGAGATCCCGCCACGCTCGAGAACGCTCGTAATTTCCTTGAAGAACAACTCTTCGATCAGCGCCACTATGACCTTGAGCGTGTTGGTCGCTATAAATTGAATCAGAAGCTGAATTTGAGCGTGCCGATCCCGCATCGTAATATCACAAAGATGGACATCGTCCGCCTCGTGCGTCGCATGATCCTGATCAACAACGCCATCGAGCAAAAAGATGATATTGATCATCTTGGCAATCGCCGTGTGAAGACAGTGGGCGAGTTGATCCAGAATAAATTGCGCATTGGTTTGCGTCGTATGGAACGTGTGATCAAGGAACGTATGTCCATCCGCGATCAGGATCAGCTTGCGCCAATGTCTTTGGTGAATATCCGCCCTGTTGTGGCGTCTTTGCGTGAATTCTTTGGCTCCAGCCAATTATCGCAGTTCATGGATCAGACCAACCCGCTTTCAGAGTTGCGTCATAAACGAACGCTTTCCGCATTGGGTCCTGGTGGTCTGCGCCGTGAGCGCGCAGGCTTTGACGTTCGTGATGTTCACCACTCGCACTATGGGCGTATTTGTCCGATCGAGACTCCTGAAGGTCCGAATATCGGTTTGATCGGTCGTTTGGCTTCCTTTGCGCGTGTGAATGAATATGGTTTTATTGAGACACCTTATCGTAAGGTTGTCAAAGAGCTTGCGAATGATGATCCTGCTCTTGAAGGGCGTGCTTTGCGTGGCGATCTTTTGGATGCCAAGGATAACGTTCTCTTTGAAGATGGTACCCGTATCACCGCAGCTATGTTGAAGAAGATCGCGAAACTCAAAAAGGAAATCTCTGTAGTGCCTTTTGTTTTGCCTGATCCAGATAAAATGGAATATCTTTCAGCAGACGCAGAAGATAAATATATTATTGGTCAGGCGAATGCGCCGCTAGATGAGAATAATGAATTTGTTCGTCCACGTGTTTCTTCGCGAAATCACTCTGGCTTCCTCTTCGCACGACCTGAAAAAGTCGATTATATGGATGTCGCGCCCCACCAGATCGTGGGTATCAGTGCGGCGTTGATCCCCTTCCTTGAGCATGACGATGCAAACCGCGCCTTGATGGGCTCGAACATGATGGCACAAGCCGTTCCCCTGCTGCGCCCTGAGATTCCGTTGGTTTCAACTGGTATGGAATACAGTGCTGCTGCAGACTCTGGTCAGGTGATCGTTGCCGAGCGAGATGGTGAAGTTGCCTCCGTGACAGGAAGTAAGATCGTCTTGCGTGAAAAGAATGGTTCGCTGCGTACCTATCAATTACAAAAATACCAGCGTTCTAATCAGAGCACTTGTATCGACCAGCGCCCCGCTGTCACTAAAGGGCAGGTTATCAAGAAAGGCGATATTATCGCTGACTCTTCATCTACCGATGCCGGTGAATTGGCATTAGGGCAGAACGCAGTCGTTGCTTTCCTTTCATGGGAAGGTGGTAACTTCGAAGATGCGATCTTGGTTTCCGAGCGCATGGTGCAGGATGATCGCTTCACTTCCGTGCATGTTGAAAAGCACGAAGTCGAAGCGCGTGATACCAAGTTGGGTGCCGAAGAGATCACTCGTGATATCCCTAATGTCGGCGAAGATGCCTTGAAAGACCTCGATGAGAACGGCATCATACGCATTGGTGCTGAAGTTGAGCCGAACGATATTTTGGTTGGTAAGATCACGCCCAAAGGCGAAAAAGAACTGACCCCTGAAGAGCGCCTATTGCGTGCCATCTTTGGAGAAAAATCAAGGGATGTAAAAGACACTTCCCTGCGTATGCCACATGGCGCACGCGGCAAAGTTGTGGACGTAAAAGTTTTCACCCGCGCCGAGAATTCTGATCTCAAAGCAGGTGTAGATACGATGGTGCGTGTTTCTGTGGCACAGCGCCGCAAGATTACTGCTGGAGATAAAATGGCTGGGCGTCATGGGAACAAGGGCGTGGTTTCACGCATTGTTCCGGTTGAGGATATGCCCTTCCTTGAAGATGGTACCCCTGTCGACATTATCCTGAATCCGCTTGGTGTTCCTGCTCGAATGAATATCGGACAGGTGCTTGAAGTGCATATGGGCTGGGCTGCAAAACGTATGGGTTACCGTGCAGTTATCCCAGTATTTGATGGTGCATCTGAAGCTGAGATCGAAGCTGATCTGGCACGTGCATGGTTGATTGACCAAGCTTGGCGCGAGGCCGCTGTAGAGGCATGGAACTGGCTCGGTGAACATGAATACGACCCTGAGATGATTCAGGATGATAATGAAGTTCGCCGTCTTTATTTGGAAGGTTGGCTTGGCGAACGTGGTTATGATCTTTTCAAGCTTGCAGTGAATGAGACATACGCTCGCCGTGCAACAGCAGATGAATGGCTGCGTGATCATGGATACGATCCTGAGATGATCTTCCTGCCAGATACTGTTGAAAACTTCCGTCGAACCCCTGAACGCGATGAGAATGCCCTGAAGGCTTGTCATCGACTATGGTTGAATGCGCAAGGTCACACCAAACAGGTTGCTGATGATAATCTTGCCAAGAAGGCACATGAAGTGATGATGAAGACAGGCATTCCTGTTCCAACTCTTGGGAAGCAAGTCTTACGTGATGGCAAGACAGGGCAACGCTATGACCAGGCTGTTACTGTCGGCGTTATGACGATCTTGAAATTACATCACCTGGTTGAAGATAAAGTTCACGCTCGTTCAACAGGTCCATACAGCCTCGTTACACAGCAGCCTTTGGGCGGTAAAGCCCAATTCGGTGGTCAGCGTTTCGGTGAAATGGAAGTGTGGGCACTTGAAGCTTATGGTGCAGCATATACCCTGCAGGAAATGTTGACGGTCAAGTCCGATGATGTTATTGGGCGTGTAAGCACTTACGAATCGATCGTAAAGGGTGAGCCGATGGAAGACCCAGGTTTGCCAGCTTCATTCCGTGTGCTCGTGAAAGAGTTGCAGAGTTTAGGTTTAGCTGTTGAAGCGGTTGATGATACAGGAGATGCTGTCAAGTTTGGCAAAGATGAAGCCAAGGCGCGTCCGCCCAAGTTGGGAACAGGTTTGATGTCGATTGGTTCCGACCTTAAACTATAGAAACTCGTCATAGATTTTCTTGACGGTACAGGCAGCGCGTGATAAAATCCCTTTTCGTTGCCTGAAAAGACACGGATTTTCTCCGTTGATCATATAATGAGGCCATCATTGTCTTTTGATGGTCTCATTTGTTGGCAAAATATATTTTTCGAAGTTAGATACACTTTGTTTTGGAGGCGAGCGTGCCCACAATTAATCAATTAGTCCGTAAGGGACGTAGCACTAAGAAAGCTAAAAGCACAGCCCCGGCTTTGCTCTATACCTATAACTCAATGAAACAGCGTCGTATCCGTCAGCCGCAAGGCGCCCCGCAAAAACGCGGCGTTTGCACAGTTGTGCGTACAATGACGCCTAAAAAGCCGAACTCTGCTTTGCGCAAGATCGCTCGTGTCCGTTTGACAAATGGTCTTGAAGTAACAGCATATATCCCTGGCGAAGGACATCAGTTGCAAGAGCACTCTGTTGTTTTGGTTCGCGGTGGTCGTGTTAAGGACTTGCCTGGTGTTCGTTATCATATTGTCCGTGGTTCTTTGGATACCACTGGGGTTGATGATCGTAAGCAGGGTCGCTCCAAATACGGTTCCAAACGTAAATAAATAGTGTATTTTTTTCTGGAGTATTCTCATGCGACGAAATAGAGCTGAAAGAAGAATTGTCAACCCTGATTTGCGATATAACAGCCTTCAGGTCCAAACCGTTATCCATCATGTTTTGAAACGCGGTAAGAAAAGCACTGCGACAAAACTGGTATACAAAACCATGGATATTCTCGGTGATCGCTCTGGTAAAGAACCCCTCGAGGTTTTTGAAACAGCATTAACCAAAGCTTCCCCACGTATGGAAGTTCGCCCCAAACGTGTTGGTGGGGCTACCTATCAGGTGCCGATGGATGTGACTCCTGAACGTCGCCTTGCTCTAGCTATTCGCTGGATCCTCTCAGCTGCCCGTTCTCGTAAAGGTCAATCCTTCTCCGAGAACCTTGCTGCTGAACTTCTTGACGCTTATAACGAGACGGGTGCCGCTATTCGTAAACGCGATGAAACCCACAAGATGGCAGAAGCAAACCGCGCTTTCTCCCATTACCGTTCATAGGTACTTACTTAAAGGTATATAAGGTAAATTTGAGATGGCACGCGCTTATCCTCTGGAGCAGTATCGAAATATAGGCATTATTGCTCATATTGATGCTGGAAAAACAACCGTAACAGAAAGAATTCTGTTCTATACAGGTAAAACGCATCGAATTGGTTCAGTGGATGATGGTACAACTGTTACCGACTGGATGGATCAGGAGCGTGAGAGGGGCATAACTATTGTCTCGGCAGCCGTTTCTGCAGAATGGAAAGGCTATCAGGTTAATATCATTGATACGCCGGGGCATATTGATTTCACGGCAGAAGTACAACGCTCTTTACGCGTTCTCGATGGCGGCGTCATTATTTTTGACGCCGTCCAAGGTGTAGAGCCCCAGAGTGAAACTGTCTGGCGACAGGCAGATCGTTATGGTGTGCCGCGCCTTTGCTTCATTAATAAGATGGATCGTGTTGGGGCTTCTTTTGATCGCACGCTCGATATGGTGCGCCAACGTTTAGGCGCAAACCCGATCCCCCTGCAGATGCCCATTGGTAATGAAGCAGATTTCAAAGGCGTAGTCGATATTCTCGAGATGACAGCAACGGTCTTTGATGATGCCTTAGGTGCAGAACCGAAAGTTATCGATATCCCTGCTGAGTTGCAGGAGCAAGTTGAAGCTGCGCGCGAAACGCTTATCGAAAAGATCGCAGAGCTGGATGATGAACTCACTTTCAAATTCCTGGAAGGTGAAGAGATTACCGTCCCTGAATTGAAAGTCGCTCTGCGTAAAGCAACCCTTGCCAATGAAGCTACTCCCGCTTTTTGTGGTACAGCACTAAAGAATAAAGGCGTTCAACCGCTTTTGGATGCCGTTATTGATTATCTTCCCTCCCCGGCAGATATTGGTTCTGTAGATGGAACTTCGCCGGATGATGAGGATGAGGTCATCACGCTGCTTGCGAAAGACGATGCTCCCTTGAGCGCGCTGATCTTCAAGATCGTTACCGATCCTTACGTTGGACGATTGGCTTACTTCCGTGTTTACTCAGGGATTCTCAAAAAGGGGCAGACTCTCACGAACACGAATAAAGGAAAGCGTGAGCGTATTGGGCGTTTGATCCGTATGTATGCAGATCGCCGTGAAGATGTGGAAGAAGTTCGCGCTGGTGATATTGCTGCTGTTCTGGGCTTGAAAAATACCTTTACCGGTGACACGCTTTGCGATAACAAAAAGGTTGTTCTTGAAAATATCACCTTCCCTGAGCCTGTGATCTCTGTGGCGATCGAGCCAAAGACCGTTGCAGATCAGGAAAAAATGGGAAACTCGCTCCACAAACTTTCTGAAGAAGACCCAACTTTCCGTGTCCGTAAAGATGAAGATACAGGACAGACGATCATCTCCGGTATGGGTGAGTTACATCTGGATGTTTTAGTCAATCGTATGTTGCGTGAATTCAAGGTTCAGGCAAATATTGGACGTCCGCGTGTGGCTTATCATGAGTCGATTACCCGCACTGTTGAAAAAGTTGAATATCGTCATGTGAAGCAGAGCGGTGGCCATGGGCAATACGCGCATGTTATCTTGACCCTTGAGCCCGGTGAACGAGGCAGTGGTATTTCTTTTGAAGATAAGATCTACGGCGGCTCCGTCCCGCGCGAATATATTCCCGCAGTTGAAAAGGGCGTTATAGGCGCAGCTGAAAGTGGTGTATTAGCTGGTTACCCCGTTACCGATCTTAAAGTAACCTTGATCGATGGCTCTTCTCACGAAGTTGATTCGAGTGAAATGGCCTTCAAAATGGCTGGCTCGATGGCTTTTCGCGAAGGTATTCGTAAGGGTAGCCCGATCTTGCTTGAACCCATGATGAAGGTAGAAGTTGTTGTCCCCGAAGAATATCTTGGCGATATCATGGGGCAGTTGAATAGCCGTCGTGGCAATATCGGAGGCATGGAAATGCGCCCCGGTAATGCTCAGGCAGTCCGCGCGATGGTTCCTTTAGCAGAGATGTTCGGTTATGCAACTGAACTGCGCTCTGGAACAAAAGGACGTGGCGTATTCTCTATGGAATTTGACCATTACGCGCCAGTTTCGGCTTCTGTAATGGAAGAAATTTTAAAGTAATAATCTCAGATTTATCTTTTTCATAATACAAGGAGAAAGAGATGGCAAAGGAAACATTTGATCGTTCAAAACCCCATTTGAACGTCGGTACCATGG
>CAZASG010000027.1:15913-50110 GCA_964487745.1 uncultured Anaerolineaceae bacterium | reverse complement strand
TCGAACCTGCGACCTCCGGGTTATGAGCCCGACGAGCTGCCACTGCTCTACCCCGCATCGGTTATTGAGCCCGCCAATATTACCAAAGATGATTTTATAAGTCAAGCGAAATAAATTAATCAGCCTAGTTTTCCAGTCACACGCCCACGACCATCAGCTTTGGCGTTATATACGCGTTTATCCGCTGCTTCCAACAACGCCCGAGAGGTTTCTCCATCTTGTGGGAAATAGGCAATGCCTGCACTAAAAGAGATGGTGACAGGAGGCTCCCCAGAGATAGGTTCAGAAATACAATGATTGAGCAGACGCTGCACAAAAGCCGGGCCGCGTTCTTCATCAATGCCCTGCAAGATCAAGACAAATTCATCACCACCATAACGAAAAAGTGTGTCCGTCGTACGCAGATCAGACATAACACGATTTGCAAATTCAATCAAGACCTCGTCTCCACGTGCATGGCCATAAGTATCATTAACGTTTTTGAAATAATCCAGATCAAGAAAAACAAGCGAGAAAGTATAACGATATAATTGTGCCCGTTCTATTTCCTCATGCAAGCGGACGTCAAAGGCCTGTCGTGACATGGCACCTGTCAGGTGATCATACATACCATCGCTATATTCTGCTGGCTTAACTTCACGCAGACGCATACTAAGCAAGCGCAGCAATTCCACCCCAAAACCAGGGATCAGAGAAAGAAGTCCCTGGAATTTTTCCTGGCCCAAATATTTAAATCTTGTCTCAGTGATCGCCGCAATCGTTGCCGTTCGGTGGATATTCTCCAACAAAGCGATCTCTCCAACAACGTGCTCAACCGTTCGAAAAGTAAGCAAGCGTGGTTTTTCCAGATCACCCTGTAAAACTGCCACGACGCCTGAAGCAATCCAATAGAGGCCATCAGCAGGATCATTTTCCAGAAAAAGTGTTTCACCAGCATCCAGAACAAGATCCTCGCCATATGCAGTCAGAAACTCCTTCAATCCTGATTCGAAGGTGGTTATCTCATCTGCAGAAGCGGCCTGGTCAGGAAAGTCTTCATATTGAGATTGCAATTTTTCTAACAGTTTTTCGGGAAGAGGGATCTTATTTCTCATGGGCATATCGTTTCACGAAAGTAAAATTATTCCATTTTGGGATTGATAAAGCGAAAATCACAGAGCGCATCGCCGCGCCCCAGCGTTCCAGTACGTTGCCAGCGCAGATGAGGGGAAATATTATCATAGATCAGATCATCCAGACCACAGAAGACGGGAGTGAGCTCAGGAAGATTATAGTGCGTTAATACATCAAAATAAAAACAAGCGTGCATATTAAAAGCGACTTGCTTCTTGCTCACTTCCACCCATTCTGTATCCCAACCTTCTGATGGAAACATTCTCTTCATCATGCCCGAGACCATATTCTGGATCAACCAATAATAAAAAGGAAAGCGCCCTAAAAACGCCATCCGTTTACGCCCAATAAGATACATCTCTTCAGCGACTTCGCGCGTTCTTTCCAGAGCAGTCTCAGGTGCATCTTCTTTTAACTCCAAATACAGTGCCATTAACGGCAAAATACTATCGCCAAAATGCATTTCCAATGCTTTGTGCGTGTACTTCTCACGCTCAGCATCTATTTTTTTGATTCGTTTCAAAACGCGCTCGTTCAACATAACTGCATCTTCAAGGGAGAAATACTTTCTCAAAGCAGCATTCATCGCTCTCTGGTTCATTACAACTCCTTCTATGCCATCTTAACACGCACATCCACAGCAATATTTCCCTGCTCTAACACAGTTAATGGATTGATCTCGATCTCGGCGATCTCCGGAAGATCATGAGCAAGCTGAGAAAGACGCCGCAGGGTGTCTACAAGGGCGGAGCGATCAACAGCAGGGGTATTGCGGTAGCCCTCCAGCTTCTTCCCCGCCCATGTTTTTACGAGCATCTTTTCAGCATCTTGTGTGGAGAGTGGCCCCAACCCAAAGGCGACATCTTTTAACCCTTCCACCTCCACTCCACCGGAACCGAACATCATCAACGCACCAAATTGGGGATCGCGCACTGCGCCGATGATCACTTCCTGCCCTTTGGGGATCATACGCTGGATGTGGACACCCTCGAGTCTCGCGCGTGGACGTTGGGCTTGCACCCGCGTCATCAACATCTTATAACCCTCGATGACTTCTGCCGTAGACTCGACGTTGAGCAGGATCCCGCCAACATCCGATTTGTGGGGAATATCAGGCGAGGCGATCTTCATCACAACGGGAAAACCAAGCTCGGAAGCAAGGTCAGCAGCGGCATCTGCTGAAGGTGCGAGCTTAATGGGGGATGTTGAAATTCCATAGGCATTCATCAAACGATCAGCAAGTTCGGCATCGAGCCATGCTCCACTCTTTGCATTCTTTATTGAGGCTTGCGCTGATGCTATATCCACATCATCCAGCAGCACAGACTCTGCATCCATCGCATCCAAAAATTCTGCGCGTTCTGCCAAACGTGTAAATGCAGAGATCGCCCGTTCGGGAAAGCGGTAATCGGGAATACGCGCTGCTTGCAAACGTGCCGAGGCTTCGACGATCTGGGTGCTGCCCATCAGAACGACGATGGTCGGTTTTTTGCTCGCTCGAATAACAGGGATCATTGCATCGGCGGCAACTTCAGCAGGATACATAGGGGGCGGAGGCATAATAACAAGCGCACCATCCACATTGGGGTCATCAAGTAAAATCCGCAGCCCTTCGGCATAGTGCTCCGCAGATGCAGATGCAAGCATATCGACCGGATTATGCACACTGGCAGCGGGAGGCAGGAATTCGGCAAGAGCGGATTCGGTGCCGGGACTGAGTTCGGCAAGCATAAGCTCGTTATGCTCAAGAGCATCAGCAGCGATCACACCGGGACCTCCTGCGTTGGTCAGGATGGCTATACGCCGCCCCTGCGGGAGAGGTGACCAAGCGAGGGCACGTGCCCAATCGAACATCTCTTCGGTGGTATCAGCGCGAAAAACACCTGCTTGTTCGAATGCGGCATCAAAAGCGGATTCCATGCCCGCAAGCGCACCCGTATGGGATGCTGCCGCGCGTTGACCGCTCTCAGAGCGCCCTACCTTGAGCGCAACAATAGGCTTTTTCGTGACCACGCGGCGGGCCTCTTCGATAAAGCGTCTTCCCTCACTGATATTTTCGAGATAAAGTGTAAGGACATTGGTAAATTCATCTTCCGCAACAACGGAGAGCATATCTGTTTCGTTCACGTCTGCCTGGTTGCCGAGGCTGATCAGACGCGAGAAGCCGAAGCCCTGATCCATCGACCAGTCGATCAACGCGGCACAGATCGCGCCGGAGTGGGAGATAAATGCCAACTCGCCTGCATCCGGTGCAGGCGGCGGCAAAAAGGTGGTATCAAGCGGCAAATGTGTATCGAGCAGACCGATGCAATTCGGTCCGATCATACGGATGTCAAACTCTTCCGCAATGCGCAATGTCTCGGCTTCGAGGGCAGCACCATCTTCGCCCGTTTCACGGAATCCGCCCGAGACAAGGATCGCTGCTTTAATGCCACGCAAGCCGCATTGGCGCAGCGTTTCCGGCGCAAAGGGTGCGGGAACAACGAGAATCGCCAAATCGACAGGGTCGGGGATATCAGCAATCGAAGTGATCATCTCATGTCCAAAAAGATGGCCGCCTTTCGGGTTTATAAAATGAACTTTCCCCGGATATCCGCTCTGGGTGATATTACGGGAAACACCATAACCAAGTTTATGAGGATGAGCCGAAGCGCCGATCACGGCAACGCCGCGCGGGGAAAAGAAAGGGGTCAGTGAATTTGTCATCTATAGAATATGTTGGTAGTTCGTTGAATAAAGGGTTGCACAGATTATACTCGCGCTTACTCAACTCTCCCTGCGGTATAATCTCAGCACCAAGAATATACACGCCAAACAACTTCTACACATGAAAATTCCCTCCTTCCGCCACTTTCTGCCCGCCACGCTAACCATGTTCATTACTGGTTGGGTTGGGCTTTACCTGCTCATTAACTTTACCTTGCCCACCCTTGGTCCACGCTGGGCCTTTTTCTTTTTAGTCACCCTCGCCCTCAGCGGCACCGCGCTCCCCTTTGTCTATTTCTTCAATTATCGCTTCAATCTGAAAAAATTCCCTCCTGTCAATATTCTCACACGGCAAGCACTTTGGGTCGGCGTATATGGTGCCACCCTCGCCTGGCTGCAACTCGGACAGGTTGCCAATATTTCTATCGCCATCGGTCTCGCGCTTGGTTTGATCGCCATTGAAGCCCTCATACGCTTGCGTGAAAAAGCCCAATGGACTCCCCCGAAAATCGACAATGACTGATCTCCGCGCCCTCCCCTCTGTGGATAAACTGCTCAAAACGCAAACATCCGCTGAATTGATCGCGGAATACGGCAGACCGCTGGTGCTGGATGCCTTACGAACAATTCTGAGCGAGATCCGGGCAGCTTATGCAGACGACAACACAAAACCCATCCCGCCAGCCGATACGCTCCTGAAATTGGCTGGCTCCCGTTTAGAAGCGTGGACTCAATCCACACTTTATCCCGTTATCAACGCCACCGGAGTCATTCTCCACACCAATCTGGGGCGTGCCCCTCTCAGTACTGCCACCATTAAAGCGATGGATTCCGTCGCGCGCAGCTACTCCACCCTCGAATTCGACATGCGCAACGGCAAGCGCGGTTCCCGTCTGATCCATGCTGAAGCTGTTATAAAACGTATCACGGGCGCAGAAGCAGCGGTCGTGGTGAATAACAATGCATCGGCTGTCCTGCTCATCCTTTCCGCTCTCGCCAATCGCCGACGGGTGGTTATCGCCCGCTCGCAACTGATCGAGATCGGCGGCGGCTTCCGTATCCCGGATGTGATGAAGCAATCCGGTGCGAAGCTGGTCGAAGTAGGCACAACGAATAAAGTCCATCTGGCTGACTACGAGCGTGCCATCGAAGAAGAACCGGTTAAGCTCGTCATGCTGGCACACCGCTCCAATTTCAAGATCGTCGGCTTTACACAGGAACCCTCGCTCGATGAGATCGTGCGCGTCTCGCACGCAACCGAAATTCCCGTCGTGGACGATCTCGGTTCAGGGACATTACTTGACACTGAGAATTATGGTCTCATCCACGAGCGCACAGTGCAAGAATCCCTTGCCGCAGGCGCAGACGTGGTCTCATTTTCTGGAGATAAACTTCTCGGCGGCCCCCAGGCCGGGATCATCGTCGGGCGTGCTGATCTGCTAGCAAAGATCAAAAAGCACCCTCTTGCACGCGCCGTCCGTGCGGATAAGGTTGCGTTGGCAGGCATCACCGCTACATTGACGCACTATCTCAAAGATGAAGCGGAGCGGGAAATTCCCATCTGGCAGATGATATCGACATCCCCTCAGCAAATCAAAGCACGAGCGAATACGTGGGCGAAAAATCTCGGGTACGGCAATATAGTTGCAGGGGAATCCGCTATTGGTGGCGGCAGCCTACCCGGTGAAACCCTCCCCACTTGGTTGCTCGAATTAACTATCCCCAAACCTGATAAATTTCTCGCACAACTGCGCAAAGAAAATCCCCCGGCCATCGCACGGACAGAGAACGACAAAGTCCTGCTCGATCCGCGGACAGTGCTACCTGAGCAAGAAGGGGCTTTGTTGGTGGCTTTGAAAAATGTATTGAAGTAAATCGCAAAATATTCGCGTTTCAAAAAAGGAAACTCATTCATGAAATCTGATCTCGATAAAATCATGCAAGATCGCAAGCTCGATGCCATCCTCGTCCTCGGCGATGCAGAACATAACTCCCCGATGTATTACATGACTGGTGGCGGGCATGTCAACGCTGCAACGTTGATCAAACCACAAGGTGAAGAGGCAACCCTCTTTTGTAATGATATGGAGCGCGAAGAAGCTGCGAATACAGGGCTGAAAGTTGCTTTATATAGCAAATATTCACTCAAGGAATTACGTAAAGAAGCCAAAGAAGATTTGATCATGATCGGCGCCATCCGTCTGCAAAAGATGCTGACTGACTGCGGCGTAACCAGCGGGCGTATCGGCGTTTATGGGCATACTGACCTGAGTTCATCTTTTTCTATGTTGACGGCAACACAAAGGCTAATGCCCGATGTCGAGTTTATCGGTGAATCTGCGATGGATTCGGTTTTTCTGGTCGCTATGGAAACCAAGACGGAAGAGGAAGTGGAGCGCATCCGCAAGATGGGGCGCATCACGACCGAGGTGGTGGGCAAGGTACAGGCATTTTTAACGGGACACACTGTAGACGCGAACGAAGTTCTGGTCAAAGCAGATGGCAAGCCGCTGACGGTGGCAGATGTCAAAGCCAAGATCAATCTCTGGTTAGCGGAGCGTGGCGCAGAAAATCCGGAAGCAACGATTTTCGCCATCGGGCGAGACGCGGGTTTCCCGCATTCCATCGGCACGCCATCCGATCCCATCCGCTTGGGCAAAACGATCATTTTCGACATCTTCCCCTGCGAGGCAGGCGGTGGCTATTTTTATGATTTCACCCGCACGTGGTGTTTAGGCTATCCCCCCAAAGCGGAGCAGAAACTTTACGATGAAGTGCGTGAAGTCTACGAAACGGTCATTGGAAAAATGGAAGTTGGCATGCCCTTTGGTGAGCTACAGAAGCTGACCTGTGAACTTTTTGAAGCGCAGGGACACCAGTCGCCGCTAAACACCGAAGCCCCACTGGAGGGATACGTCCACAGCTTGGGGCATGGGCTGGGTTTGAACGTCCACGAGCGCCCCTGGGCACGGATCGAGCAAAAGGACGGGTTGCTACAACCGGGCGTGGTCTTCACCATCGAGCCCGGACTCTATTATCCCGAAAAAGGTATGGGCGTGCGTCTTGAAAACACCTACTATGCTCGTGAAGATGGGACTTTCGAACGGCTGGCAGAATTCCCCTTTGATTTTGTGTTGGAGATGAAAAAGTAAACCAAACACCACTTTCGCTGAGGCTTTGATATGACACTATCCACAATAGGGCGTTATGAAATCTTGTCCGAATTAGCACATGGCAGCATGGGTGTTATCTTTCTGGCACATGATCCCTTTGTGCAACGCTCTGTCATTATCAAGGTATTAACTTATCAGTTTGCGATAGAAGAATATCATCGCGAATTCTTCCAACAGGAAGCCAAGATCATTGCTTCATTGGAGCATCCTTATATTGTGCCGGTATACGATTTTGGCTGGATCGGCTCACAGCCCTATATTGTCATGCGCTATATGGAAGGCGGCTCTCTCGAAGATATTTTGAAAGTTCGGAGGTTGAAACTTACCGAATTTTCAAAAATTCTGCAGCGCTTATGTGAAGCTCTCGATGCAGCTCATGCCCAGAACATCATTCACCGTGATATAAAGCCCGCCAATATTCTTTTTGATATAGAGAAAAAAGCTTTTCTCGCTGACTTCGGGATCGCGAAACAAGAAAAAGGAGCCGGTGATGGGGAAGACTGGGTAGTCGGAACACCAAGTTATATGAGCCCTGAGCAATGCCTATCTCAGCCAGTTGGGGCACCTGCGGATGTCTATGCCCTCGGTGTACTTCTCTTCAAAGCCCTGACAGGCCAATTACCTTTTGCAGGCAGCTCTCTTGATAACTTGATGGAGCTCCACATCCACCAACCTGTACCACAGATCTCGGCATTAGAGCCTGACCTTCCCGCTGAATGGCAGGAGATCGTTGATAAAGCAATGGCAAAGTCCCCTGAAGATCGCTATACCAACGCAGGGGAGCTTGCAGAAGATGTGCAGGGTCTTATCACCGGACGCTGGTATTGGCGTAAGCTTTGATCCATTTTTAAGAAAGGGAGATTAATAATGAAAAAAAGATTTTACCTTCTATCGACAATAAGCTTGCTTCTTCTCTTCACTTTCGCATGTAGCATTTTTGATACCCCGGCTCCTACAGGCAATACAGATACAATTGCAACCTCGGTTGCTCTGACCATGCAGGCGCAACCCGCGCCCCCAACCCAGCCGCCACCGCCACCTGCTGCGCCCACACTCACAGATGAAGAAGCCATCCGGCAAGCCTTGCTCGTAAAACTCGGCTGGACAACCGCAGAAATGGATTTCTCCATGGGCGAAAACACCGGCATATTCGCACGCGGCGGCGTCAAAAAAGTCAGCGAGATGTCAGGCGCAGGCTGGTTCGCAGGCAAAGACAGCTCCGGCACATGGATCATCGCCTATATCGGGCAAGGCATCCCCTATTGCAGTGAAATCCAAGCCTTCAACTTCCCCACCACCTGGATATCGCATTGCATGGATGCTTCCGACAATACCGTAGAACGATAGAAAGATTCAACCATGACCATACGAATTCTCGCCATAGAAACCTCCTGCGACGAAACTGCCGCTGCCGTCCTTGAAGATGGGCGTGCCCTGCTGGCTTCCACCGTCGCATCACAAATGGAAATGCACGCCCGTTTTGGAGGCGTCTTCCCAGAAGTTGCCTCCCGTCAGCACGTGCTCAGCATCATGCCTGTAATAGAGCAAACTCTGGCCAATGCTCATCTCACACTGGGGGATGTGGACGCTATCGCCGTGACGCGCGGCCCCGGTTTGGCTGGGTCGCTGGTCGTCGGCATGAACGCGGCGAAAGGCTTGGCACTCGGTAGTGGGCGTCCCATCGTGGGCGTTAATCACCTCGAAGGGCATCTCTACTCTGCCTGGGTGCATGATGCTAAAGATAAGGCTCCCAAAGAGCCACAATTTCCACTCATGGCATTGCTCGTCTCGGGCGGACACTCCGAACTCAATCTAATGAAGGGGCATCTCGAATACGAACGTCTCGGTGCCACCCTCGACGACGCCGCTGGCGAAGCCTTCGACAAAGTTGCCCGCATGTTAGGGTTGCCCTACCCCGGCGGACCCTCGATCCAGAAAGCGGCTACCAACGGTGATCCGACATCCTTCAACTTCCCCCGCTCATGGCTGGGCAACAGCTGGGATTTCTCCTTCAGCGGTCTAAAAACCGCCGTCCTGCGCGAAGTGCGCAAACTCGAAAAAGAAGGACCGCTTCCGGTTGCCAATTTGGCGGCTAGCTTCCAGGCGGCTGTCGTGGACGTACTTTTCACAAAAACCGTCAAAGCTGCACGAGAATATGGCGCAAAAGAAATTCTTGTTGCAGGCGGCGTCTCGGCAAATACCGCCCTTCGTGAAGCCTTTATGAAGCAGGATGAATTTCCCGTACATATTCCACCTTTGAAGCTATGCACCGATAACGCAGCAATGATCGCCGCAGCAGGCTATCAGCGTTTTGTACACGGGCAACGCGACGAACTCAGTCTCGATGTCCGACCGACATGGCCCCTGTCGCAGATATAGGTAACGAAAAAAGCCGCGGAGAAATCTCCACGGCTTTTTATTTCATCAATATCGTTTACGGCTCTTCCGTTGCGGCAGGTGCAGCACCTGTCCACGAGAAGACACGTTCTTTACTCAGCGCACCGGCTGATTCCCAGATCGGTTCGCCTTGTTCATCTGTGCCCGCTTGCCGAACCGTGGTTACGTTCCAGCGCATAACATGGGGTAAATTGTCCTTTGGGCGGAAAGTAACGGGGACGATGAATTTCGTATCAGTCACATATTCGATCAGCCTGCGACCTTCACCTTCGGTCACATCTTCAACGGTGACTTGGTAGACTTCGTTGTCGCGCAGGGAGCCGATGGATGCCCATTGCAAGGTAACCACGTCATCTGCCAGTGTGAAGGAAGCGCCATCTGCAGGCAGTAGCAAGTTCGGGGCGGGGTATGGAGGTGGTGTGGTTGGCGTAGGAGTCGGTCCTGGTGTTGCTGCACGCATACAAAGCGGAATCTGGATCTGCATCCCCAAGAAAACCGTATCCGTGCTCAAACCATTGAAGGATTTAATCGCTTCCTGTGGCACGGCATAGTTTGCAGCAATGCTAGAAAGCGTATCGTTTTCTTGAACCGTGATCAACACTTTTTCGCAGGCTGCTTCTGTTGCTGCGACACCTTCAAGCGTAGCCGTCGGGAGTGGTGTTACGGTCGGAGTCGGATAGGGAATCTGCAAGGTTTGACCAACGACGAGGCTATTACAGGCAGCCGGTAAGTTGTTGAGAATGATGATACTTTGCACCGAAACACCAAATGTAACCGCGATGCCACCACAGGTATCGCCAGAAGCGACCGTATAGTCAAAAGGTGGTTGTGGGGTTGGTGTGGGGACAAGAGTTGGCGTGAGCGTTGCCGTAGGCGTTGGTGTGACCGTGACAGTGACCGTTGCTGTGGGAATGGCAGTCGGTTCGATCACACGATCAGTTGCACGTAAGGCAAAGAAAACAGCCCCTGCACCAACCACGAGGAAGAAGGCTAAAAATCCTAGTGCAGCAGGTAAGCTAAGAGTGATCTTGGGCATGGTGCTACCCTGGACCGATTTTTTCGTACGAGCTGTGCTTTCAGGTGCATCAAAAGTTGCGCCACAAACTAAACACTTGCTCGCATTCTCTCCCAAGCGTGTTCCACACGTTGGACAGATTTTCGTCTTTGAAACGTTCTCTTTTGTACTCATCGGGGCAAAATTATACCATCGAAAGGTATATTGGCTACCTTTCCACTTTTATGCCAGCACCTTCAATTACTTCGCCCACATGCCAGAGAGGTTGACCCAATTCTTCACCACGTGTGAGGAAATCATTCAATTTTTCGGCGGGAACGGAAAGCAGCAAACCACCACTTGTTTGCGCATCAAAGAGCAACATACGGTTTTGATCTGCAATGCTCTCATCAAAGGTGACGTGCTTCTCGAAGAAGAGTTTGTTGTCAGAGGAGCCACCAGGGAATATCCATTGATCGGCATATTTTTGGGCACAAGAGATCAGCGGGATGGCGGAATTATGGAATCGGAAACCGACCCCAGAGGTCTCTGCCATCTCATGGGCATGCCCTAAAAGGCTAAAGCCGGTAATGTCGGTCGCGCCTCGCACGCCAAATTTCAGAGCGATCTCGGAGGCGGTTTTGTTGAGGCGGCTCATCCAGCCCACTACTTCGGCTACATCTTCAGGGCTGGCTTTCTGTTGTTTGAGCGCGGTCGTCGTAGTCCCAAATCCGATCGGCTTGCTTAAGACAAGTGCATCTCCAGCACGCGCACCGCCTTTGGTCATCATCTGGTCAATTTCGGCAAATCCCAATACTACAAGCCCGTATTTTGGTTCTTTATCAGTAATTGTATGTCCGCCAGCGATGACAACACCTGCTTCGCGAGATTTCTCAGCACCGCCACGCAAAATCTCGCCGGAAATTTCCGGCGCAAGCTCCGGTGGAAGGGCTGTTACATTTAGGGCAAGAAATGGGCGTGCACCCATTGCATAGGCATCTGAAAGGCTGTTGGCAGCAGCGATAGAGCCATAGTCATAGGCATCGTCCACGACGGGCGTAAAGAAGTCGGTGGTAACGATGAGGGCACGTTTTTCGTCGATGCGCCAAGCGGCAGCATCATCGGGATCACCAATGCCAACAAGAAGATCCGGATAATCTTCTGCCTTATAAATATCTTGAATTGGACGCAGAACCTGCGTCAGCGCTTCTGCGCTTAATTTAGACGCTCAACCAGCGCATGTGGCAAGGCTAGTGAGACGGATTTCTTTTCCTGAAGGCTTGGCAGCATCTACCATAGGGACTCCTATTTAGATCTCGTCATAAAAAATGACGGCGAGGCTATTTTACTAGACCTACGCCGTCATCTCAACTCTATTCGCTAATGGGTTTTATTGGGGCAACCCGGTTGTGCCAGTATTTGCTTCAGGCAATGGGAAAAGGAAAGGCGAATCGCTCGGCAATAACATCACATCTATATCTGCGGAAAGTTTCTGAATGTATTCATAAGTCAACAGATCGGGATTGTTTTTAATAGCATTACTGATCAATTCGAGCGCGGCAGCTTCAGCTTCTGCCTGGATGAGACGCGCCTCTGCTTCACCCTGTGCGGCGATCACCGCAGCGTCTGCAACGCCTTGAGCAACCTGACGGGCTTGTTCGGCTTCCTGCTTCTTCGATTCAACCACGAATTTGGCTTGCTGAGCCTGTTGTTCAGCAATTTGCTTCTGCTCAACAGCGACAGCATATTCTTCGCTGAAATGAATGTCACGCAAAACGAAATCAACCAAGAGGAGATTGTTTTCTTTGAATTTTTTATCAAGCGCGGCAGTGATACCTTCTTCAAGCGACGCACGCTGTGTACTGACGATCTCTTCAATACCATACTGGGATGCAATATCACGGATAATACCGCGCGTGGTCGGGCGAACGAGTTCATCCTGATAGCGGCTCTGCCAGTCGATATGAAGATGGATTACCTTTGTTTCATCCACTTGGAAAATAACGGAAGCATCAATGAATACTTCCTGTCCGTCTTTTGTTCGTGCACGTATCGAATCGTTCTCTGCAACTGTACCTTCCCCTACCGTACCAGACATCGTATAGGATTGGCGTGAGATCGAATATAGACGTACTGTTTCACCTGGGACGATCCAACGCAAACCTGGTGTTATCGATTCTTCCAGATAGCCATTCGGTGCGCGGAAACTGTATGGGGAAACAACAACGCCACGTTCATTTGGCTCAATAAAGACGATCCCAGCGCTAACGATGGAAATTACAACGGCAAAAAGGATCACTCCAACCAACAGAGAAGACAACCCTTTAACGGCTTGCTTGCGCGAAGCGCGCATGATAACAACGCCTAATACAAGAAAAACTGCAAACCACGATAGTGTAGCTAAACCTCGAAAGAGTGTTGCGATATTCATTCAAACCTCCGTGATGAATAGTAATAAGAAAACTGAGCTCGCTTTGAAAAGACTCCAAAGCAAGGCGAAAACTTACCGAGCCTGATAATACCATGCAAACCTTCACGCTAGCATTGGAAATATATCAGAAATTCTCAGAAAAAAAAGCCGCCCCTTGGGCGGCTTTTCGTCTTAATAAGGATTTATTCATCTAGTACCAAATGCGGAACGATGTGCTTGATACTCCTTCCACGTCATCTAAAGAAACTTCAATATCAATGGTTACTAATTCTCCATAAATTTGGTTCTCAAAAGACAAAGGTAGTGTTGCCAAACCAGTATTTCCAGTCACGATTGGAAATACTCCTTGTTCGCCCGTTGTCCAATGAACAATTACTTGTCCAGCTATGTTCTTGACTTCCGCACCGGTTTGGTCACGTACAATAATATAAACCAACTGATTGTCTGAGGCATCAGCAACCGCTTTTTCAAGAAAAACCTGCACATCAAGTTCTACAATTTGTATACGCCCTCTCAGAGGGGGTGCATCATCAAGCCATTTGGCATCTTCCCCCATTTTTTCAAAGTATAGTGATCCCAGATCAGCCATTACAACGCGCTGACCTTCAGGACGCGATGGGTTCCACTCCAAACGTCCATTTTGGAAATACTGAACAACCTTATTCTCATGAAACTCAAAGGGAGAGATCGGATAACCAAAAAACTCCAAGCCACCATACTGATCAAAAAATTGGAGAAAGGTAAAACAAACAGGAAATCCTGTATCGTAAAAACGGCAAGCCAACGGATTGTCAATACGAAGCTGTACCCCACTTTGATAAGTCAATGCACCTAAAGGCGATAAAACAACGCTCCCATTTTGCATCTCCAAACGAGCACGCTGAAAATACTGAACCAGAACATCTTCAGAGTTTACAAACTCCTCAGTGATCGGATATCCCAAGAGGACTTCGGCATTTTGGGTTCCTTCATAAAATACCAAGAAATCCCCTTTTACATTATGCTTGGTCTCATCAAAAAAACGGAATCCATCTTCGACCTCTTGAGCTTGCGCAGGAGTTCCTATAAGCAAGCTTAAAAGAATCAATAACCCCAGAAATTTCCGTACAAATTTCATCATGGGTTCATTATACATAAAAAGCCTCCCTTAATCTATACGAAAAACGCTAAATACCTCACATTTTTGAGAATTTATGCACCATTATACATATCAATCCCCAAAATTCAATAATACATCAACGATTTTCTTTGCAGCATCCCCTGTTCCGAAGGGATTCACTGCTTGTGCCATTGCGGCATGGGCTTTTGAATCATTCAACAAATAGTCGGCCTCATTCACGATTTTCATCGGGTTGGTACCAACCAACTTCAATGTCCCTGCCTGCACCCCTTCCGGTCGCTCCGTAACATCACGCAAAACCAAAACCGGCACCCCAAAGGCGGGCGCCTCTTCCTGAATACCACCCGAATCCGTCAGGATCAGATCAGCGTTTTTCATCAAGTGTACCAAGGGCGCATAGTCCAGTGGTGGCAAAAGCGTGATATTAGGAGTGCTTCCTAAAAGACGCTTGACCGGCTCTTGCACGTTCGGATTAAGATGGACCGGATAAACGATCTCAACATCCCCACGCTGCGCAAGAGACTTCAGTGCCGTGCAAATATTTTCAAGGGGTCTACCGTGATTTTCCCGCCGATGCGCAGTGACCAACACCAAGCGCTTCGAATCGATCTTGGATAACAGATCTGCCACCGTTGTGGGAACAGACTGCTTGGCAACATAATAGAGCGCGTCAATAACGGGATTCCCCGTCACTGCGATGGCATCTTCCGGCACCCCTTCCTTCAGCAGATTCTGACGCGACCATTTGGTCGGCGCAAAATGTAGGTCAGCAGTTACTCCCGCCACACGTCGATTCACCTCTTCGGGGAAAGGCTCCCATTTATTATGCGTACGTAAACCAGCTTCCACATGCCCTACACGGATGCGGCGATAATAAGCGTTCAATGCCGCCGCCATGACCGTAGTCGTATCACCCTGAACTAAAACCCAATCGGGCTGCATATCATCCAGCACAGGATCAAGATGTGTGAAAACACGTGCTGTTAACTCAGCCAGGGATTGATCTGGGCGCATCAGATTTAAGTCCACATCGGGCTCAATATCAAAAAGCGTCAATACCTGATCGAGCATCTCTCGATGCTGTGCTGTCACACAGACTCGAGATTCTACGCCTGCTCGTTGTGCCAATTCGCGCACAACGGGCGCCATCTTGATCGCTTCGGGGCGAGTCCCAAAAATAGAAAGGACTTTCATTAAGAATTCACACCCAAACGAGTCAATGTAAAACCAGCCTCTTGCCAGTCATCCACGTCCCAGCCGTTTACAGTGTCCACTGCAACCCGACCGGGCATCACTGATGCGACCAATCCCACATCCATTTTTTTGAACTCACCATGCGCTACCAATAAAATGACTGCTTCTGCATCCTCAAGAACTTCTTCTAAGTTCGGCACGATGTTCATATTAGGCAAAGTCGCTGTCGGTGCAAAGGGTTCAAAAGCCTTTACATCCGCGCCGGCGTTTTGGAGTAAATGCACAACTTCTACCGCGGGGCTTTCACGTAGATCGTCCACATCCGGTTTATAGGCTAAACCCAGCGCTGCGATCTTTTTCCCTTTCAATGAGCCAAAGGCGCGCTCCACAATGGAAACCACAAACTCAGGCTGAGCATCATTTACTTCACGTGCGGTGCGGATAACGGGCGTCAGATCAGGTGCGGCTTCAACGAAGAACCAAGGATCCACGCTAATACAATGCCCTCCCACACCGGGCCCCGGGCGTAAAATATCAATACGGGGATGCAAGTTCGCCAACGAGATCGCTTCCCAAACATCCACGCCGAAACGATCTGCGAGACGAGAGAATTCATTCGCGATGGCGATATTCACATCACGCGTGGTATTCTCCATCAGCTTGACCATCTCTGCAGTTGTGGCGTTGGTCTTGATAATATCGCCCTTCACAAAGGCAGAGTATAGATCATAGCCTGCCTGGGCAGATTCAGGTGTTACACCACCTACTACGCGCGCATTCTCGATCAATTCACGCAAAATCTGTCCCGGTAAAACTCGCTCAGGTGAATAGGCAAGATAAAAATCGACGCCTGCTTTCAAACCTGATTTTTCAAGAATAGGCGCAACCAAATCGACAGTGGTACGGGGTGGCGAAGTTGACTCGAGAACCACCAAATTCCCTTTTTGCAGATGCGGCGTAATCGCCTCAGCTGCTGAGATAACGGCACGCATATCGGCGCGTTTATCGTCTTCATAGAAGGGGGTGGGCACCGCGATGATAAATGCCTCAGCAGGTTCGGGCTGAGTCGCGACCCGCAATTGTCCAGATTGTATCGCTCCTTGCACCAAAGTCCGCAAACCGGGTTCGTGGATATGCAATCCGCCGCTTTGCAACGTCTCAACGATTTTTTCGTTAACGTCAACACCCACAACTTCCAAGCCATGTGTGGCAAAAGTGCTGGCCGTAGGCAATCCGATATAGCCTAACCCAAGAACACAAAGTTTTTGAAATTTCACATTTTCTCCAAAATAAGGGGCGAACCTGTAGCTCGCCCGAAATACGCGTGTATTATACAACTAACTGCCAGGAAAAGCGTAAATAATATTGTATAATGAATTTGGTTTTTGAGAAAAGAGGAAAAAATGGACACCGTCTTACTTAACCCCAATATCGCATACCTATTTCTCGTGGGCGGCGTTTTATTGACCTTTTTTGCATTGGTCACGCCCGGCACAGGCTTTTTGGAAGTCGGTGCTTTTTTCTTGATGGCATTCGCAGGATACGCGATCTACAGTCTCCCGATCCATATCTGGGCATTGGTTCTGCTGGTAGTAAGCGTTATTCCCTTTGTGATCGCAATCCGCAGTAGTGCCCGCCGAAATTTGTACCTCGCGCTCAGCATCGTGGGTGTGGTGATCGGATCAGCGTATCTCTTCCGTGGAGATGGCTTGATCCCGTCTGTGAACATCTTTTTGGTGATCATTGTCTCTCTGCTGATGGGCGGATTTTTATGGCTGGTCATCATCAAAACCCTCGAAGCCCTCGAAGCACGTCCCTCGCACGATATGGACGCCCTCGTTGGACGCATCGGGGAAGCGAAAACAGATATCCACGATGAAGGCTCCTTGCAGATCGCGGGCGAGCTGTGGACAGCGCGCAGCGAGACACCCATCCCTGCCGGAGCACATGTACGTGTTACTAAACGCAGTGGCTTTGTATTGGATGTAGAAACAGTTGAATAATAAATTTGTATTCAGAGCAATTTAATTTCAGGAGGTAGTAAAAATGGAAGTAGCATTATGTCTTACTGGCGGCGTTGTCGTCGTCGTCATAGCACTTTTAGCCAGCGCGATCCGCATCATTCCCGAATATCAACGTCTGGTCGTTTTCCGACTGGGTCGTTGTGTCGGCGAGAAGGGACCCGGTATTGTTTTCCTGATCCCTGTTGTTGATCGTGCCGCACGTGTTGACTTGCGTGAGCAGGTGCGCGAAATCCCGCATCAGACCGCAATTACCAAAGATAACGCAGGTATTTCAGTGGACTTCATTTGGTATTACAAAGTCCTTGACCCAACTGAATCAGTTTTGGCAGTTGGTAATTTCGAAGCAGCAGCTCAAGGCATGGCAACAACTACCTTGCGCGCAGTTCTCGGTGGCATCCTGCTTGACGATGCTCTTTCCGAGCGTGAGCATATCAATACTATGCTGCGTACCCGCCTTGACGAAGTTACTGAACGCTGGGGTGTCAAGGTAACCAATGTTGAGATCCGCGAAATCATCCCACCGCGCGAGATTCAAGAATCAATGAATCGCCAGATGACCGCTGAACGTATGCGTCGTGCGGTTGTCACAGAAGCAGATGGTACACGCGAAGCCGCTATCACTGTTGCCGAAGGTGAAAAGAAATCCGCTATTCTTGAAGCAGAAGGTAAGAAGCAGGCAGCCATTCTTGAGGCTGAAGGTCAGCAAAAGGCACAGGAATTGAAGGCACAAGGTTACGCAGCTGCGCTGGAAAATATCTTCGCTGCCGCCAAGACCATCGATCAGAAAACCATGACCCTGCAATATTTTGAAACCCTCAAAGAAATGGGTCAGGGCGATTCGACCAAATACATCTTCCCGATGGAATTCACCAGCATGATCGAGAATTTTGTAAGTGGTAAAAAGTAGCCTAGATTGAAGTAAACCTAAAACCTGACGGGTTTTTAAAAACCCGTCAGGTTTTCTTCTTAATGATGTCTTATAAGATCATCCCCGCTACACTCCGTGACCTGAACGCTCTCCGCGATCTGGAAAAAGTTTGTTTTCCCCTCGATGCCTGGTCCATGCTTGATCTGGTGGCTGTCCTCACCTTTCCAGGCGTCATTCGTCTAAAAGCGGTACAAGATGGGGAGATGATCGGTTTTGTCGCGGGAGACCCGCGTCCTAACGAGGGCTTTTCGTGGATCGCCACCATCGGGGTTTTGCCAGATTATCGGCGACAGGGTATTGGGCGGAATCTCCTGCATCGGTGCGAGGAGCAACTCCCCACTCCCCGCGTGCGTCTTTCCGTCCGCAAAACGAACGAACACGCCATTGAACTCTATCGCAACGAAGGCTACCAAACCATCCATATCTGGAAGAAATATTACAACGACGGCGCTGACGCAGTTGTGATGGAGAAAAACCGCATCGTGCAGGGGTTCTAAAGTCAGGTCACACTCTCAAGGGCTGTTACATTTAGGGCAAGAAATGGGCGTGCACCCATTGCATAGGCATCTGAAAGGCTGTTGGCAGCAGCGATAGAGCCATAGTCATAGGCATCGTCCACGACGGGCGTAAAGAAGTCGGTGGTAACGATGAGGGCACGTTTTTCGTCGATGCGCCAAGCGGCAGCATCATCGGGATCACCAATGCCAACAAGAAGATCCGGATAATCTTCTGCCTTATAAATATCTTGAATTGGACGCAGAACCTGCGTCAGCGCTTCTGCGCTTAATTTAGACGCTCAACCAGCGCATGTGGCAAGGCTAGTGAGACGGATTTCTTTTCCTGAAGGCTTGGCAGCATCTACCATAGGGACTCCTATTTAGATCTCGTCATAAAAAATGACGGCGAGGCTATTTTACTAGACCTACGCCGTCATCTCAACTCTATTCGCTAATGGGTTTTATTGGGGCAACCCGGTTGTGCCAGTATTTGCTTCAGGCAATGGGAAAAGGAAAGGCGAATCGCTCGGCAATAACATCACATCTATATCTGCGGAAAGTTTCTGAATGTATTCATAAGTCAACAGATCGGGATTGTTTTTAATAGCATTACTGATCAATTCGAGCGCGGCAGCTTCAGCTTCTGCCTGGATGAGACGCGCCTCTGCTTCACCCTGTGCGGCGATCACCGCAGCGTCTGCAACGCCTTGAGCAACCTGACGGGCTTGTTCGGCTTCCTGCTTCTTCGATTCAACCACGAATTTGGCTTGCTGAGCCTGTTGTTCAGCAATTTGCTTCTGCTCAACAGCGACAGCATATTCTTCGCTGAAATGAATGTCACGCAAAACGAAATCAACCAAGAGGAGATTGTTTTCTTTGAATTTTTTATCAAGCGCGGCAGTGATACCTTCTTCAAGCGACGCACGCTGTGTACTGACGATCTCTTCAATACCATACTGGGATGCAATATCACGGATAATACCGCGCGTGGTCGGGCGAACGAGTTCATCCTGATAGCGGCTCTGCCAGTCGATATGAAGATGGATTACCTTTGTTTCATCCACTTGGAAAATAACGGAAGCATCAATGAATACTTCCTGTCCGTCTTTTGTTCGTGCACGTATCGAATCGTTCTCTGCAACTGTACCTTCCCCTACCGTACCAGACATCGTATAGGATTGGCGTGAGATCGAATATAGACGTACTGTTTCACCTGGGACGATCCAACGCAAACCTGGTGTTATCGATTCTTCCAGATAGCCATTCGGTGCGCGGAAACTGTATGGGGAAACAACAACGCCACGTTCATTTGGCTCAATAAAGACGATCCCAGCGCTAACGATGGAAATTACAACGGCAAAAAGGATCACTCCAACCAACAGAGAAGACAACCCTTTAACGGCTTGCTTGCGCGAAGCGCGCATGATAACAACGCCTAATACAAGAAAAACTGCAAACCACGATAGTGTAGCTAAACCTCGAAAGAGTGTTGCGATATTCATTCAAACCTCCGTGATGAATAGTAATAAGAAAACTGAGCTCGCTTTGAAAAGACTCCAAAGCAAGGCGAAAACTTACCGAGCCTGATAATACCATGCAAACCTTCACGCTAGCATTGGAAATATATCAGAAATTCTCAGAAAAAAAAGCCGCCCCTTGGGCGGCTTTTCGTCTTAATAAGGATTTATTCATCTAGTACCAAATGCGGAACGATGTGCTTGATACTCCTTCCACGTCATCTAAAGAAACTTCAATATCAATGGTTACTAATTCTCCATAAATTTGGTTCTCAAAAGACAAAGGTAGTGTTGCCAAACCAGTATTTCCAGTCACGATTGGAAATACTCCTTGTTCGCCCGTTGTCCAATGAACAATTACTTGTCCAGCTATGTTCTTGACTTCCGCACCGGTTTGGTCACGTACAATAATATAAACCAACTGATTGTCTGAGGCATCAGCAACCGCTTTTTCAAGAAAAACCTGCACATCAAGTTCTACAATTTGTATACGCCCTCTCAGAGGGGGTGCATCATCAAGCCATTTGGCATCTTCCCCCATTTTTTCAAAGTATAGTGATCCCAGATCAGCCATTACAACGCGCTGACCTTCAGGACGCGATGGGTTCCACTCCAAACGTCCATTTTGGAAATACTGAACAACCTTATTCTCATGAAACTCAAAGGGAGAGATCGGATAACCAAAAAACTCCAAGCCACCATACTGATCAAAAAATTGGAGAAAGGTAAAACAAACAGGAAATCCTGTATCGTAAAAACGGCAAGCCAACGGATTGTCAATACGAAGCTGTACCCCACTTTGATAAGTCAATGCACCTAAAGGCGATAAAACAACGCTCCCATTTTGCATCTCCAAACGAGCACGCTGAAAATACTGAACCAGAACATCTTCAGAGTTTACAAACTCCTCAGTGATCGGATATCCCAAGAGGACTTCGGCATTTTGGGTTCCTTCATAAAATACCAAGAAATCCCCTTTTACATTATGCTTGGTCTCATCAAAAAAACGGAATCCATCTTCGACCTCTTGAGCTTGCGCAGGAGTTCCTATAAGCAAGCTTAAAAGAATCAATAACCCCAGAAATTTCCGTACAAATTTCATCATGGGTTCATTATACATAAAAAGCCTCCCTTAATCTATACGAAAAACGCTAAATACCTCACATTTTTGAGAATTTATGCACCATTATACATATCAATCCCCAAAATTCAATAATACATCAACGATTTTCTTTGCAGCATCCCCTGTTCCGAAGGGATTCACTGCTTGTGCCATTGCGGCATGGGCTTTTGAATCATTCAACAAATAGTCGGCCTCATTCACGATTTTCATCGGGTTGGTACCAACCAACTTCAATGTCCCTGCCTGCACCCCTTCCGGTCGCTCCGTAACATCACGCAAAACCAAAACCGGCACCCCAAAGGCGGGCGCCTCTTCCTGAATACCACCCGAATCCGTCAGGATCAGATCAGCGTTTTTCATCAAGTGTACCAAGGGCGCATAGTCCAGTGGTGGCAAAAGCGTGATATTAGGAGTGCTTCCTAAAAGACGCTTGACCGGCTCTTGCACGTTCGGATTAAGATGGACCGGATAAACGATCTCAACATCCCCACGCTGCGCAAGAGACTTCAGTGCCGTGCAAATATTTTCAAGGGGTCTACCGTGATTTTCCCGCCGATGCGCAGTGACCAACACCAAGCGCTTCGAATCGATCTTGGATAACAGATCTGCCACCGTTGTGGGAACAGACTGCTTGGCAACATAATAGAGCGCGTCAATAACGGGATTCCCCGTCACTGCGATGGCATCTTCCGGCACCCCTTCCTTCAGCAGATTCTGACGCGACCATTTGGTCGGCGCAAAATGTAGGTCAGCAGTTACTCCCGCCACACGTCGATTCACCTCTTCGGGGAAAGGCTCCCATTTATTATGCGTACGTAAACCAGCTTCCACATGCCCTACACGGATGCGGCGATAATAAGCGTTCAATGCCGCCGCCATGACCGTAGTCGTATCACCCTGAACTAAAACCCAATCGGGCTGCATATCATCCAGCACAGGATCAAGATGTGTGAAAACACGTGCTGTTAACTCAGCCAGGGATTGATCTGGGCGCATCAGATTTAAGTCCACATCGGGCTCAATATCAAAAAGCGTCAATACCTGATCGAGCATCTCTCGATGCTGTGCTGTCACACAGACTCGAGATTCTACGCCTGCTCGTTGTGCCAATTCGCGCACAACGGGCGCCATCTTGATCGCTTCGGGGCGAGTCCCAAAAATAGAAAGGACTTTCATTAAGAATTCACACCCAAACGAGTCAATGTAAAACCAGCCTCTTGCCAGTCATCCACGTCCCAGCCGTTTACAGTGTCCACTGCAACCCGACCGGGCATCACTGATGCGACCAATCCCACATCCATTTTTTTGAACTCACCATGCGCTACCAATAAAATGACTGCTTCTGCATCCTCAAGAACTTCTTCTAAGTTCGGCACGATGTTCATATTAGGCAAAGTCGCTGTCGGTGCAAAGGGTTCAAAAGCCTTTACATCCGCGCCGGCGTTTTGGAGTAAATGCACAACTTCTACCGCGGGGCTTTCACGTAGATCGTCCACATCCGGTTTATAGGCTAAACCCAGCGCTGCGATCTTTTTCCCTTTCAATGAGCCAAAGGCGCGCTCCACAATGGAAACCACAAACTCAGGCTGAGCATCATTTACTTCACGTGCGGTGCGGATAACGGGCGTCAGATCAGGTGCGGCTTCAACGAAGAACCAAGGATCCACGCTAATACAATGCCCTCCCACACCGGGCCCCGGGCGTAAAATATCAATACGGGGATGCAAGTTCGCCAACGAGATCGCTTCCCAAACATCCACGCCGAAACGATCTGCGAGACGAGAGAATTCATTCGCGATGGCGATATTCACATCACGCGTGGTATTCTCCATCAGCTTGACCATCTCTGCAGTTGTGGCGTTGGTCTTGATAATATCGCCCTTCACAAAGGCAGAGTATAGATCATAGCCTGCCTGGGCAGATTCAGGTGTTACACCACCTACTACGCGCGCATTCTCGATCAATTCACGCAAAATCTGTCCCGGTAAAACTCGCTCAGGTGAATAGGCAAGATAAAAATCGACGCCTGCTTTCAAACCTGATTTTTCAAGAATAGGCGCAACCAAATCGACAGTGGTACGGGGTGGCGAAGTTGACTCGAGAACCACCAAATTCCCTTTTTGCAGATGCGGCGTAATCGCCTCAGCTGCTGAGATAACGGCACGCATATCGGCGCGTTTATCGTCTTCATAGAAGGGGGTGGGCACCGCGATGATAAATGCCTCAGCAGGTTCGGGCTGAGTCGCGACCCGCAATTGTCCAGATTGTATCGCTCCTTGCACCAAAGTCCGCAAACCGGGTTCGTGGATATGCAATCCGCCGCTTTGCAACGTCTCAACGATTTTTTCGTTAACGTCAACACCCACAACTTCCAAGCCATGTGTGGCAAAAGTGCTGGCCGTAGGCAATCCGATATAGCCTAACCCAAGAACACAAAGTTTTTGAAATTTCACATTTTCTCCAAAATAAGGGGCGAACCTGTAGCTCGCCCGAAATACGCGTGTATTATACAACTAACTGCCAGGAAAAGCGTAAATAATATTGTATAATGAATTTGGTTTTTGAGAAAAGAGGAAAAAATGGACACCGTCTTACTTAACCCCAATATCGCATACCTATTTCTCGTGGGCGGCGTTTTATTGACCTTTTTTGCATTGGTCACGCCCGGCACAGGCTTTTTGGAAGTCGGTGCTTTTTTCTTGATGGCATTCGCAGGATACGCGATCTACAGTCTCCCGATCCATATCTGGGCATTGGTTCTGCTGGTAGTAAGCGTTATTCCCTTTGTGATCGCAATCCGCAGTAGTGCCCGCCGAAATTTGTACCTCGCGCTCAGCATCGTGGGTGTGGTGATCGGATCAGCGTATCTCTTCCGTGGAGATGGCTTGATCCCGTCTGTGAACATCTTTTTGGTGATCATTGTCTCTCTGCTGATGGGCGGATTTTTATGGCTGGTCATCATCAAAACCCTCGAAGCCCTCGAAGCACGTCCCTCGCACGATATGGACGCCCTCGTTGGACGCATCGGGGAAGCGAAAACAGATATCCACGATGAAGGCTCCTTGCAGATCGCGGGCGAGCTGTGGACAGCGCGCAGCGAGACACCCATCCCTGCCGGAGCACATGTACGTGTTACTAAACGCAGTGGCTTTGTATTGGATGTAGAAACAGTTGAATAATAAATTTGTATTCAGAGCAATTTAATTTCAGGAGGTAGTAAAAATGGAAGTAGCATTATGTCTTACTGGCGGCGTTGTCGTCGTCGTCATAGCACTTTTAGCCAGCGCGATCCGCATCATTCCCGAATATCAACGTCTGGTCGTTTTCCGACTGGGTCGTTGTGTCGGCGAGAAGGGACCCGGTATTGTTTTCCTGATCCCTGTTGTTGATCGTGCCGCACGTGTTGACTTGCGTGAGCAGGTGCGCGAAATCCCGCATCAGACCGCAATTACCAAAGATAACGCAGGTATTTCAGTGGACTTCATTTGGTATTACAAAGTCCTTGACCCAACTGAATCAGTTTTGGCAGTTGGTAATTTCGAAGCAGCAGCTCAAGGCATGGCAACAACTACCTTGCGCGCAGTTCTCGGTGGCATCCTGCTTGACGATGCTCTTTCCGAGCGTGAGCATATCAATACTATGCTGCGTACCCGCCTTGACGAAGTTACTGAACGCTGGGGTGTCAAGGTAACCAATGTTGAGATCCGCGAAATCATCCCACCGCGCGAGATTCAAGAATCAATGAATCGCCAGATGACCGCTGAACGTATGCGTCGTGCGGTTGTCACAGAAGCAGATGGTACACGCGAAGCCGCTATCACTGTTGCCGAAGGTGAAAAGAAATCCGCTATTCTTGAAGCAGAAGGTAAGAAGCAGGCAGCCATTCTTGAGGCTGAAGGTCAGCAAAAGGCACAGGAATTGAAGGCACAAGGTTACGCAGCTGCGCTGGAAAATATCTTCGCTGCCGCCAAGACCATCGATCAGAAAACCATGACCCTGCAATATTTTGAAACCCTCAAAGAAATGGGTCAGGGCGATTCGACCAAATACATCTTCCCGATGGAATTCACCAGCATGATCGAGAATTTTGTAAGTGGTAAAAAGTAGCCTAGATTGAAGTAAACCTAAAACCTGACGGGTTTTTAAAAACCCGTCAGGTTTTCTTCTTAATGATGTCTTATAAGATCATCCCCGCTACACTCCGTGACCTGAACGCTCTCCGCGATCTGGAAAAAGTTTGTTTTCCCCTCGATGCCTGGTCCATGCTTGATCTGGTGGCTGTCCTCACCTTTCCAGGCGTCATTCGTCTAAAAGCGGTACAAGATGGGGAGATGATCGGTTTTGTCGCGGGAGACCCGCGTCCTAACGAGGGCTTTTCGTGGATCGCCACCATCGGGGTTTTGCCAGATTATCGGCGACAGGGTATTGGGCGGAATCTCCTGCATCGGTGCGAGGAGCAACTCCCCACTCCCCGCGTGCGTCTTTCCGTCCGCAAAACGAACGAACACGCCATTGAACTCTATCGCAACGAAGGCTACCAAACCATCCATATCTGGAAGAAATATTACAACGACGGCGCTGACGCAGTTGTGATGGAGAAAAACCGCATCGTGCAGGGGTTCTAAAGTCAGGTCACACTCTCAAGGGGGTATAATCAAAGCATGACGAAGCAAACACTTCCGCCACCAACCTGGGTGGCAGACAAAACAGCTTTCAAGAATATGCTCTCGGCACTCAAGGAGCAGCCGAGTATTGCTGTAGACACCGAATCAAATAGTCTCTATGCATACCAGGAACAAGTTTGCCTGATCCAGTTTTCGACTCCTGAAAAAGACTTCCTGCTTGATCCCTTTGCATTGCCTGATCTTAACGAGTTAGCCCCCATTTTCGCAGACCCAAATACTGAGAAAATTTTTCACGCTGCTGAATACGACCTGATCTGCTTACAGCGGGATTTTGAATTTCAGTTCGCCAACATTTTCGACACGATGATCGCCGCGCGTATTCTCGGTTATCAGGGAGTTGGTTTAGGCAAATTGCTTGACAGCAAGTTCAACGTGCAGATTGATAAAAAATACCAAAAGGCTGATTGGGGGAAACGCCCCCTCAGTAGCGAAATGCTCAATTATGCCCGCCTCGATACACATTTCCTAATTGATCTACGTGAGCTTCTCAAAAAAGAACTCAAGGGAAATCAGCGTTGGGAACTGGCGCAAGAGGACTTTGGGCTGGCGACTCATGTCAACGGACAAAATAACCGCCAGCAGCTTCCCCTATGGGAACGGATCGGCGGACGTGCCAAACTTGACTCGCGGCAGGCTACCGTTTTAAATGAAGTCTGCCTCGCCCGTGAAAGTCTCGCCGCCAAACTGGATCGTCCTTCTTTCAAAGTGGTCAACAACAAAGTTTTGCTAAAATTGGCAGAAGCCATGCCCCGCAGTCGTAAAGCCCTTGAAGAGAGCGGCCTAACTCAGAGACAGATCAACCGCTTCGGGAAATCTTTCCTCGCTGCAATTGAACGTGGTATACGTGCTGATCTTGTGAAACGCACCCCCTCCAAACGCCCCAGCGAAACCTATATTGCCCGCCTCGACAGATTACGAAACTGGCGCAAAGAGAAAGGGAAAAAACTGGGCGTAGAATCAGATATTATCTTGCCACGTCTGCTCATGGAAAAGATCGCCAAGAAAAACCCTCGTCAACAGGATGAGTTGGCAGAGATCATGCAAGATGCCCCCTGGCGTTTGACGCAGTATGGCAGTGAGATATTGAAAAAAATCCAATGAAACTGGAAGAACTCCGCAAAATTCTTCTCGCAAAGAGAAGAACGACCGAAGAAACACCTTTCGGACCTCAAGCGCTCGTTTACAAGGTAATGGGGAAAATGTTCGCGTTGATCGCATGGGAAAAGTACCCGATTAGCATCTCCCTCAAATGCGACCCTGATCTTGCGCTTGCTTTACGCGCTCAGTATCCTGCCGTGATACCGGGCTACCACATGAATAAAAAACACTGGAACACAGTCACGCTCGATGGCAGCATCCCTGAAAAAGAGATTTTCTTTATGATCGACGAATCTTATGCATTGGTCGTCAAAGGGTTGAAAAAAGCAGATCGAGAGAAGTTGGCAGAATAAGAGATATTTGAAGGGAACCCCACAATGAAGATCAAATTTCACGGCGCAGCTCGCACAGTCACCGGTTCCATGCACCTTTTGGAGATCAACGGCTCGCGAATATTGCTGGAATGCGGGCTTTTTCAAGGAAAACGAAAAGAAACCTACGAGCGAAATCGCTTCTTCCCCTTCGACCCATCAAAACTGGATGCAGTGCTTCTTTCGCACGCGCACATAGATCACAGCGGTAATTTGCCCAACCTTGTCAAACAAGGCTACGATGGCAAAATCACAGCAACACGCGCTACCACGCATCTCGTCAAACTAATGTTGCGTGACTCAGGGCATATCCAGGAAACGGATATTGCCTACGCCAACAAAAAACGCGCGAAAAAAGGGCTTCCCCCCATGGAGCCGCTCTATACTCTCGAAGATGCGGAAAAAGTTGCCGGACACTTCCAATCAGTAGAATATGATGCCCCTGTTGAAGTAGCGGAAGGCGTCCGCGCGACCTTCATGGACGCGGGGCATATCCTCGGCTCAGCGGGCATCGCACTCGACATAACGGAGGCAAACCGTAAATTCCGGGTCTGGTTTTCGGGCGATATTGGTCGGCGTAACCTGCCCCTCCTCCGTGATCCCGTTCTTCCCATGAACGCAGACTATCTCATTATGGAATCCACCTATGGGGACAAAGGACACCGCTCCCCGGAGATGGCATACCAGGAACTGCGCGAGATCACAAAAAAAACCATCGAGCGTGGCGGCAAGGTCATCATCCCCGCTTTTGCTGTCGGGCGCACGCAGGAACTGGCTGTTTACCTTCATCAAATGATCCAGAACGGCGAAATTCCTTCTGTGCCGATCTTTGTTGACAGTCCTCTCGCAATCAATGCATCGCAAATATTCAACGAACATCCTGAATGTATGGATGCGGAAACTCTTGCCGATATTCGCACACGCGGTCATGCAGCACTGGATTTCAAAGAGATCACCTACACCCGCTCTGTTGAAGAATCAAAAGCTATCAATGATTACAAAGGCTCCGCTATTATCATCTCCGCTTCGGGGATGGCAGAAGCCGGGCGCATTTTGCACCACTTACGTAACAATATCGAAGATAAACGCAACACAATACTCATTGTTGGTTGGCAGGCACCTCATACCCTCGGGCGTCGTCTCGCCGAGCGCGAGAACGAGATCAAAGTCTTCGGTGAGAAGTTTGTGCGTAATGCAGAGGTCGCCACCATCAATGGGCTTTCTGCCCATGCCGGACGCAATCTGCTGGTGGAATATGCTTCGGCGGTCAAGGATCAGGTACAAAAAGTCTTCCTCGTCCACGGCGAAGAACGTGGCGCATTACCGCTCAAAAAAGAGTTGGATATGAAAGGTTTTAGAGAAGTTATATACCCGGAAGCGGCATCAACTTTTAAAATTTAAGATATAATACAGCCCGCCCAAACGGAGAGGTGCCGGAGTGGTTGAACGGGGCGGTCTCGAAAACCGTTGTAGTCTTCGGGCTACCGAGGGTTCGAATCCCTCTCTCTCCGCCACGCCGCCGCAGCCAACGCTCGGCGGCTCTTTTTTTAGACATCAGGCAAATAAACATGACCACTTTAAAGTTAGCTCTCGCACAGATCAACACCAAATTAGGGGATGTAGATGCAAATCTCGAAAAACATCTCAACCTGATTGGGGACGCGGTCGCACGTGGTTCGGGCTTGATACTCTTCCCCGAACTTTCTCTCACCGGATACACTCTCCAGGACATCGCCTCGACGGTTGCACACCGCCCCACAGCGGATGACCCCATCTTCAAACGCCTGCTCGACGCCAGTCACGAGATTGATATGGTGGTCGGCTTTGTGGATGAAGATGAGCGCCACCGCTTCTACATTGCCGACGCCTATCTCTCAAAAGGGAAAGTGCTCCACGTTCATCACAAAGTCTATCTGCCTACCTACGGTCTCTTCGACGAAGGACGCTTCTTCGCCTGGGGGGATTCCATCCGCGCTTTTGATACCCGTTTCGGGCGCGTGGGGATGCTAATCTGCGAGGATTTCTGGCATATCTCTCCACCCTACCTGCTCTGGCTGGATGGGGCGGATATTCTCCTGCTGACCTCCGCTTCGCCCGGACGTGGACTGAACGACAATGACCGCCTTGAATCAGCACGCTGGGTAGACCATACCAATAAAGCTTATGCGAATCTTTTCACCAGCTTTGTTGCTCACAGCAATCGTGTCGGCTATGAGGATGGTTTGAACTTCTGGGGCGGATCGAATGTTTATGATCCCAACGGCACTTTACTTGCCCAAAGTCCTTATCACGAAGAAGCGCTTACCTTTGCCGAACTTGACTTGAACCAACTTCACCGCACGCGCTCACGTCTACCGCTACTGCGAGATGAACGCACGGCTCTCGTGGAGCGTGAATTAGGACGCATTCTGCATGGCAATAATCCCCGAATAGTAGGCAGATAAAGATGACGAAGAAATCCAATCTCAATATCAACACAGATCTGGCACGCAAGATATTAACGGGATTCATCAAATCGGAGCTAAACCGAGTCGGATTTAGTAAAGCTGTTATCGGGCTTTCGGGAGGAATTGATTCGGCGTTATCCCTTGCTCTTACCGCGGAGGCAATTGGAAAGGAGAATGTCCTCGCTGTGCGGATGCCCTATAAAGCCTCCAGCCAGGATTCTCTCGACCACGCTCAACTCTGCATCGATAAATTCAGCGTCCAGTCATTGACCATCCCCATCACGGAGATGGCTGACCCGCTTATTGCCCTTGACCCTGAGATGTCTAAAACGCGCAAGGGCAATATCATGGCACGTTGCCGCATGATCGTCCTTTATGACCAGTCTGAAGCCTTTGGCGGGCTGGTTGTTGGTACGAGCAACAAGACCGAGATATTGCTGGGCTACTCGACCATTTTCGGCGATTCAGCTTCGGCGCTGAACCCGATCGGCGACCTTTATAAAACGCAGGTGCGTCAACTCTCACGTGCGATGGGCGTCCCGAACGAGATCATTGACAAAGCCCCTTCTGCCGATCTGTGGACAAACCAAACCGATGAAGATGAACTTGGTTTCAGCTACGCAGAGGTGGATAAACTTTTTTATCTACTCATCGACCAGCGCTATCGTGCCGAAGAATGTATCGAAGCCGGTTTTGACAGAGATTTTGTCTATGATGTAATTAAACGTGTGCGTCAAAATCAATTCAAACGCATGATGCCGCCCATTGCAAAGGTCAGCAATCGCACGATCGGATACGATTTCCTCTACCTGCGTGACTGGGGCACATAATTGTCATTTCATTACGGTGATGAATAACCTGTTGACGAGAGTCTGATTCCGCTATATACTCATATCATGCGAGTAGAAACAACATACTCCCTTTTTATTAAATAAACGCACGCGGCCTCCGCGTGCGTTTTTGTATCTATTTACCTAAGGAGAAGATAAAATGGACTCTGGTATGATCGGCAAAATTCAAAAAGCGAAACGCTATGCCCAGGAACGTGAACGTTTTCATCTTGAATCGCTTGAAATTTCTGTTGAGGGAACGAATAATACCCATCGTATTTCCCTTAAGGATGGGAACCTGACCTGTACTTGCGACTTTTATCGCTCTCGAGAATATTGCAGTCATACAATGGCTATCGAAGAGATCATGAAAGGTATGGAACCGATCAGTTAGTGGTTAGTACGGTTTCTTGTAAAATTTCAACAGCCTTCTGCATGGAAGGCTGTTTTTCTTTAACCAATTATCTCTTCCAGTAGCATATTTTTAAAAATCTCGCCGAGAAAAGCATCCTTTGGATAAGCTTGAGGAGACTTCTGATGGTAAGAAACTTCACAGAGAAACCATCCTTTTAGCAATTCATAAAACTCTCAGAAACTTAAGGTAAAATCCAGCCAAGATGAGTACACTATCACGAAGAGATTTTCTCAAACTCAGCGCCCTCGGGCTCGGCACGCTGGCATTTACGCCAATCAAAGAGCGTCTTAATCTCTTTGATGACCGTATGCTGGTACGTGTCGCCACTGATGCCATCAGCGTACACAGCATGCCCAGCGATGAGGCGCGCATTACCGGGCAGTGGTATCGTGATGACCTATTAACTGTCTACGAGGAAGTCACCGCCGAAACGCCTGAATATAATCCCGTTTGGTATCGTGTTTGGGGTGGATTTGTGCATCGTGCCCGCTTACAACGTGTGCAGCTGCTTCATAATCCGACCCAGACCTATTTTGAAGAAGGCAAACGCTATCTCGCCGATGTGACAGTTCCCTACACGCGCGCCATGCGCTACACCAAGTTTTATGGATGGGAACCTCTTTACAGACTCTATTACGAATCTGTTCATTGGGTAGATGGGATTGGCGAGGGGCCGGATGGACAACTCTGGTATCGCATCTTCGACGAACTTGCTTCCGTGCCCTATTTTGTACAACCTCACCATTTGCGGATGATCCCACCTGAATCGCTTGCTCCGATCTCGCCCGAAGTCGAATTTGTCGATAAGCGCCTCGATGTTGATCTCACTACCCAACGTCTTTATGCGTATGAATACGACAAGGTCGTTTTCGAAACAACCATCTCCTCCGGCTTGATCTACGGAGGCAGCTCAAACGGAATTGGAACCAAAACCCCTGCCGGAGAATTTCATATCCGAGAAAAGATGCCCTCCAAACATATGGGTGATGGAAGCCTGGCCTCTGATATCTATGCTTATGAGCTTCCCGGTGTTCCGTGGACGAGCTTCTTCACTGAAGCGGGTCATGCCTTCCACGGCACTTATTGGCACGAAAATTATGGTGTCCCTATGAGTCACGGCTGCATCAACATGCGCACAAATGAAGCCAAATGGCTCTTCCGCTGGCTACGCCCCGTCCACGATGGGCCACAACTCTATCGGCGTGGCTACGGCACAACGGTGAATATCTACTACAGCTAAAAAAACACCCCTACCTAACCTCTCCCAAATTCTAAAAACAGAATTTAAGGGAGGAACATGGTTAACTTATGCCTTCTCTCATTTGGCGCGATAAAAAACAGATTTCTCCTTCCCATGCCACGCTTCAAACCGAAGCGTGGGTTTCCCCTACTTCCACAACAAAACCTGAAAACCGCCTGATCCTTGGCGACAATCTCGCCATCATGGCAGCGCTCCTACCGGAGTATGAGGGCAAGATCAACCTCATCTATATTGACCCGCCCTTTTTCACCAATCGCAAATTCCCTGCCCGCATCGGGCGCGGCGAAGACTCGCGTAAACCGGGTGAGTGGCAAATGGCAGAGGGCTATCATGATCATTGGGATGACCTCGACGCCTATCTCGGTTTTCTCTACCAGCGTCTCATTCTCATGCACCGCCTGCTAGCGCCTGATGGCACGCTTTACCTGCATCTCGACTGGCACGCCAACGCCTACGCCCGCTTACTCCTCGATGAGATTTTTGGCGCAGACCGCCTGCTCAATGAGATCATCTGGACATATCACGGTCCCTCCCCCATCAAAACCGCCTTCAATCGCAAACACGACACCATCCTTTCATACACCAAAGGCAAAAAATATACCTTCAACGTCGACGATGTCCGCGAGCCCTATAACGAGAATACTGTTAAAACCTTCAACTCATCAAAGAAAGCAGGTTTTGGCAAAGTACCCGATCTCAAACGCGGAAAAGTCCCCGAAGATTGGTGGTATTTCCCCGTCGTGGCGAGGATGCACAATGAGCGCACCGGCTACCCCACCCAAAAGCCTGAAGCCCTGCTGGAACGCATTATCAAAGCCTCGTCAAATGAAGGCGATCTTGTAGCAGATTTCTTCTCTGGATCGGGAACAACGGCGCTCGTCGCGGCAAAGTTGGGGCGTCGTTTCATCGCTACAGACGCGACTTGGCGCGCAGCGCACACGACCCTCAGCAGGCTCGCTGCACAAAAAGCATCCTTCAGCTTTGAACGGGATGCCGCCACCGCTCTCCCCAAAACCGATTCAACTAACACTGCCCGCATAGAGGGGAAACGAGTTTCCCTCGATAGAGATTTCTTGTCAGATGTCGTTTATTGGGAGGTCGATCCTGATTGGAATGAGCAAATATTCAAGAGCACCGAGCAAGCCGTTCTCCCCGTGCGAAGCGGCGAAATTCCCCAAAGCCTAACAATTGAAGAAAAGTTTGGAGATGAGATATGCATCCGTTGTGTGAAAGTCGACGGAGAGAGAATACAAATGACCTTAAAACGATAGAGCGACCAAATTTGGTCGCTCTTTTCTTTTAGGCATCCAGTCGGTAACCCACGCCACGTATGGTGCGCAGGAATTTTGGCTTGGTAGGGTCTGGCTCAATGGCGCGCCGCAGCCACGAGATGTGGACATCAAGGGTACGCGTATCACCAGTATATTCGGTATCCCAGACTTTTTTAAAAAGTTCTTCGCGCTCCACTACTTCGCCGGGACGTTTCATCAGCGCTTCAAGGAGGGTAACAAGACGCGGCGTAAGACGTGTGTTTTGCCCGAGACAACGAACGCGATTGCGATCCAGATCAAGACGGATCGAACCAACATGTAGCAAGTTCTCACCTTCGCCAGGCAAAAGCGGCTTGATACGATTGGTTAGTTTTTGAACGGTAAAGGAATGGTGCAAGACAACAGTGGCGACATCATCGCTGATCTCTTTGTCGGGGGCAACGATCAGGATGATCGGAAGCCCATGGTCTTGCTCGCGAAGAGATTTACAGATACGAATGCCGCTGCTTCGCATGGAGGCCGCGTTAACCACAAGTACGTCTGGGTCAACATCTTTAAGCAAAGCAGATGCCTGGCTACCGCTCTTTGCAACGCGAACTTCA
>CAZASG010000027.1:0-15903 GCA_964487745.1 uncultured Anaerolineaceae bacterium | reverse complement strand
AATTAAATCACAAGTCCTTCTTTTCAAATCTATGAACTTCAAATCCTTTTTTTTACATAGGAGTAGTAAAAGAAGGAAAATCTGCATGTTTTCCTTCTATAATAAGTACGGTTGCATCGATTGGTTGTGAGGGCGGCATTTTTTATATTTTTGATATTTATAAATAAATGAATAATCCAGAACCCCTATCGTTTTTTTGGGGTTTTGCCATTATACCTTAAATCTTAAAAAATCCAGTCAGTTCTAAAGTACTGTTTTCTTTAACATTTAAAATGTTAAAGAAAAGATGCCGCCTTTTCAAGGGGCGGCATCTTTGAAAGTCTTGATTTTTTACTCAGCTAGCGGGGCATCTGCCGTATCATCGGCAGCAGCTTCATCACCCTTTTCTTCCGGGACTTCACCTACTGTTTCCATTTCGGGAACAAGTTCAGGGTCGAGTTCGGCTTCGGCATCTTCCTCCACGACTTCCTCTTCTTCAGAGAAACGTCCTGGCACGAAACCGGAGCCAGCGGGGATGAGTTTACCGATAATGACATTTTCCTTCAAGCCATAGAGCGGATCTTCATCGGAGCCGATAGCTGCCTTCGCCAAAACCTTGATCGTGTGCTGGAAGGAGGAGGCGGAGAGGAAAGAATCGGTTGTGAGCGAGGCTTTTGTGATACCCAGCAAAATGTTGACATAGCGCGCAGGCTGTTTACCTTCGGCAAGCAGGGCTTCGTTGATATGACGAATATCAAGTCGGTCGATCACGTCACCGGGCAAGTAGTTGCTGTCATAAGGATTGGTGATCTGTACTTTCGAGAGCATCTTACGAATGATGACCTCGAAGTGTTTGTCATGAATGTTCTGACCCTGTGAGCGATAAACCTGCTGAATTTCAGACATGAGATAAAGCTGACAGGCGTCGGTGCCCTGAATACGCAAAATACGATGTGGGTTCAACGAACCTTCGGTCAGCGGCTGACCAGCTTCGACGTGATCGCCATCGACAACAAGAAGACGCGCCGTGGTGGGAATATCGTATTCGCTCTCTTCTTTTTGCTCGTAGGAAACAAAGATCACATCATCTTCAATGCGGATCTTGCCCTCATTTTGAGCGGTGATGGTGGCTTCTTCCTGGCTTGCCAGAACTTCACCAGCTTTGACCTCGTCCTCGTCTTTGACAGCAATTTCCCATTTTTCAGGGATCTGGTATTTATCGCTGACCATTTCGCTTTGTGAAACAGTGACGATACGCAGGTCAGCGTATTTCTCAGATTGAGAAATACTCACTTTCCCGTTGATCTCCGTCATGACCGCTTCGCCTTTGGGAAGGCGACGAGCCTCAAAGAGCTCTTCAACACGCGGGAGACCAGTCGTAATATCGCTACCGGCTGCCACACCACCAGTGTGGAAAGTACGCAGGGTGAGCTGTGTACCCGGCTCACCAATGGATTGGGCAGCCACGATACCGACGGCAGAGCCAAGCTCAACGATCTTGCCACGGCCGAGGTCATTCCCATAACAATTAGCACAAACACCGTGCTGAAGATCACAGGTCAGCGGGGAACGGACAAGAACTTCAGCGATGCCAGATTTCATGATCTTCCGTGCCAACTCATGGCCGATCACATCGTTGGGTTCAGCGATAACCTCACCAGTTTCAGGGTGAATAACACGTTCTGCAATGAGACGACTGTAAATACGAGAACCAAGTGATTGCCCGGCAATATCTTCATCACGGCGGATGACAATACCGTTTGTCGTGCCACACTCATGTTCGTTGATGATCAAATCTTGCGCAACATCCACGAGACGGCGGGTAAGGTAACCGGCGTCTGCTGTACGGAGAGCGGTATCCGCCAAACCTTTTCGAGCACCATGTGTGGAGATGAAGTATTCCAACGCGGTGAGACCTTCGCGGAAGTTCGAGCGGATCGGGAGCGGAATAATACGTCCGGCAGGGTCCGCCATAAGACCACGCATACCTGCCAACTGGGAAATCGGACCAAAACCACCTTTGGTCGCACCGGAGCTTGCCATCGTAGCAAGGTTTCCGTTCGGGTCCATCACCTTGCGGACTTCGGCAGCGATCTCATTGGTGGTATCCTGCCAGATCTGGACAATGCGTTCGTCCTGTTCCTGCTCGGTCAACAAACCTCGGCGGAAGTCGCGTTGTACCAGCTCGACCGCCTGCAGGGATTTCTGCATTACGTCCTGTTTCGAATCAGGAACGGTAATGTCAGAGATCGCTACGGTGACACCGGAGCGCATCGCATATTCAAAGCCAATGCTCTTGATGCCATCGGCAACTGTCGTAGTAATATCTTGACCGCAAATCTCGTAAACATCTGCGATCAGGTCTTTCACGCCACCTTTATCCAAAGTAGTGTTCACAAACTGTACTTCAGGCGGCAGGATGCTATTGAAGATCGCACGCCCGACCGTGGTTTCGATCATGCGTGTTTCAGCTTCAGCTAAACGCGTATTTTCTTCGTCATACCAGGTGGTCACGCGCAAGCGGATATTGGTATGCACTTCAACCTGTTCCAACTCAAAGGCTAGTTTGACTTCTTCGATGGAGCCAAAGAGACTATTTTCGCCTCTGTAATCAAAGGGATCGGTCATCGTCAGGTAGTAAACACCCAAAACCATGTCTTTGCCGGGGCTGATGATCGGTTCGCCGTCGGCGGGCTTAAGCAGGTTCTTGGACGACAACATCAGTCGGCGGGCTTCTTCAACAGCCTTCTGCGAAAGCGGTACGTGGACCGCCATTTGGTCGCCGTCAAAATCGGCATTGAACGCCGTTGTGACCAATGGGTGCAACTGGATCGCGCTCCCTTCGATCAGGATCGGCTCAAATGCCTGAATACCCAAACGGTGTAGGGTTGGCGCACGGTTCAGGAGAACAGGGCGTTCTGTAATCACGTCTTCGAGCACTTCCCAAACTTCCTGTCGGTTGCGCTCGATCATACGGCGTGCGCCCTTCACATTGGCAGCATAGTTGCGTTTGACCAAGCCACCGATCACGAAGGGGCGGAAGAGTTCCAATGCCATCTTTTTGGGCAGACCGCATTGATAAAGTTTCAATTGGGGACCAACCACGATCACTGAACGACCGGAGTAGTCTACACGTTTACCAAGCAAGTTGCGGCGGAAACGCCCTTTCTTGCCTTTGAGCATATCGCTGAGCGATTTCAATTCACGGCGTCCGCGGCGGGAGAGTGCCTTGCCGCGCTGACTATTATCGATCAGCGAGTCGACCGCTTCTTGCAACATACGTTTTTCGTTGCGGATAATGACGTTGGGTGCCCCCAACTCTAAAAGGCGTTTGAGACGGTTGTTGCGATTGATAACGCGGCGATAGAGATCGTTCAGATCCGAAGTCGCAAAACGTCCCCCATCCAACTGCACCATTGGGCGCAAATCGGGCGGGATAACGGGCAGGATGCTCATGATCATCCATTCGGGTTTGTTACCCGAACGACGGAAAGCCTCGACCACTTTCAGACGGCTGGTGGCTTTTTTGCGTTTCTGTTTGCTCTTGGTCGTGCGAACTTCGTGCCAAAGCTCTTCGGCGAGGGCATCGAGATCAACGCGCTGGAGAATATCAAGGAAGGCTTCAGCACCCATGTCGGCGCGGAAGATCTGCCCCCAGCGGGATTTGAGTTCACGGTAGCGAACTTCGCTCAAGAAATCAAAAGGCTGCAAATCAACCAATTCTTTGCGGGTTTTCTTATTTCTTTCTTTTGTCTCAGAAAGTTGGGTGTCGATCTGATCGCGCAAAAGCTGCAATTCTTCATCAGCAGTTGCTTTCAGGGTTTCGATCTCCTGGTCAATGACCGAGAATTTTTCCTCACGCTGTTCCTGAAGATCGCCTTCGATCTTGTGCAGGCTTTCTTTTACGATCGTCTGCACCTTACTAATATGCTGAGAAGCAATTGTAGAACCAGCCTCGGCAATCACATCGCCAGTTGCCTTGAAGACGATCTCTTTACGGATCGTGGAGCCCATTTTGTCTTGCAAGCTCTCATCAAGACGTTGCCCTTCTTTCATCACAGGCTCAAGCAAGGCAGCTGTTTTTTCGTCGAACTCCTGCTCCATTGCGGCACGGCGCTGCTCAAGAGCAGTTAACGCAACTTCGCTGCGTTCCTTGATCTCGGCAGCTTTATCACTGTGCATCGTATCTTGTTTGGCATCAAAGCCGTTGATATCTTCATCCAACTTGTTCAATGCTTTTTCGCGTGCTTCTTCATCTACGTGGGTGACGATATACTGCGCAAAGTAAAGCACGCGGTCAAGATTACGACGTGAGATATTAAGCAATAATCCCAAATAAGAGGGAATACGGCGTGTATACCAGATATGTGCAACAGGGGTGGCTAATTCGATATGCCCCATTCGCTCACGGCGCACTGCCGAGCGAGTAATCTCCACTCCACATTTATCACAGGTGATTCCCTTATAGCGCGGGTTTTTATATTTACCACAATAACATTGCCAGTCGCGTTGCGGTCCAAAGATGGCTTCACAGAAAAGACCATCTTTTTCCGGTCGCAGACGACGATAATTGATCGTTTCCGGTTTTAAGACTTCACCATAAGACCAGCTACGAATGGTTTCGGGTGAAGCAAGACTAATACGAAGCGCTTTGAGCCCCTTAGTTTCCACTGAACACTCTCCTCGTCGTCTAAAATCTCTCAGAAAAAGCGAGATTTTTTATATGATGATTCACGCAAAAAAGATTGCACGAGACACACAAAGGCAAGCACTCTGAGATTATTCTCTCAAGCGCTCGCCAGTAGACAGTAAATATTTAGATATTTTCATCCAAGTTTGGAATTATACCGAGAATTAGATTCTTCCGCAAGGAGGAAAACCTGAAATCTCATCTTTTCCTTACTTTCTTTTTTTCTCTCCCTCGCAATGTAGAAGCTATTTTACTCGAATTTTAGCATTTCGAGAATATCTCTTACTGCGACCTGAAAAATCTGATCCATGATCGATTCGTCAGCCTGGTAGGGACCACCAAAGGAGCCATCTCCATAAATATCGCGCGTTGCCTTGGCATCCATAATTGCGCTGGGGACATAGGGTGGAGCTTTAGGAGTGCTGGGCATCTCATCAACAAGGGTGAAGGGAAAAGCTTCCAGCCAGTTGGCATGCCCGGGCTTAAGATCATTTTTGAGAGTGATCGCTTCAACACCATGCGATTCCCACCATGCGTACCAATTCAATTGCATATCGGGCAGATCATTGACCACTTCACTCAAGCGTGCACGCACGCCTTCATTCCCACCATGACCATTGAGAACTAAAATGCGCCTGAAGCCCTGTCGATAAACTGAGCGCAAAATATCTTCAATCGCATCCATGAGCGTACTCAAGCGAAAACTGATTGTGCCAGGGTAATCAAGAAAATAAGGCGAACTACCAAAATTCAACGGTGGTGCAACCAGCACTCCACTCTGCTGGGAGGCAGCATCTGCCAAAGCCTGTGGAATTTTAATGTCGGTCAGCAGGCTCAGGTAGGCGTGCTGTTCGGTCGCACCCAAAACGATCATCAGGCGATCATCCTGCTCGAGATAGCTCTCAACATCCATCCAGTTCAATTCTTCAAAACGCATGAATTCTCCTAAAGTTCAAGTACTGCTGCGAGCGGAGCAGGAGCAACGATGGATTGGGCGGGAGCATCCGTTTTTTCCACGTCCCGTGCCCAAAGGTAGAGGCAAGTGTGATAAGCGGTAGCAGTGTAAGTATTGATAAAATTCGCAATCATCAGGAAGATGAAAAAGACCAGCAATCCAACTGCGATGCCAATGACCAAACCGAGGGTCACGGTCGTTCCGCCCGCGAGGGATATGATGCCGTATCCAAGCGCGGCCCCTAGGCCTGCTCCCGTTAAGCCGAGCAATATCCCGATCAGGACCGTTACCGTTCTAACACCGACCGTGCTGATGCCCACCAACAGGAGATTATCTTTTACGATCTGCGTTGCCCGCTTTATCCCATCCTTGAGATTGATATCTTCGATGACCATCGCGGGGAGAATGAGATAGGCAGCCTCTGTCCAAACGGCTTCGATCGCGGACGCGAGCATATTGCGCCCGCCGCTATTCCCCTTACCCTTGACCATATTCTGAATGGTTTTCACCACAGTGGATGCTGCCGCGAGGGTGATGAGGTCGAAGAAGTCGCGCTTGACGATCTCCCATGCCTTATCCATACGACCGTCGCCTTCGGAGAGATAACCAAAAATGAGATAGACGGTCATCGCCGAGAAGATATAGCTGACAATGAACTCGGAAAAAATGAGTAGCGCGCCCAATAAGAAGATGACCGCCTGCCCGGCAAAGCCACTATTGCTAAAAAGCATTGAAACTGCGACCATCGGTACAATGCCAATGATCGAGACGACCGTTCCTGCAAAGAGGGCGTAGATGGAGGGTTTGAGCAGGTCTTTATCGGCAGATGCCATCTGCCAGGCTTGTTTGAGAAATTGCCAACCGCGTGAGAAGGATTGCATGAGGGAGCTCCTTTAGGAAAAGGGATAATGCTGGATTATAGCAAATTCATGGGGTTTTCAGCATCATTTTCCCAATTGACGGGATTGGCTTCGATATAGAGATGGACGTTTTGCCATTCTTTTTCGTTGCGAAGGATGCGGTCATGAAAGCCGCGTTGCCAGATGCGCTCGGGGGAGAATTCATCAATCTCATGAATGTGGCGAGACGAAAACGATTTAAATGCCCGTATAATTTCTGATAACCCGTGTTTTTTCGTAGGGGCGGGTCTGAGACCCGCCCCTACATCTTCATCGATGATGATAATCCCATGCACATGATTGGGCATAACTATAAACATCCCCAGTTCAATATGCGGATAATGTTTCGGTAACTCACTCCAGACCTTCTCCACCATTTTCCCTGACGCATTCAGCTGCATCTCTCTATTCACCACTTTCCCAAACAAACATGCACGCTGATGTGTCACTGTTGTAATGAAATATGCCCCTGGTTCAGAATAATCGTATCCTTCCAGGCGAAGAGAGTTACGCCTTCGCAGTTTTTTATTCGCCATAATTACAGAAGGCTGATTGGATTAACTTCAATTCTCCACCCTCTCAATTCCATCCCCCTCAACAAACTCTCTGGCTCGGGACCACGCAAGATGATCTGCCAGCGGTAGATGCCGTCCACTTTTGAGAAAAAGGCGGGGACGGGGCCAATCACAGTGGTCTGTTTTCGGTTTTCAATGACCAGTAAATTCTTGATTTCAGCGGCGAGTTTGTTTGTCTCTTCTTCCGCTTTGATGGGATCGCGGTCTCGGTATTCCAATCGCACTAACTTGGCGAAAGGCGGATATCCGAGCCGCCTCCGCTCTTCGAGTTCGTGAGCGTAGAAGTTTGCATAGTCATGCCCTGCCGCGTGCTGGATGACATAGTGATCGGGATTGAAGCTTTGCAGCACCACGCGTCCACCACGAGCGGAGCGTCCTGCTCGTCCCGCCACTTGAGTCAGGGTCTGGAAAACACGTTCGGCGGCAAATGGATCGGGCAGATTCAATCCCACATCTGCCAAAACGACACCAACGAGGGTGACGAGCGGCAGATCCAATCCCTTTGCGAGCATTTGCGTGCCGATCAGGACATCAGCGCGATGCGCGGAAAAATGGCTCAGGATGAGTTCGTGGGCGTCTTTTGTGCGGGTGGTGTCCCAATCCCAGCGCAGGGTGCGGGCGTCGGGGAAAAGGGCGTTGACCTCGTCTTCGACCTTCTCGCTGCCCAATCCGTATCCGCGAATTTTGGTACTCTGGCAAGCGGGGCAGGTTTTGGGCATTTGGCGCGTGTAATTGCAGCGATGACAGCGCAATTCGCCCCGTCCTGCCGCGTGCAGCGTGAGCGGCGTATCGCAGCGCGGACAGTCGAGCGAATGCCCACAATCACGGCAAAAGACATAGGTGGCGGTACCACGTCGGTTGAGAAAGAGAATGGCTTGCTCACCGCGTGCCAGCGTTTGGGAAAGGGCGTCTTGCAGGGCGCGGCTGAAAATGCCGCGATTGCCCGATTTTAGCTCTGTACGCATGTCAATTACATCTACAGGTGGGAGTTCACGTTGGGCGATACGGTTGGGGAGTTCTATTAGTTGCACGTCACTGCGAGGAGCAGATTTATACCGATACTCGATCGGTGGTGTCGCCGACCCCAGCACACAGACCGCGCCGCAAATCTCGGCATAATGCTGCGCCGCTTGCACCGCATCATAAAAAGGCGGTTGATTTTGATGATAGGAGCCGTCGTGGAATTCATCGAGCACGATCAATTTGATATTCGGCAGGGGCGCAAAGAGCGCCGAACGCGCACCGATCACAACCTTCAACTGCCCCGCACGCGCCCGCCGCCAGGTATCGTAGCGTTCGCCGAGCGAGAGCTTTGAATGCACCAGCCCTACTTCGCCAGGGAAATGCGCCAAAAAGCGACGCACCGTTTGCGGTGTCAGCGCGATTTCGGGCACCAAAACCAGCGCCTGTCCGTCCCGCTTCACCGCCTCCTGCGCCGCGCGGATGTAAATCTCGGTTTTGCCAGAACCCGTCACGCCGTGGAGGAGAAGTGGGCGAGTCAGCGAGTCAGCGAAAGATTCGTTCACGACCTTCATCGCCTTTTCTTGCGCCGCCGTCAACACAAACGCCCTACTTTCTACTTCTCCAATCTCCACTCTCTCCGTCGGATCGCGCCAAATTTCCGTCTCGCGCAAGACGATCAGCTCTTTTCCAGCCAAAATCTGCAAGTCAGATAGATTACATCCGCTCTCCGCATAAACCCAGGATACGGCGACAGCGTCCGTCTCACGCATGAGAAAACGCAGCGCGGCTTCGCGCCTGATTTGGGTTTGGTCGGTGCTCCCCAACGTGGACGCGGCTTCAGCAGCTACCGTTAAAGGCACTGCCAACTGCGCCGTCCGCACAAATTTTGGGCGCACCTTCGGCATCGGCAAAACGGACTTGCTCGTCAAGATACCCCGTCGCACCAAATTCTGCGCCGAGGGTCGCCAATCGACATTTTTGAAGTGGCGATCGATCTGACGACCACGCAACGAACCACGTTTTTCGAGAAGGGCGAGAATGCGTTTTTGTGTTTGGGAAAGGTCGTGAGTTGGGAGTTGGGCATTGGGAGTTGTATCTCCGTCCCCCATTCCCGATTTCCGAATCCCAAATTCCACATCCGCCTGCTGACTCAACCCACTCGGCAACATCATCCCCACCATCGCCGCAACGGGATTCAACGTCTGTACTGCCATTTTCTCGGCGAGCGCAATCTGCGCAGAAGTCAACACGGGCTTTTCATCAAGCAGATCAATGACGGCTTTTGTATCCGCAACGGCGGGCGTTTCCACAAAACGCAAAACCACGCCCTGCACAACTTGATGACCAAAGGGAATAGTCACCAACGACCCAACGCCGATCTTTCCCTCTAGCTCGGGCGCAAGATGATAATCGAAAACCCCGCTCACAGCGGGGACGTTAACGGAGATTTGGACGAAGGTAGGCATGAGGAGAAACTTATAACCACTCTAATAAAAACAAAATAGTATGTATTCCATAAATCAGAAAGACTACAGACATTATACGCATTATAAGGAGATTACCTCTTGGAATATATCGTTCTGGAAGGAAAAAAGTCAATGCGCGATAGTAGAACGCCCCATATCTTTTCGATTCTGGTATCTTTCTTAAAATCTCTCGTTTCGTTTTTTCGCCATTAAACCAACTTTTCCAACCAGAATAAAATCCGACAAGCAGTAATTGCAATGCTAAAAGACCAAGAATAACTACAATAGGCCAGCTACCTGATGAGAGATCAGAAATAACAATAGAAACACCCCACATAAGAAATATAAAAAATAACAAAATAATACCCGGTGAAAGAATAAACCAGAGAGCCACAGGAACCTGATCCAGTTTTAAGGTGCTATGTTCTTTCTTCTTGTGTCGTTTTCTTTTCGTCACCGCTCTAGTATTCTGATCAGGAATTTCAACATTTCTTTCTAATAGAATTTCCTGAACAACAGAAAAAGCTTCATCAGACCATTCTTCTCTATTATTTTGCTTCCAAATACGAAGCAACTCATCTGTATCCTTAAGTTGCATATTTCGGCGAATCGCGCCTGAGAGTTTTTTCTCCATATTCACATTTCCCCTAATAGACCACTGCCGCCCCATACCCCACAACCGACGACATATCCCCCGTCACATCACCTGATGTGGCGTAGTTCAAGACTTTCACACTATCTGCGCCCAATTCCCGCGCGGCGTATAGCGTTGCGGCGACGGCGCCACGTCCGCAGGCGAAACCTTTGTGGAGTTCCTCGGCTTCAAGCACACCTTCGGGAGAGAAAGCCTCCATCTGGCGCAGCATCTCGCCATCAAGCATATTGGCGACACCCTGGGCGTAGAAATGCGATAAATCAGTGCTGGCAACGAACAGGGCGTTGCGCCCACGCAGAAGGTTGGCGAGGGTTTTGCCCAGTACTTCAAGCTCACGCGCATTCACCGAGCGGATCATGATCGGGAGCAGGGCAAAGTCGCTCGTTAGGGCACGCTGCAAAAATGGGAGTTCGATCTCGAGCGAATGTTCGCGGTCGCGGGCTATGGGCGTGATCCCGAAGCCGAGTTCAGCGCGCAGGGCTGCGTCTACAGCGTTAACGGCGTCGCGGTCGATGGTGATGGTTCCCAGCGGGGTGCGGTAGGCTGTGTGAGCGGAGGTTAGAAAAGCATCCCGATGATGGGCGTGAAAAGGCGATAAAACGGCGACCAAGTCGAAGTCCCGTTCACGTACCGTGGCGAAAGCGTGTCCCGCCACCGCGCCCGAGTACGTATATCCCGCATGAGGCGCGATCAACGCTACCACTTCTCCATCCAGGGTGGGCAGCGTAGCACTATCAAGCCAGGCGTCTATCTCGGCGCTAAGCTGGTTGGGCTTGCCTGGGTACCAACTTCCGGCGATCGGAGATGGGCGAACAGGAGGGATCGGTTTCATATTTTGATTGTAGCATACCCCCTCAGTCCCCCAAAATTCTAGAATTTTGGGGGATGTCCGCAGGACAGGGGGGCTAAAAATTTTCCAAAAAATAACGCGTCGCATCAAACGCCAGCTCAGGCAGGGCATCGCGCGGGAAGAAGGCAGCGTCATCGGCATCGTCGGCGGCGGCGAGATTACCGTTGAGCACCTCGGCTCGATAGATGATGATGAAATCTGCGCCGCCAGCGTGCTCATTTTTGGCATAGATATCGAGAATATCACTCACGCGCACATTCAAACCCGTCTCTTCAAGACACTCACGGCGGGCGGCATCGGCAGGGGCTTCTCCCGCGTTGACAAATCCCGCAGGTAGCGACCACTTGCCCTGATGCGGATTGAAACTGCGCTGCACAAGCAGGATCTCTCCATCCCGTTCGACAAAAACGCCGACCGCAACTTTGGGATCGGCGAAATATATCCAGCCACACGAGGGGCAAACGGGACGGACTTGCCCGTAGCTAGGTCGCTGCTCAACGGCATCACCGCAGCGAATACAATATTTCACTTCGACACGTTTTGACATGGGGAGAAACAGAACTACAAAAGCCTTTGAAACTTTTGTGATCTCTCTGATCTATTTAGAAACTTTTTGCCATTTGGCGATCGTTGCTCGGCGAATAAGCCAGGCAGCGAAGGGTGAAAGGAGTGCGACGACGAGCAAGACCCACTGGAAAGATGTTAGTAAACTCCCGAATTGCGGTGGCGTAGCGGGGAGTGCCGTCGGCGGGGTGAGGGTCGGGGTCTGTACACTCGTTTGGGTGAGCGATTTTTCTGCAGCAGGAGCACCTTCTTCAGCCGGTTCGGCAGCAGCAAGTTCGGGTTCCTGGGTTGCTTCTGCGCGTTCAGATTCTCCAGCCGCCACGTTATCAGGTTCTTCGGTGGCCGGGAGATTAGCAGCGGGACCTGAAGCAGTCGGCGTTTCATCAGCCATTTCTGCCGCCGCAGCTGGCTCCTCGGCAGGGGCTTCCTCCTCCGTCGCGTAATCTTCTTCCGGTTCTGCCATTACCCCCTCGGCAGGAGGTTCTTCGGCAGCATCCATCAGCATGGGGGCTGCCGGTTCTTCTGCAGCTGGTTCTTCGGCTGGCATTTCCATCGCAACAGATTCCATCATTGGAGCTTCTGCCATAGCACCACCACCCAATCCAAATGGGGAAAGGAAAGTAAAAGCGAAGATCAGCATCGCCACTACTGATGCGTAGTTCAACACAGGCACGAGGCGCGGCATCGGTGGGCGGATGGAAACCATCTGTGGGGAGAGGGTGAAGTTGCGCGGAGCACGTCGCTGTGGAGTGCGGCGGAGAAGAGCCCGGGTCTGGCTTATATCGTCCAGCGCGGCACGCAAGTTCGGGTCACGTGCGAGGCGGGATCCCAATTTCTGACGAGCAGATTCGTTTAATTCCCCATCCAGATAGGCAGAGAGCTGTTCGAGATCACGGAATGAAGGTTTTTTGCTCATAGGGCACTTCCTTCTTCCAGACGAAAAGCGGCTGGCAAAAGTTCCCGCACGGCTTGGAGGCAATCTCGCAATCGGGTGCGTGCACGAGCAAGGCGACTCTTGATAGTGCCGAGCGGTTTTTTGAGCACGCTGGCGGCTTCCTTGTAATCCAAACCCTGAATATCGGTCAGGACAACGACAGCGCGAAAATCGGGCGGCAGGTTCTCTATGCAATCCTGAATGGCTTGCTCAAGTTCAAAGGTCTCCACTTGCTCTTCCGGCGAGGCGCTGGGATCAGCAAGCCAACGTGGATTTTGCATCTCTTCGTCATTTTCGGTCATGGGTTCAAGCGGGGTGGACGGGCGTCGCTTTTGACGACGCAATTCATCATAACAGGCATTCGTGACGATGCGCAGCAACCAGGCTTTGAAGGAGCCCCCACGATAAGATTTAAGCTTGCGAAAAGCCAAGATAAAGGCTTCCTGCGTGGCATCGGCAGCGAGCGCAGGATCACCCAGAACGCGATAGGCAGTGTTGTATAGCATGTCCTGATAATGGAGGACAAGACGATTGAAGGCATTCAGGTCGCCGCGTTTTGCGTCGCGGATGAGGGCGGGTTCGTCCATGCGTTTATTTTATCATCCCTTGGTCAGAGAATGGTTTATACTGCCCTTGTATGGAAAAAAAGCTCATCACCTTACGCAAGAAATATCAACGGTTCGCAGAAAAACTTGGCGCGCCAGAGGCATTTCACGCTTTTTATGAAAGCGCGCAGCACGATGGCAGCCCCCATATTGAATATGAAGGGAATGAATTCATCTACGTGGTCACCGAACGAGGGATGCGCTACAAAGAACGCCGCTCCACAGACGAGAATGAGATTCTGTATTGGCTGGTCGCTGACATGACGTGGGCAATGGCTTCTGGCTATGAGTTGCGAAATCGCATTGCCGGACAGGATTTTCGACGTCAGCTTTTTGCCAAAGATATTGAGCTAATGGAAAGTATTGACCCAGCATGGGGGCAAAGGAAAAGGGATCACTACGCCAAAATACTGGAGGGACATCCTTATGACGATGAGGAAAGTGAAGATAGATAGAGCGGCACGCAAACGGATATTGAGCTTGATCACGTTTTTGATCGTGGTGCCCTTGTTGAGCATGTTCTGGAACCTGACCTTGGGCATTTACCTGCTTTTTGGTGGATTGCTGATCTCTAGCATTGCCAGTTCCCTGCTCGCACGGGATGCCCGTAAACAGATAATGACCTATCAGGAGAGCTGCCCCAGCCCCGACCGTGCAGGAGGTATTATCTGGGTTTCTCTTGAAGACGAGCATGGAAACCCTCTTCCTCCAGAAGAAGCAAAACGGCGCCTTGATGAAGTGCGTGCTGCTAACGATCCAATGGATCGAGTTGTAGCAAAACCAATTAAAAAGTAAGAGCGACCACTTGGTCGCTTCTGCAATTTTTTCTTATTTCAATCGTCGTGCGATCAGCCACCAAACACCGCGCCAGATGAGCATCCCCAAGGCTGCTGTGGCTGCCAGCACCGCAACAAAAACCGGCAGGATGGGGATATTCCCCAACATCAGGGCACGAAAAAAGGATGCCAGTGGCGCAGCAAGGATGACAGCCCATCCCGCTCGCCAAAGGTGCTTCCAATTTGTGTAAATCTCTTCGCGATAAAGCCCCAGCCAGGGAGCGATCAAGAGCCAGGCTACAAGAGTGGGGAAAAAGGTCGCGGCGATTCGATAGAGCAGAGCTATGGATAACCCGTCATGGAATAGAAACCCAACAACTGTGATGATCGCAACAGAGAGGGTATCGCCAAGAATAAGAATGATCGTTTTTTTGTTCATGGAATTAAATTAGGGGCAGGTCACAGGCCTGCCCCTACAATGGATTTGTTTTATTCTTCCGCGCGCAGATGGGGGAAGAGCAAAACTTCACGGATGCTGTGTTTATCCGTCAGCAGCATGACCAGACGATCCACACCCATGCCGAAGCCGCCGTTCGGGGGCATCCCGTAGCGCATGGCACGGAGATAGTCGTCGTCCATGGGGTGCTGTTCTTCGTCACCCTCATCATAATCACGTCCCATCTCGATAAAGCGCTGCTCCTGATCGAGGGGGTCATTCAGCTCCGTGAAAGCATTGCAAATTTCCATACCCGCCACGAAACCTTCAAAACGTTCCACTGTCTGCGGGTCACCCGGGATGGATTTCGCCAGCGGCGAGATCTCACGCGGATAGTTATAAAGGAATGTCGGCTGGATCATATTCGGCTGGAGGAATTCATCCACCATCCAGTCGATGAGCTTGCCGCGCTGCGCATCGGCGGGGTGCTCGATCCCCTTCGCGTTCAGGGCAGCATGGAGGGATTCGTCGTCGCGACATTCGTTGATGTCCACGCCGCAAGCGTCCAATAAGCCTTGGCGCATCTCCAGACGATTCCACGGGGGTGAAAAATCGATCTCCTGTCCCTGATAAGTGACTTTGGTAGAGCCGGTCACTTTTTCAGCCGCATATGCCACCAACTGCTCGGTCAACTCCATGACCTGCAAGTAATCCGCGTATGCCCAGTAGAACTCGATCTGTGTGAACTCGGGGTTATGCTTATACGAAACACCCTCGTTACGAAAATCGCGCCCGATCTCGTAGACGCGCTCTAAATTACCGACCAAAAGTCGTTTTAGATAAAGCTCAAATGAAATACGCAAATACAATTCCTGTTTGAGCTGGTTATGATAAGTTGTAAAAGGTTGGGCTGCCGCACCACCATAGATCGGTTGCAAGATCGGTGTCTCGACTTCGATGAAATCCTTCGAGTCCATGAAATCACGCAAAGAGCGCACTACTGCTGCGCGTTTGCGAAAAGTCTCGCGCGTGGTCTCGTTGACAGCCAAGTCCGCATAACGCTGGCGGGCACGTAACTGCACATCTTCGAGCGCGGCGTGGTGAACGACAGTGCCATCTTCGAGGGTTTCATCCTTCGCCGCAGGCAGCGGTGTCACGGCTTTAGACAGAAGTTTGAAATCCTGAACTTGCAAAGTCACTTCACCGGTGCGGGTGCGGAACATTTTCCCTTCAGCTTCGATAAAATCGCCCAGATCAAACATCTTCTTGAAGAATTCCAGCTTTTCTTTTCCAACGTCATTTGCGCGGAAGAAAAGTTGGACACGCCCGGCCCCATCTTCGATATGCGCAAAGGAGATTTTGCCCATATGCCGCATGGCACGCAAACGGCCAGCCAACACAGCCGCGACCTCTGCTTCACTGGCTTCCGCACTTTCATAAGCAGCAATTGCTTCAACGCTGGTATGCGTCCGGCGGGCGCGGGTCGGATAGGGCTCGATCCCCTCGGCGCGCAGGGTTTCGATCTTTTCAAGACGAACCTGTTCGAGCGATGTATA
>CAZASG010000026.1:0-50701 GCA_964487745.1 uncultured Anaerolineaceae bacterium | reverse complement strand
TTACAACAAGAAGCATGTTATTGAGTTTGTATGCCTATAAACTTAGCCACTGCCTCTTTTGAGATACGCTCAAAAATCGGGTAAAATCCTGCCACAAGCTTGAAATCTAAAGGTAAAAAATGACTGTACGAAAAATAGTAACCGTGCCTGATGAGGTACTCCGCAAGAAGGCACGCCCCGTAAAGAATTTTAGCGATGACCTCAAACAGTTGGTCGACGATATGGTCGAGACCATGCGAGACGCGCCTGGCGTTGGGCTTGCTGCCCCGCAGATCGGCATTCTTGAACGCATCGTCGTGATCGAGTTTGGCGACGAAGAAGATGAGGAAGCCCCCCCGAAACTCTATGCCGTCGTTAACCCCGAAATTACGCGTGCCTCCAATGAGAAGGTCATGGGCGTGGAAGGGTGTCTCTCCATCCCCGGCTTGGTGGGAGATGTGGAACGCTCGACCTCTATTGTTGTCAAAGGACAGAACAAACACGGGCAGAATGTTAAATATAAGCTCAATGGCTGGGTCGCACGCATCTTCCAGCACGAGATCGACCATCTTGAAGGTGTCCTCTTCACTGATCTTGCCGAGAGCGTTTGGCAGCCCGAACCCGAGCCTGAACCTGAAAATGTAGAAGATAACGTTTAGTATGTCACTGCGAGGAGGACGTTAGTCCGACGCGGCAGTCTCTTGTAAAAAAGGAGATTGCTTCGGTCGCTCCTTTTTCTGTTACGCTCCCTCGCAATGACAGATGCTTATGCACCTAACCCGCCTTTCACTGACCAACTTTCGAAATTTCGCCCGCCTGGATGTCGACCTTCCACGGCGGTCTCTTTTGTTGGTGGGCAGTAACGCACAGGGTAAGACCAGCGTGCTCGAAGCCGTCTATTTTTTGGCTGCGCTTTCCTCCTTTCAAACCAGCTCCGACCGTCAACTTGTCAACTTCATTGCCGCGCGCAGCGGAGAATTAACCGTCGGGCGCATTGTGGGTGAGTATGTGCGTGGCGGAGCGCGGCATCGCCTCGAGGTACGGTTGATCTTCGAGCCGGTGGGGGTCCAAAACGGTATGCGTTTACGCAAAGAGATTCTTTTAGATGGAGTCAAGCGTCCAGCAAGTGAGATCGTCGGCAGTCTCAACGCCGTCCTCTTCATCCCGCAAATGTCGCAGATCATCGAGGGCGGTCCCGATGTCCGGCGTCGCTATCTCAATCAGACTCTGGCGCAGATCGTCCCGGCGTATGCGCGCACGCTCAGCGAATATTCGCAGGCGGTCACGCAACGCAATGCCCTGCTCAAGCAGCTTGCCGAGCGCGGCGGCGACCCCGACCAACTCGCGTATTGGGACGAGACGGTGACAGACCGTGGCGCAAAGCTGATCTTTTGGCGTATCCAAGCCATTCAGGAACTTGAGACTTTTGCCGCCCGCATTCATCATGAATTGACGCACGGTGCTGAAGTATTGCGACTGGATTATCGTCCGGCCTACGATCCTCTGCCTGCACCCGAAAATCAAATTGCCCTCAAAATGGACACAGCGGCAGATCGCTCGCGCCTTGAGCTTGCTGCCATTAAAGAAGGCTTTCTCGAGGCTTTGAAATCTGTTCGCACCGAGGAGCTCGCCCGCGGCGTGACCACCCTCGGACCCCATCGCGATGAGTTACGCTTCCTCGCCAACGGCATCGACCTTGGCGATTATGGCTCGCGTGGACAAATGCGCACAGCCCTGCTTTCGCTCAAGCTCGCCGAAGTGGACTGGATGAAGAAACGCTCAGGTGAGTACCCCGTTATCCTACTTGACGAAGTGATGGCGGAACTCGATCCCCAGCGCCGTTCGGATCTACTCGGTTATCTCGACAAGGCAGAACAATCTTTGCTGACAACTACTGATCTAAAATTATTTACGGCCGACTTTACGAAAGAAGCGACCATTTGGAAAGTCGTCAATGGAACGATACAGGAATAAATAAAGAAAATCTTATGAGTATGAATAACGAAAAAAAAGTACGCGTGATCGCGCTCTGCGGAAGTTTACGCCCAGAAAGTACCACGCGTAAAGCCCTGGAAATCGCCTTGCAAGGTGCCGAAGAAACGGGTGCTGAAACCCAGTTGATCGATCTGCGCGAATATGAGCTTATCTTTTGCGATGGGAAAGAAGACGAAAACGGATATCCCCCCGATGTAGCTCGCCTGCGCGATGATGTCAGGAACGCCCAAGGCATCATTCTCGGTACCCCCGAATATCATAGTAGCTTTAGCGGTGTCTTGAAAAATGCCCTCGATTTAATGAGTTTCAAGGAATTTGAAGGCAAGATGATCGGCTTGTTGGGCACATCCGGCGGCTCGTTAGGCGCGATCAATGCGTTGAACGGTTTGCGCACCATCGGCCGCTCGCTACACGCTTGGGTGCTTCCGGAGCAGGTTTCGATCTCTGCTGCCTGGAAAGCCTTCAACGATGATAGCTCTCTGAAGGATGCTGGTGTGGATAAGCGTGTCCGTGAGTTGGGTCGTCAAGTTGCGCGCTTCTCGTTCCTGCATTCATCTCAGCAGTCGATGGAATTCCTTAAAGCCTGGGAAGGTGCGCCCATTAATCCCGGCGCTGAGTAATATCAAAAGGAGAAAAATATGCCCGTCAAAAAGTTTTCCGATGTCCCCGCAATCCCGATCGCGGCTGCCAAAGATACCACGATCCAGGTTTTGATCTCATCTGATGAAGCACCGCATTTTGCCATGCGTCGCATCGAGATGCAGCCGGGCGGGTCCATGCCCCTGCATACGAACAAGGTGGAGCACGAACAGCTTGTCCTCGGCGGGCGCGGACGGGTTGTGCTCGGCGACGAGGTTTACGAAGTCAGCAAAGACGATGTGCTCTACATCCCCGCCGGATTGCAACACTCCTACGAAACGATCAGTGACGAACCTTTTGTCTTCATCTGCTCGGTGCCAAATAAACCGGACAAGACCGAGATCGTTGAGTAATTTCCCTCCTGCACAAAACTCAAATTAAATATCCAATTGTCGCATTAACTCTTCGCGCAGGACTTGTGGATTCGCTTGTCCGCGCGCTTTTTTCATGACTTGGCCAAAGAGCCAGTTGGCCACACCTTCGTTCCCTTCGCGATAGCTCGTGACCTCGGCTTGGTGCTCGTTAACCACTTCGGCGACCAGCGCCCCTATCACGGCTCCGTCAGAGACCTGCCCCCAACCTTTTTCCTCGACGATGGTTTTGGGGGCTTTTCCTGTTTTGAAGATTTCAGCCAAGACCTTCTTGCCCGTATTCTTGTTGATCTCGCCTTCGGCGACGAGGGAGATCAACTCGGCAAGTGCTTCGGGCGTGACCTTGGTCTCGGCAATTCTCATTTCGGCTTGGTTCATGAGCGAGAAGAGTTCGCCCGTCATCCAGTTGGCGACCATTTTCGGGGTCACTTTTTGGGATGCGGCATCCAGCGCGGATTCAAAGTAGTCGGCAGTGGCCTTGTCGGCGACGAGGACGCCTGCGTCGTATGCGGTCAGTTTGTAGTCGGCGAGGAAGCGCTCGAATTTGGCACGCGGTAGTTCGGGGAGTTCGGCGGCAACGCGTTCTCTCCAGGCATCCGATATTTTGAGCGGTGGCAAGTCAGGTTCAGGGAAGTAGCGGTAATCGTGTGAATCTTCCTTGCCGCGCATAGTGTAGGTCTTGGCGTTGGTCTCGTCCCAGCCCATCGTTTCCTGATCTACTTCGCCGCCTGCTTCGATCAGCTTGGACTGGCGAGCGATCTCGTAGTTGATGGCATCTTCCATGGCGCGGAAGGAGTTGAGATTTTTGACTTCGGTGCGCGTGCCGAGTTCGTCTGTGCCCTCGGGGCGCACGGAAATATTGGCCTCGAAGCGGATGACGCCTTTTTCCATATCGCCGGAGTTGACGCCGAGATAGCGCAGGATGTCGCGCAGGTTTTCGGCGTAAGCGCGCGCCTCAGCGGATGAGTGCATGTCTGGCTCGGAGACGATCTCGAGCAGGGGCACGCCCGCGCGGTTGAGATCGACGAGGCTGGCGCCGTCATCGATGTGGGTGAGTTTGCCTGCATCTTCTTCGATATGGGCACGCCGCACGCGGATGGTCTTCTCGCCCGCATCGGTTTGAATGATGATCTCACCATCAGTGGCGAGGGGTTCTTCAAATTGCGAGATCTGATAGGCTTTGGGCATATCGGGGTAGAAATAATTTTTGCGGGCAAAGATGCTCACGGGCTGAATGGTGCAGCCAAGCGCCAGCCCAACCCGAATGCTGTATTCAATGGCGCGTTCGTTGGCGACGGGCAATGCGCCGGGCATCCCCGAGCAGACGGGGCAAACGGCGGTATTCGGCTCGGCTTCGACCGAGTCGACGACGGGGCAGCCGCAAAACATCTTGGATGCGGTGGCGAGTTCTACGTGGACTTCGAGTCCGATAACAGCTTGAAATTTCATGGGGAGGCTTTTCTGATCAAAATTCTTGAAAAAGGTGTCAATTTATCGGGCTATTATACTTTATTGACACCTGTACGCACTGCTCATATAATCGCATATGCCGCCCTGAGCGACTAGGGTTCCGCTGTTCTCACAGGTCTGGACCGAGCGTCGTAAAAGCCAGAGAGCGTAGCACCTTATCGGATAAAAGCCGGGAGGGGTTTAGGTAGGCGCTTTATTTGTCATGCCTATTCGATAAAAGGAGTGCTACCATGCAAATTTCCCCACGTTTACGTGCCATTCTGCAAGCTGTTTTTGTAACCTTTCTTTGGTCTACATCCTGGGTGTTGATCAAGGAATATATTGGTGAAATTCCCCCGCTGACATTCGCCGGGCTTCGATATTCAATTGCATTTCTCATTCTGCTGCCCGGTTTGTGGAAATATAAAGCTGAAGTTCGTTCTCTTTCGCTAAGTGATTGGAAGAATCTGGTTGTCTTGGGCATCGTCTTTTATACATTGACACAAGGTGGGCAATTTATCACGTTGAAATATCTGGAAGCTGTTACTTTCAGCTTAGTGTTGAATTTCACGTCGTTATTGGTCGCGGTTTTCGGAATTTTTGTCTTGAAAGAAATTCCTTCCCGCTTGCAATGGGTCGGGATTTTTGTTTTCGTTATCGGTGTTTTTATATACTTCTTGCCAACAGCCAGCCAAAGCGGAAATATCTTGGGGTTTATTCTGGCTGGCCTTACTGTTTTTGCCAACGCATTTGCAGCCGTGCTTGGGCGATCTGTAAATCGCGGGGGAAAGATTTCTCCATTGGTTGTGACGGTGATCAGCATGGGCGTTGGGGCGATCATATTATTGGTGATCGGACTATTGACTCAGGGACTTCCGCTACTCAGTTTTTCTGCATGGATAACGATCCTTTGGCTTGCTGTGGTGAATACCGCCCTGGCTTTCTTTTTGTGGAACAAGACTCTTCAAATATTATCCGCTGTGGAATCAAGCATTATTAACAATACGATGTTGATCCAGATCGCTGTGCTCGCGTGGATATTCTTGGGCGAAGAGATTACGCTTTATGGTCTCGTGGGGATGGCTTTTGCGGCAGGAGGAATCTTCCTGGTGAATTTGAAACCCGCCTGGTCACGGTAGGTTCTCTATGCCGCGTTTTAGCTAGAGAAGAAAATCCGGTCTTTCCTTTTTTAGAAAAGCATCTACCCCGATGCGGTGTTCTGCCTCTGTCCGGCGCTCATCCTGTAATTCCCCTTCGTATTCAAGGACTTCTGCCAGATTTGACAGCATGGCGCGATTGAAAGCTTTCTTGGTCGCGCCGAAAGCGCCGACGGGGCCCATTGCCAGCATCATCGCGATCTGCGTGGCGGTCATGAGCAGTGCATCGGTGGGGACGAGACGGTTGACCATGCCCCAATCCAGCGCATCCTGCGCAGAGATGGGCAGGTTGCTGAAAGTGTATTCGGTGGCGCGTCCCAGCCCGATCAGGGCAGGCAGGAGTAGCGAGACGCCTGAATCCGGTACGAGTCCGATGCCCGTAAAACCGACGGTGAAAAAAGCATCCTCGGCGGCAATGCGCAGATCACAAGCCAGGGCGATGCCCAAACCTGCTCCCGCGGCAGAGCCGTTGATGGCAGCCAGCACAGGTTTTTCGATCTGGCGCAGTTTCAGCACCAACGGATTATAGGATTCGCGCAGGTGCTCAAGGTAAGAAACTTCCTGTTCTCGTGCGGCGAGCATCTCAGTGATATCCTGCCCGGAGGAGAAGGTATTCCCCTCGCCGGTTAGCAGGATGGCGCGCACATCATCGTTCTCGGCAGCTTTGTCGAGCGCACTTCTCAGTTCTAAAATCATGTCCCGATTGAAGGCGTTGGCCTTATCGGGACGATTGAGTTTGATGGTTAGGGTATGTTGTTGAAGGGTGGAGAGAATCAAGGGCACGGGAGCCTCTTTCGGTCAGCGTTCGTATCCGTCGTCGTTGCCTTCTTCGTCACTGCTGTCAAATTCGAATTCGACCATGTCGGGGTCAAGGTAGACCCACAGGAGCAGGATATCCCCATCATCCGTATCCACTGCGCGGGCAGCCTGGATGGGCGCTTCCTGTTCCAGTCCCGTTTCGTTGCGATAAAGCAGGTGCATGGGCATTTGATTGCGCCAGGCACGGTAACAACGTTCAACAAGTTGGGGACCATTAAAAGTACGAAGTTTGGTGACAGCATTGATGAAAGAATTCGGACCTTCACTGAGGCTGAGTGCCCAGCCATCCTGAACGGGTTCAAAGACGGGCGGCGGTCCTTCGATGATTGTAATTTTATTATCCATAGTCTTTTCCTTTGAGGAATTGCCACGATGATACCACGAAAGGACTGCTCTTTTTGTAGTATTTTCGTTATAATTTTCTTATGTCCAAATTGACACCGAAGATCATTATCGAGGGGACTCGTCTGACCTTTAAGACGGAGTTAGCCTTTACACTGAACGAGCATCCGCGCGTGGTGGGACCGCGAAAATACCGCTATCACTCGCCCCTGATCTCAGGCGAATGGGGTGCTTTTACAAATACGCCGTGGGGGCGTGGTCTGCTCAATTTTGCCCCCGAAGAGGAAGCCCGCGCGATGGAAACCTACCATACCTGGATGCGTCTCTTCGAACTGCAACGTTATTATTCGTGGATCATCGACCGTTTTCATATCTCCACACGCAGCTATCAGCTGATGAATCACGGCAAAGATCATGATTTTCTCTGGCTTGAGCAGCGCCTGAAAGCGATCGGTTTTCATCTGGTTTTCCTGACGCGCACGCCAGAATCTTTTGCGCAAGCACGCGAGGAACGATTGAAAGTTTCCGCCAACCCCAAGCAATACGACGACCTGCAGATCTTCATTGATGAGCAGGAGAAGATGCGCGAGTTGGTCGCCCAATCCATTTTGCCGACGCTGGAAGTGGATATTTCAGATAGCGACATTGAAGGCGCGGCAGTGAAGATCGCCGACTGGATGGAATCCACTGGCGGGTTGTATACTGAAGATTAGAAAAGGTCATTGCGAGGAGCCACGGTAGTGGCGACGTGATAATCCCAAAGAGACTGCCGCAGTCGCCAGGCTGAGTTTCTTTCAGCCGCTCCCTCACAGTAACAAATTATTGGAGTAATTATGCATAAATTAATGATCCTGTTTCATCCCCCGGTCCATAACCAGGAGTTTAAATTCCAGAAGGACTGGCAAAAATTTATGGGTCTGGCAGAAAAGATGCCTGGGTTGCGGCGCGAAGTGGTCAACGATGTGGAAGATTACATCCACGGGTTGCAGGGACATCGTTATGCCAAGGTCCACGAGTTGTATTTTGATTCACGTAAGGCATTGAACGATGCGCTTAGTTCAAAAGCGGGGCAGGCGGCGGGCGCGTGGCTGCATGAATTCACCAAGAAGCGTTTCACGCTTTTTATCGCCGAGCACAAGGAAGCCACGCCGGAGGAGTTCGTTAAAAAAGAGTAGGGGCACGAAATTTCGTGCCCCTACGGGTTATAAAGAATTTACGATCCGTTTGACCAATCCCGGGCCTTCATAGATCAACCCTGTGTAGAGCTGGACCAACGTCGCCCCCATGTCGAGGCGGCGTTTTGCGTCTTCGGGAGACATGATGCCACCCACGCTGATGATGGGGATCTGCCCATCGACGCGTTTGACGATCTTCTTTAGCATCACGTCGCTTGCGGCGGTGAGGGGGGCACCGCTTAAACCGCCCGTTTCTGCTTTTTGCGCGGAAGCCAGTTCCGGGCTGCGGGCGATCGTGGTGTTGGTGGCGACGACGCCGTCCATGCCGGTGTTGAGGATTACGTCGAGGGCGTCGTAGAGTGCCGCATCCGAAAGATCGGGGGCGAGTTTGACCAGCAGGGGCAGTTTCTTGTCCAATTTTTCCTGCTCCATCTGGCGCTGCTTGTTGAGTTGAGACAGGAGCATTTCGAGGGCTTCGCGTCCCTGAAGATCCCGCAAGCCAACGGTATTGGGCGAGCTGATATTGATGGTGAGATAGTCGGCGCAGGGGGCGAAAAGCTCAAGCAGGGAGAGATAATCGAGCACAGCTTCTTCGTTGGGGGTGTTCTTGTTCTTGCCGATATTCACGCCGAGGATCATCGTGCTCTTTGATCTACGTTGCTTGCCTTTAGAAAAGAATCCGCGCGTGTTGATGACGCGTTTTGGCATTGTTGGCGCATAGCGGCAACGCCCAAGCTTATTCAGATTTTTGACTACCTTCGCGGAGCCCGCTGAAGGGAAGCCCATGCGGTTGATAACTGCCTGATCTTTGGGTAAGCGAAATACGCGCGGATAGGGATTGCCAGGCTGTGCCAGCGGGGTAACGGTGCCGACTTCGACATGCCCGAAACCAAGGATGGAGAGTCCGCGCACGGCAGAGGCGTCCTTGTCGTAACCGGCGGCCAACCCAACGGGGTTTTGAAAGGTCAGCCCGAAAGCTTCGACGGGTTTGGGCGGGGCGTTGAAGATCTGGCGCAGGAGCCAGTGCGCGCCGAAGATAATGCGCGAGTTCTCGATCCCATCGAGTGTGAGTTGATGGGCGCGTTCGGGGTCAATGGAGAAGAGCAGGGGGCGGATGGATTTATACATGGTTCATTTTACGCTTTATAACGATCAGCGATCTTTTCGCACTCGGCGAGGTAGTTTTCAGCACGGGTTTTTAGTTTTGGGAGGATGCTGAAGTCGCCTTTGAGCATCTCGGCACCAAAGCGGATGAGTTGATCGCTCTTTTTGCGGAGTTCTGCTTCGAGCTCTTCTTCTTCCATTTTTGGGGGAAAGAAAGCCTCGTCTGTGGTCGGGGCTTCGCGTTCTCCAAGTTCCACCAGTAGCCAATCGACCGATGCACGCTCTTCTTGGGGATTGTTGATATCGCCGATCGTGATCCACGGAAAGGCGCCGATCTCGTAATTCAAGCAGACTTCGGTGGTCGGGTTTTGAAAAGTGACAATAACTCCACCAGGATGAAAGGCAGTGTCGGTCTTTTTGAATTTATATTCTTTTTCAAGATTTACAAAACTTTTTTCTACAAGTCGATTGAATTCCGACTTCTTCATTTGATGCTCCTTTGGAGCGATTTAATTGAACACAGATTTGCGCAGATTCAATGGATATGCACGGACAAAAATAAAAGAAATCTGCGAGAACCTGCTCGATCTGTCTTTATCCACGTTCTATAGATTTAGTGAAAGCCAATTTTACCCCACCTGCCAATGCGAGAACGAAAGCCACACCGATCAGCGTCCACTTCAGGGCGGTGAAGACCGCGCTGACCTGCGCCAGAAAATAATATTCCTTTGGGTAGGACAGGAACATGACCGCAAAGCCGATATTCTCAAGATAGTCGAAGAGCACTCCACCCCATGGGATGAAGATGGCCGCATCCGCAAGCGGACGCGGCGCGAAAGCACGCCTGAACGTGAGCGTGAGTAAGAAGGTGAGCATCATCCCGTAAATAAGCGGATACACCACATCGAGGGTCAGACGGGTGATAGCCGCTGCCTGCCGCATGGACGGCGAATATGTCCCAATAATCTCGTAAGCCTGCCGGGGTGTGTAGAAGAATTGCAAGTCGAGCACAGGCAGGTTGTGGTCGCTGCTGCCGGAGGCCGCTGGCATGATAATGATGCTGAAGAGCATCTGCAGGGCAAAGAAAAGCAGGACGCTTTTCCAACTGGCCCATTTTTCAAAGAGGGAATGAAACTTTGTTTTCATATTTTTAGTGGTTGATGATTTAGAGGGGAGAGAGGCCAAAAAGCTCCGTGAACGTCAATTTACGGAGCTTTTTCTATTCTTCGGCTTCTGGCTCTGGCGTATTCGTAGGCCAGGGCGTATACGTCGGTCCCTGCGTGGGACGGGGCGTAGGTGTCAGCGTCGGGAGGAAGGTCTGCGTCGGTTTAGGGACGGGAGTTTCTTTCACCCCATCGCCTGGTGCTTCCGTAAGAGATACCTCCGTTGCCAAGGGGATTGTCGGGGTTGGGGTTGTTGCTGGCTGTGTGATATACCAGATGAAACCGAGTAAAGCTGCCGCTGTAATAAAAAATGCGATCAATCCACCGATGATCCAACTCAGTGGCAGAGGCTTTTCTTTTTTCTTCGCATCTTTTGGGATAGAGAGCAGCACGACAGTGATATTGTCGTGTCCGCCGCGTTCGTTGGCTGTATCGATCAGTTGTTGAGCGGCATCTTCCAGATTTTTTTTCGAGCGGACGATCTCCAAAATCTCATCATTCCAGACCAGATCGGTTAAACCGTCACTGCATAATAATAGCGTATCACCCGGGCGTAAACGCATGCCCTGGTTTGCCTGCATATCCTCATCGTTTTGATCGGGTTGTAGGCGTAGACGAAAATCCACTTCAGGAGGCGGGTTGGAACCGATATACCGTCGGATCACATGTACATTTGGATGCTCACGTGCCTGCTCAGGCGTCAGGATACCCTTGTCCATCGCTTCCTGGATCCAGGTATGGTCTGTGGAAAGCTGCTGAATAGCAGCGCCGCGCATTAGATACAGGCGCGAATCACCGATAGTTCCTGCGTAAAGCCGATCATCAATGATCCAGGCACAAACACAGGTTGAGCCCATACCCTGTTTGCCATCCTCCGCTTCCGCCTTGTTCACCACAGCCGCATTTGCCGCGTCGATCGCTTCGGAAATTGTTCGTACGGGATTTTCCCCGTCACTGGCAGCTACGGCTTCGCTAGCATAATCGACCACCATCTCAGCCGCCACTTCTCCAGCCAGATGACCGCCGATCCCGTCCGCGACGATGGCAAATAGCACAGGGGTTGGATCGGCCTCGTTAAAACGATATGAAGAGATCGCATAACGATCCTCGTTATTTTTACCCTTCTTCATCCCCTTATGACTCAAGGCAGCAACGTACAGATGGGCGCGCTCAGCAGGGATCATTTTTCCACCTTTAGCTGTGCTTTTACAGGTTTCGGAGCTTTATCAAGAATGAATTGAAAACGTAAAGCGCCAAGATGGATCAAATCGCCATGTATCAGCACTTTTCCCTCTCGTCCGACTTTCTCAAAATTCACCCATGTGCCTGCGATGGAATTCTGGTCTGTCAGGACGAATTCATTCGCCTCGTTGCGACGCAAAATAGCGTGCAGGGGCGAGATGGATGGATCATCGAGAACGAACGCGACCTTGGTTGGGTCAGTGCCCAAAGAAATATCTACGCCAGTCAACGGGATGGGTGTGCCCGTGTGCGAGTTTCCTTTTCCGTTAAGACGCGCCAGATAAGCAGTTGCCTTAACTCGCTTGGGGCGCTGCCCCCACCCGGGGATGGGTGTCCGGCGTTTTTTCGTTTTTTCCGCAACTTGCGCTGGGACAGGTTGGGTTAGCGGATCGTGGGAGGCTTTTTTCTCAGCCCGCCTTGCACTCAAGGATGCCATGCTGCGGCGTCCGCCGATGAGAAGGATGAGGCCGAGTAAAACTCCGGCTAGCGAGATCACGCCGATCGTCAGGAGCGATCCGTTTCGTCCGAAAAAGGCGATCAAGCCCGTTGGGGGCTGCACAACCGTCAGTGTAACAGGGACGCCGAGGCTGGTCTTCGTCAATCCGAGCGAGTCTTCGATCTCAACATAAAGTGAGTGCTCACCGCTGGCGAGATATTCACTGATATCCCAACGCAGTTCTTCAAAGGGCGGTGCGGTCAATTCGGCGACCATTTCATCATCTACGAAGAGGGCGGCACGTGTGATTGGGCGGGGATGCCCATCAGGAAATTCGACCAAGACCTCGAGCATGGCTTCGTTGGGCAGCAATCGCTCAGTATTGTAAGGGTCGTCTTCAGGGGCTTGCCGCACGATCTGTGAAGGTGGCGAGATGAGCATCGGGTTCGGTGGCTGAATATCGATGGTGAAGGTGGCATTGCCCGATGTGAGATTAAGATCGCTGCGTTGTACTTGTACGGCAAGATTATGCGTGCCGCCTGTGGCAAGCTGCGATTCGTAGGTGAAAGTATAGACGTGGCGCAGATGCCCAAAGTAGTTTTCGGGGTCGGGGATGGGCTCAATACCGGAATACGCAAAGTAATCACCACCGGTCTGGAGGGCAAGCGATTTAAGGGCATTCGCGCTGAAGTGTGCAAAATAAGCATCTGAGTCGATCAACCAAACATTGACGCGGATGCCAAGCAGCGTTGCACGCTGGGTCAGTTCCTCGAGGGTGTTTACAGTTTGCTGATCGGGGAGATGGGGTGTCAGGAAGAGAACGCTTCGTTTCATGCCTTCCTGTGAGCCCTGCTGTCCTTCGAGTAGATCGAGGGCGAGGGTCAGGGACTGCAGGCTGGGCACAGCGGCGCGCGCATCGGGTTGAAAGGAAACGAGGCTATTGCGCCATTCGCTTGCTGAGGCGTTGACGAGCAGTGGTCCTGCTGTGGTGACGAGACTCATTTCGTCGCGCGGTTCGAGAGGGCGAGCTTCTGCCCAAATACGCAGATTTTCAACAACGCGCTCATAGCGTGAGATGCCAAGCGTGTCACGTGTATCCATAGGTGGACCGGGGTTGATGGCTACCACTAATTGAACACCGACTTCCTGTTCGGTGAGGGTGTTGATCGAGATGGGAGTACCGTTCTCCATTGCGGTGATATTCATTGCATCCAAAGCGGAAACAAATTTTCCCTGCGCGTCGTAGACATTGAGCAGGGCGCTCATCATGGGAAAGGCGCTTGCATCCACATTGATGACTTCCGCGCGTGCGGCTTCCTGTGCACGTGCAGAAATCCCGCTCACCGAGAGGAGAATTGTCAGAAATATGACGGATAAGATTTTACGCATATTCGATAATTTTATCTTCTTTTGGGATTTCCGGGGTTTGCTCGGTGAGTTGAAGATAGCTCAATGTCCAAGCCGCCTGAGTGTAGGCGGTGAGCATCCCGTTTGCGGTTAGGGCGACGGGGAAGTAGACGACGATGCACAAACCCATCAGGAGCAGCGGGCGCATGGATTCAGCTCCGTCGAGGACAAAGCTGATCATAGCTGGAATAATGACGATCAGGAATGGGATGGCGATGAGTACGCCGATGACTGCTGAAAATATGAAAAGGATCACAGCGATCAGAAAAAGGTGACCAAGATTATTTTTGAAAACATCCCAGCCGCGCATGAGGGATGCGGAAATACCATGCTCTTCAAGCACCATTGCATTTTGTGCTTGTTGTACGATCACGCCGATGAGAAGCGCAAAAAAGAAAAGGCAACAGAATAAAACACAGATAACGGGAATAAAGCCCGCCAGAAAATCGCTGGCGCTGGCGGTATCTCCTGTGGAGAGGGCTACAAATATCCCCATGCCGATGAGACCGAATACAACGATGATGAAGGGGAGGCTGACGAGCAGGTTCATACCGAAAAAGCGCCAAAAACGGGAGGTACTATCCTTGAAGAGTTCCCTGAAGTGCAATTTTTCGATACCCGCTTCGGCTTTGTATGTGCCGCTGATTAGACCGATCCGCCCAATGGTGCTAAGAAAAATGGTTAGAACAATGATCAATAAAAGAAGAGCAACCAAGCCAAAAATGACGAAAGGCTCTTCCAGAATAGTAAGAACTTTATCGCCATATTCGATCACTTCCGGGGGCATTTCGCCCGCATCCTGCGAAAAATTTGAATTGCTACTTCCCCCATTATTGCCCTTCGCGCTACACCCTGCGAGGATGCCAAATACCCATAAAACTTTATGCTTCCAGATGATTTGCCAGGCGCGCGTGAGTACGTATCCGTAATCCATTTATGCTCCTAATATTGTCAATATCATACACGAGAGCAGGAATTCCGTCTACTTACGCCTTATACGACTCCCCTCGAAACCGAGGGGAGTATTTCTCTCTTAGTCAAGTTGAACGATTTCTTCAACCTCTTCATTAGATGAAGTTGTAATATCAAAGTATGAGAATATCCAGACTGCATTCGCGAAAGCCATGGATAGCCCTTGTACGATCCCTGATAGTGGCATCACGACTGCCATCAAAATAGCAAATGGACGGAAGAAGGTTGTAGGGTCTCCCATCGAGTATGGATCTGAGATCATTGGCATCATAAAGGCGAATTGAGCAAATTGCATTGGCAACATGATGATCATGCTGGCTGCCCACAGGATAAAAGCCACGATAATGCCCATTACGATCAGATACCAAAACTTTTGTTTCATGATCTCTTGCGCCCTTCGCAGTGCATCGAAAACGCCAATATCCTCTGCAACCACGACCGCCATAGCGATGGCAGCAAAAAGAAAAGCAAGCAATTCGAAGGGAAGAATGAGCAGTATAAAAGGCATCATGCAAAGGAAGCCTAGCCCGGCTGTTACTGCCCCGATGAGGGCGCCAAAGAAGAAGAAAATGCCAATAAAACCAAAGATCGCGATGAAAACGATAAAGATGACGCCAAAGATACGCCATACAAAAGGCAGGCTGGCCTCCCACAACTCGCGAAAAGAGATGGTGGTGTCTTTGTCTCGTAGATCGAGGGTTCCTTTAAGTGCCCCTGTAAAACTTAGTGCCATTGTTGCATAAGACAATATGGTTAGCAGGACCATACTCAAAGCGAAAAGAATGAAGAAGATTAAAAATACATCAGGTTCAGCGGAGCCGCTTTCAAGTGCAGAGAAAAAACTCTCTTCTGTGAAGAAATAGAAAAAGCCCCCCATTACGACTCCCATTAATATGGTTGGGATCGCCATCAGCATCCCGAACCAGAGGATGACTTTATGTTTCCAAATCGTTTTCCAGGATCGAGAGAGAATATTGCTGTAGTCCATAGAAGCTCCTATTGATCTTGATGGTCTTTATTTTTGTAATGCCATAACTCGATGCAACTGATCATAACCAATGTTAGCGCAATCGCCGAAAAACTGTGAGCCTTTCAGAGAATGGGATGGCGAGCAAAAGCAGAATGCCCAAAATCAAATTGATGAGCGCATCTATCAGCAGGATTTTTGAGCCCTTATTCATCTTATTAACCCTATACCTTCCAGAGCATTTCACGGATACGTTTATCGCCATCGACCGCGATCAAGCCGATCCCGACGGTGTCGATAAAGCCATGTGTAAAGATCGCCAGCCAGAGATTGAAATCGCTCATGACGAAGATGACCGCCAATATCGCGCCGACGATGCCAGTGCTGAGGATGCCCGCACGATCCTGATAGCCATGCGAGAGCCCAAAGACGATGGATGTCAGGATCACGTTCAGCGCGAGCCCATCCGTCCCTTCGCCGAGAAGTTTGGCTGCTTCAGTCATCAGAAAGCCACGATAGATGCCTTCTTCCAAAAAGGCGACGAAAACCCACACGACTAGCAGCCATTGCAGCAATGCAAGCGGATTTCCTTTGACGCCATCCAGGATGCTGTGATCGTGTTTCGAGTTGGTGAGTTTTTCGCTTAGCGGTTCGATGATCAGGATGGACAGGAGTTGAATAACGATACCCAGCCCAAGTCCAAGGGCGATCGTTCGCATCCAGTTTTGGGGCGGGGCAAAACCCAGAGCCGGGAGGTTGCTCTTTCGCAACCAGAGTGTGAGTCCGATGATCAGCACAGTTCCGATAACGCCGACCCCGGGCTGTTTCTTCAGCCCCGTAACGATGAGCAGCGCGGATGTGGCGATGAGGATAAGAAGAGTGATCCAAAATTCCGTATTTTCCATAGTTGCTCCTTAGCCTGCGCGGTTTTCTAGATCTCTGCCAAGCCTGATCTGAAAGCTGTAGCCATATCTTTTAAATCCCAATGATTCATAAAAGTGATGTGCCTGCTCGCGTTTGACGCTGCTCGATAACACCAGTTTGTAAGAGCCTGCTTCAGCGCAGCGCTGCATGGCATATTCCATCATGATCTTCCCGATGCCTTGCCCCTGGAATTGCGGAGGCACAATAACATTCTCGACAATGCCCTCCGATGCGCCGAGATGGGCGAGATTGTCCATGATGAGCAGGGCGAAGGTGCCGATGATCTCACCCTCGCGTTCTGCGAGATAGACGGCATAGCTTGGATAGGTCTGCATACGCGCAAAGATCTCTTCGGCGGCAGTCAGATCAAGGCGAGGATCGTTTTCGTTATCAAAGACACGATAAAGTTCAAGGATGGTAGGAAGGTCTTCCCTGTTGGCTTTTCGAATATTGATAGTAGGCATATTTTGATGGTTAAAGAAACCTGCGCCACTTTAATTTAGAGTGGCGCAGGTCAGATAGGATATTTATGTTTCTTGTGCGAGGGTTGTTTTTTCTTTGTCGAACCTGCGCATGGTGAAGAAGAGGAGGGGTATCAATGCCAGGTTGACGAGAGCGACAGTGCTGAATACGCCGGAGAAGCCGATCTCGTCCACAAAGCTGGTGGCGAGTTCGCCCAAACCCAAGCCGATATTACCGACCGTCATCAGGATGGCGAACATGGAGCCTGCGATGCGTTTATCGGTGATGCCCATCGAGTAGGCGGCGTAAACCGTCCAGTGGAAGGCGACGACGATGCCCCAGGCAACGCTCACGGTGAGAATGGTGTTCACACCTGTTATTCGGCTGAAAACGAGTCCACCAACGCTGACCAGGCTGAGGGTCGTGAGCGCAGCGGTTTTGATCCCGAAGCGGTTCATCATCCAACCGACGATGAGGGCACCGATGACCAATCCCAATCCTTTCAGCATCCCATAACGCCCAATGAGTTCGGGGCCGATCTGGAGTTCCTTGCTCATATAAAAGGTGATGAGACCGTCCGTCCCCTGGAAGGTGGTCCAGGCTAAAATCTGAAAGGCAATGAAGAGCAGGTAATTGGGCTTGCCGAGGGCTTTGAATGCGCCCCAGTTGAAATTCTCTTTTGTGGTGCGAGTTGAAGGCTCCTTAACCTGGAAGACCATCGCCAACGGGAAAAGGATGACGACGCCCATTGCAAGGAAGATAGCGGAATAACCAAAGCGGGCGGCGATATAACCAAAGATTGCCGAGATGATGATGAAGCCGGCAGCCCGACCACCTGTCATGACGCTCTGGACCTTGCCGTGGTCGACGTCGTCAACGATATCCACGGCGAGGGCATCGGCGGTGGCATCGAAGAGCGCCATTGCGGAAACGCCGATCAGGATGATGGCTGCCATGATGCTATACTGGTCGGCGGGTGAGATAAAGTAGGCGCTGCCAAAAGCGATGGCACACAGGATCACACCCAGGATCATGTAGGGGACGCGATGCCCTTTGCCAAAGAGATTGACGCGGTCACTGATGATGCCGAAGATCCACTTGAGCATGAAGGGAACCAAGGCCAGCCCGGCGAGGGTGGCGATGCGGTCAGCAGAGATGCCTTCGGCATCAAGGTGGGGTTTGAAGAAATTGAGCTGGTACGCCTGAATGACGCCCTGCACAAAATAGAGCGCACCGAACATGATGAAGAGAAAATTGCGGGATTTATTGGTTTCCATGAGCCTGTCCTTTGCCGTTTTGTGTAAATGATTAAGTTGTTAACCCTTCTTCTTCCCAATAAGTTGCTGTCATCATAGCATATTCCCGACCTAGTGGAACATGGATTTTGCAGCTTCTGCCTATTCTCCCTAAACTCTCTTTTATAAACCACTTTTCGGGCGGTTTGATTTTCATATTCAAATTCTGTATAGTGATAAAGACGCTATTCGGACAAGAGTTGTCTGCTTGGTGATTGATTATGGTCAAGAAAAAACGAAACCCCTGGCTGACTTGTTTCATCTTGTTGTTGGTGTTTACCTGTCTAACAGTTTGCTGTCTGACGGTCGTTGGGGCGGGTGGATATTATGCATACAGCACCGGCATACTCAACCAGCGCGAAGTTCTGAACGCAGTTGGGATGGGCACGGGAGAAATTTCGATTGTCAACATCGCCGATGACGCGCTTGATACCAAACTTCTTCGTATGGATACAGAGTCGGGCAGCCCGGAAACGGTCAACAACGAAAGCATCGCGCCCTTCGATATCAGCGGATATGGCGGTATCCAACCCGGGATATATGAATTGCATATCACAACGTCATCGGGCGTTACGGCCGGGGGTATTTGCCGGATGATGATCGACAGCGGGGATTCTTTCCAATTTGTGGCTGTGCCAAGCGGGATCGCTGTTTCAAAAGAAGGGATGGATGTGCAAAGCGCCGAAGACTTGGATATGTCCACTTCAGGGTTGTGCAGGTGATATTATGAAAAGAAAGAAATTTCCCCGTACGATTCTTCTCTTCAGCTTGATGTTGGTTTTTCTCCTCTCAGGCTGCTCGTTCGTACGCATTCAGAACGTAGCTGCCACTACCGCGACTGTATCCGTACGCGTGCCGGATAGCGGCAAAGCTTACGTACGCACGATCCGATCGGGGGCTATTGTGGATGTCTTCAGCTCCCACGGTGGGGGCTACACCATCACGATGATCGCCAGTGAACGATACATAGAGACGCTCAACCGCTTACGCTCGCAAATTGAAACAAGGCTTTTTACAGAAGGTAAGACGCTGACCGCTGACGAGGTGACTCAATTGGCGGAAAATCTCAAGCATATTGATAGCCTACTTGAACAAACTAAGCTGCCCGGGGCAACTTGCAGTGGATATGTTCCCGATTTTGACACCGTTGTAGCGATTATCAGCTACGATGATTTCAATGCAAATTGGAGCTTAAGCTGCGGGAGTGGGAGCAGTGATTAGCACTTGACCGCAAATCTCCCTTTTCTATCCCCAAAATTATCTTTCATAATCCAGAAAACCTTCCCAAGTCCATCCATTTCGATACTGGTCTCTGCCGAAGGCAAAAAGGCATAAATTTTATGGAAGAATCACCAAATTCACACAAGAAAGAATCCTTTCCTCTATACGTGATGTCGGGAGGCGTAGGCTCTTCCGGTGAGCAGTTGACGCGGACTGTATTGGCTCAATTCCCGAATGCAGATGTTGAGATCGAAGTCTTCCCCAAAATATTTACAGAACAACAGGTTCAGCAAATTCTCCAAAATGCGAGCGTGGATAGTGCTGTCATTGCGCATACTTTCGTTGACCCAACGTTACGTTGCGTGCTCAAAAAAACTGCCAAAGAGCTTGATCTGGTCACGATCGATCTGGTTGGTCCCCTCATAGAGACGTTATCTGAGAAATTGAGCCAGGAACCTCTCGGCAAACCGGGGTTATATCGCCAGCTTTATCAATCCTATTTTGACCGTATCAACGCGATGGATTATACGCTCGCCCACGACGATGGTAAAAATCCCCAGGGATGGCAAGAAGCGGAGATTGTTCTGTTAAGTGCTTCGAGAGTAGGAAAAACGCCGGTCAGCCTCTATCTTTCCGTTTTGGGATGGCGGGTTGCGAATATTCCGCTTGTTGCGGGGATCTCCCCCAGAGACGAGGTTTTTGCCTTGGATATGCGTAGAGTGATTGGCCTGACGATTGCCCCCAGTGAATTGATCGAGCATCGAAAACACCGCCAAAGCCATTTGGGCGTGGTCGGAGGAAAATCAGACTATATTGATCCTGAGAAGATTTTTCATGAACTTGAAGAGATCGAAGGCTTTTTCCGCCGACATAAAATTCCAGTCATTGACGTGACAGGCAAGCCAATCGAGAGCAGCGCCGATGAAGTTATCCGCTTGTTGAGACGGAAACTGAAAGGCCCTCCCAAATAAGAGCTTAAGAGAAAGAACTGCATTGCACCTTTCTCCCCTAAATTCGACGGCACTATCGTCGCACGGCTGTTTTTCGCCGCTTTGGGGGAGATGCCCGATAGGGCAGAGGGGGCGGATACAACGCACGGCTACGCGATTTCGCCCGCACGGGGATAAATCCACCGTGCTACACCTACAAAGCCCGCCAAAAGCGGACTGCCCGCCCGCCCCAAGTCTTCGTAAAACTAGCACGGTCGGTTCACCGCCGTGCGGTCATCTTTGCTTCCTGCTTCGTTGGAAGGAAACCAGCCTGTGGGAAGATATTTGTTCGTTACTGGTTCTCAATACTTTGTTGTGCTTTCTCTAAAGATGATCTACATGTAATCAATTTACCTTCTGTATCTAGAGCAATACCGTCTTTAAAATACTGGATAGATTCTTCAGGAGAATTTTTCTTTTCGAAATAGATTATCCCTATCAGGCAGTCCACTAGCGCGGTTTCTCGTATATTGTTTGCTTGCTGAAAATCAAGAAGAGCAAGGTCGTATTTTTCTACATACATATATGAAATGCCACGATTGTAATGGGCTGCTGCTTTATCGCCTACATCTAGTCCAAGCTCAAGAGCTTTGGTGCAATCTTCAATTGCTGCATCAAAACTAGCTAGCGAGTTTTCCGCAATACAACGCCCTAAATACGCTTCTTTAAAACCAGCATCTACCTTGATAGCTTTGTCAAAATCAGAGAAAGCAGCTTCGTATTCTTCGGCAATAAGATAAGCATTGCCACGATTGTAGAAAGTATATGGACTGTTGGGGCTTATCCATGTTGCTATGGATAAATATTTGATAGCAGCATCGTGCTGGCCTTCATCCAAATACGATGTCCCCGTAATAATTAAGGGTCTTGTCGCAAATGTTGATAATGTGAGCCACCCTAGTGAAAACAAAACAATTCCCAAAAACAATTTTCCCCAGGCTTTTTGGGTTATGGTTCTAAACAGAAGTCCAATATTTAACAATTTTCCTACTCCCACTCAATCGTCGCGGGCGGCTTCGACGTAATATCATACACCACGCGGTTGATCCCCTCCACCTCGTTCACGATACGGCTCGAGATGCGCGCCAGCGCCTCGTGCGGGATCGGCGTCCACTCCGCCGTCATAAAATCACTCGTCGTCACGGCACGGATGACGATCGCCTCCTGATACGTCCGCTGATCGCCCATCACGCCCACCGAACGCACCGGCAGCAGCACGGCAAAAGCTTGCGACGTCTCAGCGCCCTTCCCGATCATCCCAATATTGGATAGCTCTTCGAGCAGGATCGCATCCGCCTTGCGCAGACGGGAGACCCTCGGCTTGGTCACCTCGCCCAAACATCTCACGGTCAACCCCGGACCCGGAAATGGCTGCCGCCAAACCAGCTTTTCGGGCAGCCTCAACGCTTCACCGACAAGCCGCACCTCGTCCTTGAACAAATAGCGCAAAGGCTCCACCAACGCAAACTCCATATCCTCCGGCAAGCCGCCCACATTATGATGGCTCTTGATCTTCGCCGCCTTATTGCGGTCTGGCGCAGATGATTCAACAACATCGGGGTAAATCGTCCCTTGCACCAGGTATTTCGGCTGCCCGACTGATTTTGCCTGATGCTCAAAAATGCGGATAAATTTCTCACCCACAATGCGACGTTTTTTCTCAGGGTCGGTCTCGCCCGCCAATGCGCCCAGGAAATCATTCTCGGCATCCACGGCGATCAATTCTGCGCCGAGATGCTCCCGAAAAGCGGATACAACCTCATCGGATTCATTCATCCGCATCAGCCCCGTATCCACGTAGACACAGACAAGCTGATCGCCGATGGCCTTATGCACCAAGGCCGCCGCGACGGATGAATCGACCCCGCCACTCACAGCCGCGAGTACGCGCGCATCCCCAACTTGCTTGCGGATATCCTCGATCTTCTCCTCGATGATATTCTCTGCTGTCCAATCCGCAGAGATGCCGCAAATATCAACGGCGAATTTGCGCAGCATCTCTCCGCCGCTGGGGGTATGATGCACTTCGGGGTGAAATTGGACACCGAAATAATTCCGCTCAAGATCGCCCATCACGGCGACGGGGCTGTTTTCTGTTTGGGCGAGGGAAATGAAGTTTGGGGGCAATTCTGTTATTCGGTCGCCATGAGACATGAGGGCTGGAAATTCGTGCTGCCCCTCCCCCAAATACGACATGCTCTTGTCGTATTTGGGGGAGGACGGGTGGGGGTCGGAACCAAGCAAAGGATTGGCAGATGTCACTTTAACGGTAGCCACCCCAAATTCACGTTCGCTCGAGGGATCGACCTGCCCGCCCAGCGCATGGGTGAGTGCCTGCATCCCGTAGCAAATCCCCAAGACGGGTAATCCTGAATCCAAAATATAATCCGGCACCTGGGGCGCACCCTCGGCGTAGACGGATGCGGGTCCCCCCGAAAGAATATATCCGCCCGGCTGGATGGCGTTGACCTGCTCAGCGGGCGCGTCGTGGGGGAAAAGCTCGCAGTAGACGTTTTGCTCGCGCACGCGGCGGGCGATGATCTGGGCATATTGTGAGCCGAAATCGAGGATGGCAATTGAGTTTTTCATAAAAGGCACCTTATAGTATTCTGGCTGCTCTTAGTCCAAAAGCAAAAATAGCCAATCCAATCCAAACCGAAATAAACTCTACGGTGGAGAGAGATTGAGAGAACATAATTAAACCAATTAGAGCAAGAAATAAATAAATTCCTACGACAAAGAAATCTTTTCTCGTGAGGTAAATTGTCCTGTCAGATGATGTAATCACAGTAGCATTTTTTATAAAAGGTTTCTTATTCTTAGAGTTCTTTTTGGGTTTATTTAAGTTAGGAACTTCCAGATAAGTTATGTGGGAATAAAAATCATCAGGTAATGTATAAACAGATTTGCAATCAGAACATGCCCATTCATTTGGTCTTTCTTTTACGTTATCAAACAATTGCCCACCCATTTGGCAGTTGGAGCACCATACCTGTGCAGTCTCTTCTTGGCAGTTTTGACAAAGAACAAATATGGGGTCATCAGTATCATTGACATAAATGAAGCCATCTTGTCTACAACCATCACACCAAAGAGATAAAAGCGAAAATGTCATTGATTATGTAGCCTCCCTTATTTTTCAGAAATCAAATGAAAGTGTAGATGTGGAAAATGCTGATTGCTCCCGCCGTTGACGATCAGACGGTAATTCGTTTTATCCAGCCCCAACTCTTCGACGAGGCTTTGGGCTGTTTTGACCACGTCCGCCATAAAAGCGGAATCGTTGGTCTCGAGCGCCATGAAGTTCGGTAGCTCTGATTTGGGCATCAGCAAAATGTGAATGGGGTAATCGGGTTTGGGATGATGAAAGGCGATGAGATTGTCAGTTTCTCTTAAACGTTTGACAGGCAGCATAAAACTCACCTTTGTGAAAAGGATGCGGATGATGAATTTGCCGAGGGGGGTGTTGGCAAAGCGGTAGAGGGTATGCATAAATCATGTAGGGGCGGGTCTAAGACCCGCCCCTACAAAAGATTAATAACCGCTCGTGAAGGTGATCTCTTTCTCGTTGAGTGAAGCAATGCACGCCAACGATTTGACGACGAAGCCTTTCTCTTCGAGAGCTGCGCGCCCACCTTCGAAGTGTTTCTCGATCAAGGCACCAACACCGATGACCGTTCCCCCCGCCAATTCAGCGAGGCGAACGAGACCCAGAATGGTCGCGCCGCTGGCGAGGAAATCGTCGATGATAAGCACCTTTTCGCCGTTGGCTAGATACTCGGGCGAAACGATCAACTCGACTGTGCGTCCCTTGGTGTGGGAGGGGGCGAGGGTCAAAAAGACTTGATCGGGCATAGTGATCGGCTTGCGCTTGCGGGCGTAGACAACGGGCAGGTTCATATATAAGCCGGTCGCGACAGCGGGGGCGATTCCCGAGATTTCAGCCGTCAGGATCTTGGTCGCGCCGAGGTCTTTAAATATCTCGGCGAATTTCTTCCCGGCTTCATCCATCAGTGCGGGGTCGACCTGGTGGTTGACAAAACCATCCACTTTCAGGATGCCACTGCCGAGATATGCGCCTTCGTTTTTTATGCGGTCTTCGAGTAGTTTCAAGAGGGACTCCTTTTGTTTTTTACCACAGAACGCACAGAAACCGCAGAGATTCTCTCTTTTTTCTTGAATACTCTGTGAACTCCGTGCTCTCCGTGGTGAAAATCAGTTCAATAAATTGAACTAGACAACCAAAGCCCATTGTACAACGCGAATCGGCTCTTGTGTTAGAATCCGCCACGATGAATGATAGTAAAAAAATAGTATTAGCGTCACAATCTCCCCGTCGACGCGAATTGTTATCCTTTACCGGTTTGCCCTTCAATGCGACTTCGGCAGATGTAGATGAAAGTGCCCTGCCAAATGAAGACCCTGCTGCCTATGTGCTGCGTTTGGCAGAAATGAAGGCACGCGCATGCTGTTCCGAGTCTTCTCCTTTAGCGCTCTCCCTTAAAAAAGGGGATGTAGTGGTTATCGGGTCTGATACGGCAGTTGTAGATGCCGGGGAAATCCTCGGCAAGCCCAAAGATGAGCGCGACGCGGAAGCGATGCTCCGTCAACTGCGCGGGCACAAGCATCAGGTCTTTACCGCCATCGCCCTGTATGATACAGGATCCGGTCAAGTTATGAGCGAGTTGAGCATCAGCGATGTCCCGATGCGTGATTACAACGATGCCGAACTCGAAGCCTATGTGCAGACTGGTGATCCGCTGGATAAGGCGGGCAGTTATGCCATCCAGAATGCAGAATTTCATCCGGTGGAAGATTTTGGCGACTGTTACGCCAGCGTGATGGGGTTGCCGCTTTGCCACGTGGCGAGAAATTTAAAGAAACTGGGGATTGAACCTGAGAGCGATCTGCCACAGGTCTGTCAATCTTCCTTGAACTATGATTGTTCGATCTACAGCGCGATTCTGCGCAATGGAAAAATCGGGTAATAGTATGAAAAGAACCTTTCTTAGCTTATTCGTGATGATGCTTATTCTGAGCGCCTGTTCGGGCGGCGGAAGCATCAATCCTTTTTCTCCTTCAGAGCCTGAGCCGACGATGGCTCTTCCTACCCCAATCGTTACGATCGAGGCCCCACCTGATGCACGTGCGGCGATGAATATTTTCCTTGAAGCCTTTAAGGTGGAAAGCTACGCCACTATGTATAGTATGCTGAGCCCGCTCAGCCAGGAGGCGATCTCGCAGGAAGATTTCACCCAGCGCTATAAAGATGCGTTGAACTCGATGACCTTAAGCGAATTGGAGACGGATATCCTCTCTGTACTCACCAACCCCAACTCTGCAGAGGTCAATTTTCGCCTGACTTATAAAACCGTCCTCGCGGGTGACCTTGTGCGGGATATTGCCGCCCGATTAACTCTCGTGGATGGACAATGGCGCATCCAATGGGATGAGGGCATGATTCTGCCCGAGTTGGTGGGTGGCAACAGATTGGCGATGGACTGCAAAGTCCCCTCCCGAGGCGATATCTTCGACCGCGATGGAGACCCCGTTGTAACCCAGGCAGATGCTGTGGCTTTGGGCATTGTCCCCGGGCAGATCAATCTGGATACCGAAGGCACCCTCCTTTACGAACTGAGTCGGATAACCGATAAAACCCCCGATGAGATCGCCGCTACCTACGCCAACGCCGGTGCAGATTGGTATATCCCGGTCGGTGAAGTGACCGCCGAAGAAGCGAATCGCATTCTGGGCAGGGGGCTGGGTGGCCTTTTCTCGACCCCGTATCAGGCACGTTATTATTTTGATGGTGGTCTGGCTTCACAATCTGTAGGCTATGTCATTAACATCCCCGCCGAAGAACTTGAAGAATATCAGCGCCGTGGTTATTGTGGCAGCGAACGTGTTGGCTACTCCGGCCTGGAAAAATGGGGCGAAGAATATCTCTCCGGCACGCATGGCGGTTCGCTCTACGTCGTTGCACCAGATGGCTCTATTGTGACTCGCCTCGCTCAAAGCGATCCGGGACCAGCCTCTTCGCTTTATCTTACCCTTGATGATAATTTGCAGTACTACACCCAGCAAGCGATTAAAGGATTTACCGGGGCGGCTGTAGTGATCGAAAGAGATACCGGCAGAATTTTGGCAATGGCATCTTCGCCGGGCTTCGACCCGAATTACTTCGAGCCGACTAATGTCAACAATCAGGCTTTGCCTGCCCTGTTGAGCGATGTGAGGCAACCTTTCGTCAACCGTGCCACGCAGGGACAATATCCCCTCGGTTCGGTCTTTAAGGTAATCACTATGTCGGCAGCCCTTTCCAGCGGTCTCTACACAGAAGAGACCACCTACGAATGTGGCTATGATTTTGTCGAATTGCCTGATCGCGTTCTCCACGATTGGACATGGGAGCATTGCCAGAACGAGATCGAATTCTCCTACACTTACTCACCGGATGATCCGCTGAATTTAGAAACCTGTCCCACCAAACCCAGCGGCATATTGACTCTCCCCGAGAGTCTGATGCGCTCCTGTAATCCCTGGTACTGGCATATCGGATTGGACCTGTACAGCTCCGAACGAACAACGGATATCGCCAACATGTCGCGCGCATTCGGACTTGGGCAGGCTACCGGTATTGATCAGGTTGCCGAAGCCGAAGGTCTCATCGAAGACCCCACCGACGCGGTTCAGGCGGTGAACCAGGCTATTGGACAGGGTACTGTCCTTGTCACCCCGGTGCAAGTCGCCTCCTTTATGGCTGCCCTCGGTAACGGCGGGACGCTCTACCGCCCGCAGTTGATCGAAAAGATCCAACCTCTTGAAGATGACCCGATCTCAGTCTTCAAACCGGAAGCCCGCGGAACCCTCCCGCTTACCCCTGAATATTTGCAGATATTACAAGATGCCATGATCTCCGTCATCGAAGATTCACGTGGTACAGCGAATGCTCGCTTGCGCGGATATCGCATTCCGAGTGCGGCAAAAACAGGAACCGCTGAAACAGATGGTGTTCCCCATGCCTGGTTTGCAGGCTATACTATGGCTGAAGAAGATACCGGCTTGCCGGATATTGCCATTGCTGTCATTCTTGAGAATGCGGGCGAAGGCTCGGATTTCGCCGCGCCCGTTTTCCGCCGTATTGCAGAATCTTATTATTATGGTAGACCGACAACCACCTATTGGTTTGAGACACAGATCGGCGTAAGATATACGCCAACCCCCTTTGGCTGGGTTCCCTCACCGACACCGGAAAAATAATGAGCGAAAATATGCAGGAAGGGCTGGTAGTAAAATCTCAATCGGGCTTCTTTGAAGTTCAGATAGCGGAATCACGTTTGGTCACCTGCGAACTGCGCGGACGCCTCAAACAGGGCGCACGTACTAGTGACCTTCTCGCGGTTGGCGACCACGTGCAGATCAGCATTCTTCCACAGGGAACGGGCATGATCGAAGAGATTTTGCCTCGTGATCGAGCCATCGTTCGCATGGATCCGCGTCCGCGCGGTGTCTATCGCCAGATCTTGCTTGCTAACCCCGATCAGGCAGTTTTCGTTTTTTCCTGTGCCAAACCGAGCCCGCGCTTGCGTATGCTCGATCGTTTTCTGGTCATTGCCGAGCAGCAGAAAATCCCTATCGTTATCGTCGCCAACAAGGTCGATCTTGTTGGGCAGGCAGAAGCTGAAGAGCTTTTCGGGCATTACGCCAAGATCGGTTACCCCGTACTCTACACTTCCGCCGAAGCCAAGATCGGCATCGAGGAATTACATGATATTTTGCAAGGCAAACTCTCCGCATTGGCGGGACCTTCCGGCGTGGGTAAATCCAGCCTTTTAAATGTCATGCAACCGGGATTAGGTATCGCCGTTAACGAGATCAGCGAAGCCCTCAATCGCGGCAAGCACACCACTACACACCGTGAACTGCATCCGCTCAAGAATGGCGGCTACGTCGCCGACACCCCCGGTTGGAAATCTCTTGCTCTTTGGGATACCCAGCCCGAAGAACTCGACGGCTACTTCCCCGACATTGCCCCTCTCGTCGCACAGTGCCGCTTCAGTGATTGCACCCATGTCCATGAACCGGGCTGTAAAGTGCTGGATGCCGTCCGCAGCGGGGAACTTCACCAGGAACGCTTCGAATCCTTTCTGCGTATGCGCGATGGCTTATCGAATAAAAGATGATGTAAGGACGGGGTCACCCCGCCCCTACCCCATACTCAAATGACTGAAAACTGGAACCTCCTCGGACACGAATGGGCAGTGGACATGCTCCGTCAGCATGTTGCCAATCAAAGCCAGCGTCATGCCTATCTCATCACCGGTTCGCCCGGATTGGGACGCCGCTCTCTGGCTCTGGCATTTGCACGCTCCCTGACTTGCTCTGCCCCTCCCGCTCCCGGAGAGTATTGCAGCGAATGTCGCAACTGTCGTCAAATGAGCGCAATGCAGCACCCCGATCTGACCCTCATCCAGGCCGAGAAAGAAGGCGGGATGTTGAAAGTAGAGCAGATCCGTGAATTGCGGAAGAGCGTGCTCCTTGCACCGTATCAAGCATCTTACAGGATCGTTCTCCTGCTTCGTTTTCAGGAGGCAAATCCCAGCGCGGCGAATGCCCTCTTGAAAACCCTCGAGGAAGCCCCATCCAAAGTCATTCTTATCCTGACGGCTGATAACGTCGAACAGCTATTGCCCACCATCGTCTCTCGCTGCGAAGTCATCCGCTTGCGCCCGCCAACAATTTCCCGCGTGGATGAGTTTCTCCGTCAAAAAGGCGCGGATACGAAGAAAGCGCAGTTGCTCGCGCACCTTTCGGGTGGACGCCCCGGCTATGCCCTGCGTCTGCTTGAAGATGGGTCTGCGCTCGAACTTCGCGGCGAGCAATTTGCTGAATTTGCGAGTCTTCTGCCTGCCTCGCGCGTGGAGCGTTTTGCCTATGCTGAAAAGCTCGCCAAAGACAAGGAGAATTTCCGCGAGACACTTCTGCTCTGGCTCTCCCTCTGGCGGGATGTCATGCTCCAAACAGCGGGCGAGAATAATGCTCTTACCAATATCGACCAGCGTCCCTTGATCGAAAAATTGGCTGATAAACTAATGCTGTCCGAAGCGAAGAAACAACTCACAATTGTCGAGAAGGGCATCGGGCAGTTGCAGCGCAATGTAAATGCGCGTTTGCTGGCAGAAAATATTTTACTGAGTTTGCCGAAAATATAAGAAGGATCCCCACCCATGTCAGAAATAATCGTTGAGCATAACCCCTCTCAGGAAAAACTCGACCAACTCGGCGTCTTCTCCTGGGCGATCTGGACGAAAGAGATCTCAGAATTTCCCTGGCACTATGACGACCGCGAGCAATTTTATGTTCTCGAAGGACACGTCATTATTACACCTGAAGGTGGTGAAGCGGTCGAGATCAAGGTTGGCGATTTTGTCACCTGTCCCGCCGGTATGTCCTGCACCTGGCAGGTGCTTGATCCGATCCGCAAACATTATTATTTTGGATAGATATGCTTCTTGATAATTACAGAGACTTTGCAAAAATTGATCCCCAGAATATGCTCGGCGAGATCGACGCATTACCCGATCATCTCACAACAGCTTGGGAATTAGGACAGAAACATGATTTACCGGACTTGACGAATATTCGGCAGGTCATCATCGCGGGGATGGGCGGCTCTGCCATTGGTGCAGATTTACTCGCAACATACGCATCCCCAATTTGCTCAGTGCCCATCATCGTTCATCGCGATTACGACTTGCCAGCCTTCGCCCGTGGACCCGAAACATTGTTCATTGCCTCCTCACATTCCGGGAATACAGAAGAGACGTTGACAGCTTTTGATGCGGCTGTTGAGGCAGGTTGTACCATCATCGCCGTGAGCACCGGCGGGAAACTTGCCGAAAAAGCTGCCGAGATCGGCGCCCCAGTCTGGGAATTTGATCACGCTGGTCAGCCCCGCGCAGCGGTAGGTTATTCTTTTGGGTTGTTGCTCGCTCTTTTCGTGCGTGGTGGTTTTATCTCTGAGAGCGATGCAGATATTCCACAAACGGTAGCAGACCTAAAATCCCAGCAAGAGACGCTGCGCGCCGACCTTGTCGCAGATCAGAATCCAGCCAAACGATCTGCCGGTCAGGCCGCCGGGCGCTGGATCACGGTCTTTGGTTCAAATTATCTTGCACCCGTTGCCCGCCGTTGGACAGGGCAGATCAACGAGATCGCTAAAGCTGGTTCCAATTTTGAATTCCTGCCCGAAGCTGACCACAACACTTTGGCGGGGATTCTAAATCCCGAAAAGATTCTGTTGCATACTCACAGTATCTTTTTGCGGGCAACCTCCGATCATCCACGCAATCGCTTGCGCTCAAACCTGACACGAAAGACTTTCATGCTTGAAGCCCTCAGCACGGATACGGTCGACGCACGGGGCAAAACACCTCTATCGCAAATGTGGACGGTGCTTCACTTTGGCGATTACCTCTCCTATTATCTGGCGATGATCTATGGTATTGATCCCACCCCTGTGGACGCGCTGGTGATGCTCAAAGAAAAACTCAAAAACACTTGATGAAAAAATACTTGATTTCGTTTCAGCAAAAAGAAAAATCTGAAAAGGTTTTTCTTTTTGCTCTTGGCACACTTGTCTTTTTGGGATTGCTCTTTCGTAGCAGGCATTATTTCGCCGGGCGTTCGCTTTGGCTTGATGAGGCGATGCTGGCGCTAAATGTACTTGAATTATCTTTTGGAGAGCTGACACATCAGCCATTACCCTATCAGCAAGGCGCGCCAATTGGCTTTTTGTTTTTTATGAAAGCAACGACCCTCCTTTTGGGCGATTCTGAGTTTTCCTTTCGTCTATTTTCTTATCTGGCCAGTATTTCAGCCTTGGGGATTTTTGCTTTTTTAGCAAAGGAATATTTGAATAAAGTCGGCGCTCTATTTGCGGTCGCTTTGTTTTCAAGTAGCCCTTTCATCATATATTATTCGGCAGAAACCAAACAATATATGGGGGACCTCTTTACTACATTATTCTTATTTTTCCTGCTTCATTGGTTGCTTAAGAAAGAGTATTCCTCACGCGCAATATTTTTTCTGACCATAGGGAGTAGCATAAGTTTATGGTTTTCTCATGCAGCGATATTTAGTGTTGTCGCAACAGGTGTCATATTACTTGTGCATTACTTCCGAGCGCAGAATAAAAGAGCCTTTGGAGGAATATTTCTAAGCTTGTCTTTTACAGGAGCAAATGCGCTGATATTGTATTGGTTTCATATTCGCCCCCTATCGGCCAGTAAGTTTCTAGTTTCCTTTTGGGATGATGCCTTCATGCCGCTTCCACCAAGTTTTTCCTGGGTAGGAGCTATTTGGGCGAGTATTCTTGAAAATCCCCTTGGGTTGACCATTTTCCCTGCGCTTGCGTTTCTGCTCTTGTTTGCAGGCATTATTTTTTTGTGGCGCAGGCATTGGCAGCTTGCAGCGGTTTTACTCTTTACGCTGGTTTTCACGCTTATGGCTGGAGCGCTGCAAAAATATCCTCTCGCAGAAAGAATGCTCCTTTTCTGGGCGCCGACTCTAATTATCTTCTTTGGGGCAGGGTTGTCATATATTTATGATCTTATAAGAAAAAAATATATAGCACTTATTCTTTCTGTTCTCTTAGCATTTATTTTTTTGTTTTCCCCCATGCAGGAAGCTTTTGCCAAATTGGAAAAGCCCCTTTATCGTGAGCATATTCGTCCGACAATGGGTTACCTAAAAGATAACCTCCGTGATGACGATCTTGTATACCTCTATCACTATACTGAACCGGCTTTTCGTTTTTATTTGCCCAAATATAGCCTTGAGCAAATCCAGTATGTGGTTGGGGGCAGTTACGAAACCCAACCTGAAAAATATTTAACAGAAATTAATAACCTGAAATTGAAAGGGCGCGTTTGGTTTTTGTTTTCGCATGTATATGAAGACGCCTCGATCAACGAGGAAGAATTTATTAGAAGTTATCTGGATGAGATCGGCGAGAAAAAACGCAAGTACAGATATCCCGGCTCGTCGGTTTCTTTATACTTATATGAGTTTTCTACGGGTAAGTAAACCCGACGAAAACACCCTGTGCCAGCAGTTGTGTTGATTGCGAGGGGATATCCGCTGCGATCAACACAGCATCATCCCAATACTCCCCACGTGCCATGACGACAAGAGTGTTATCGTCAAACCAGCCGACTGGTTCCACTCGTTGGACGGTGCTCAAGCCGGAAACACCTAAAAGGGCGGTATCCGCAAATTCGGCGACCACATTCCCGTTCATATTGCCCACACGCACCACCGAGCGGAAGTTGGGGATTTCTGCCATTTGCCAGCCGCTCCCCTCCATCCAGGCGATGTATTGATTATTCGGGGAGAAGGATGCTTCGCCCGCACCGCGCTGATCGATGGCATTTTGCAGCGGATACGATATGGTTTTTCCTGTCGCAAGATTACGGATCGCCATCGCGCCCACACCTGCTTCCACGCTCGTATCGTTTGTGTACGCCACCCATTGTCGGTCCGCAGAGAGTGTCGAAGGGTTTGCATCCGCACCCAGATATTGATGTGCCATTCCACTTTGGAGTTCTAGATAGGAGAGCGTCCTGCGTGGCTCGAAGACAATATCTCCGCCGATTCCCCAGGGACGGCTGCTATACCAAACCCCAACGACCTGCTCCTCTTCGATATCCACTGCGATAGGGGTCAACGCCCAGCCATCGGGGTCGTTATTGCTCAATATCGCTTCAGCCGATGGGAGGCTCTGGATCGTCCCAACAAAGAGACCGCTTACGAGGCTTTCTGTCAGATATTCGGCTGTTGAATAGGCGATGACGGGTTTTCCTTGCGCCCCGACCAAACCGGCAAAATTAGGTGAGGAGAGCAGTGTGGTTACTTGCCCGGCATTACTAAAGAGCAGGGAACTATTTTGCTCAAAGGAAAAATAAACCAAAGGGATACTCGTCCCACCAACTGGCACAGCGCCCGCGATATGCAAATTGCTTTCATCGGGATAAGAAAGTCCTGGTGTGGAAATTTGGGTGAGAGTGTAACCGTCACGATCATAGAGGCTAAGTGTTCCGTTGTTGACCGTTAGGATACCTGTCGGCAAAATCGCGGATGGTATCGGTTGAAATGCTGGCGCTGCTTCAGCAGCTGGCTCTTCGGCAGAAAGAACTGGTGTGATGGGCACTGGATCCATTGGTGGAGCTGAGAACAGTGAGCAGGCGAGAGTGAAAATGAACAGAAATCCCACAGTAAGAGAAGCCCTTTTTGTGTTTTTCATAAGCCCCCCCCTTGTTCTTCTGTGTTTGGACCTTCCTCACTATCATTGTCTTTGAACTTTTCGAACTCAGGTGCTTTGCCATGATAAGCGATCAACCAATCCAGCATTTGTTCGCGTTCCTGTTTCGCCTCGATCTCTTCTTGTTTTCGGCGGCGTGCTACATAGCGACGGTTAATGTCTTGTTGTACGTCTGCGGGACTCCACACATTTTGAAAATCAAAACTTTCTGTACCAATATTGATATATACTGTCCCGTAATTAAAAAGAACACTTAAAATTCCACGACGTTCGTATTCTGTACTTTGGATATTTTCGAGTGGCGCAGAGCGGCTGTTCACTTCACCAAGCGGTTTCTTGTCAATATCAAATATCTTGTCATCGGTAACTTGAAAAATATCGTTTCTCCAATCTTCATACTGATACAGAGCCCATAAAAAAACTAAAAAGCATATGCCCGCGAACAGGATCAGGAATGAAATGGGGGGAAGCGTTTCACTCTGCTGAGAAATACGATTATAGATCTGCCAAAAGAGGAAGCCAAATGCCACAACTGTAGCGACAGAAGGGATACCTGCCCTTTTAACCAAAACAACCCAATGCTTACGGTAAGTAATGGTTTTCCCCTCCTCGTAGCGCAATTTTAGACTATTCCTTACCCTTTGACGATACTCAATAAATCGGTCTACAAAGGTTTTCTTTTTCGGAGGCTCTTTTTTCTCTTTCGTTTCAAGAGGTATGGGGTCTCGAAACTTTTCTTCAATAGCTTTCCCGAGTTCTTCTTTTGCCTGACGAGTTTGGAACTCCTGTGCTCGTTGCCACTGTTCTTCAATAATGAAGCGCGCTTGATGCGGATAGTGCATGTGTTTCATAACAATACTACCCACCATCGTGCGAACAGTGACTGTTCCAGAATCAAAGAAGGTATGTTCAATGGTATCGATGTTCTCAACGACTGAAAGAATCTCAGGGAGGTTTGCTTCCTGCCGACTATCATAGAGGCCGATTATTTTTTCCAACCAGATCACCCGTTGATTAGTGACAACATAGTAGTCATTGCGCCAATCTAGCCAATTCCACCCCAGCCCAATGCCAAATAACCCTAATATAAACATGCTTATGTACCAGACAGTATGTGGGACAGAAGTATCCAGTGCCCAGTAAATAAATAAAGCTAATCCTGTAAAGCCAATGAGCAGCGGCAAGATCATCTTTTCCCAGAAGAGGATCGGATGCTTTCTCATGAGGAAATAGATTACCTCATCCTCTAATATCCAGTCAAAATGTTTTTCCTTGATCAGTTGACGAGTTTTGACAGAGATCTTTAGATCCGATAGCAGTTGTGCAATAGCTTCAGGGATTTCGCTGATCATAGCATCACTTAGGAATAAAATCACTGTATATTCTTGAGCACGTACAATGGCATGTCGTGTGACCTTTGGAAGCAAAGCCTCTTCCCCCAAGTAGTCCCCCGGGACAAAAACAGCTTTTTCCTGCCCTCTCTCTTCTTGAAAACAATCAACTTTTCCTGAATAAATGACGCAAAAATCCCGAGATGGTTCGCCGCTTTCTAAAATCACTTGCCCGGCTTCGTAATGTCTTTCTTCAAGTCGCTCTACAATATCAAAAAGATGGTCATCTTTCAAAGAACGAAAGATGTGGATTTTTTCTATGAACGCGGCGATAACTTCAACATCTAGATTCAAACGATCCATGATCTAATCCATCCGTACGATCGTACATCCAAAAGCTGGGACGCTCGCGACCTCGGGCTTGTTACCGTTTAACAAAGCCTCGACCGCCTCCTCGGCGTAATTCCGCGTGGCGACTCGTTGACGGAATGCCACGTCATCATAGGCACCGTGATATTGAAGCAGCCCCTCCCCATCTAGAATGAAGATATGCGGGGTGGTGATCGCTGCGTAGGCATCGGCGACAGTGTGATCAGGGTCATGTAAAATGATGCCCGGTGTGCCGCGTTCCTTGGCTGCTTGGCGTAGCATTTCGAGCGGCTCGTTGCCATTCGATGCAATTTGCAGTAGCTGCACTTCGTTGCCCCAACGTTTCATGAGCGGAAGCAAATTCTCGTCCACGCGCGCGGCGTGCGGGCATTCCGCCGACCAGAAGTTGATGATGACGATCTTCCCGTGAAAATCTGTAAGAGAATGGGTCTGTTCATCCAGGTCGTTCAGGGCGAAGTTTGGGACGTGCTTTCCGAGTTCCATGCAGAAATTATACCGTGATACAATCGCGCCGATGAAAAAGAATTGGCAGTTTTGGTTGGGCGTTGGGATCAGCGCTGTTTTCTTATATTGGGCGTTCAGTAAACTGGAGTGGGGCGACTTTTGGAGCGCGGTGCAGACGGCAAATTATTGGTGGTTATTGCCCGGGGTGGCGGTCTATTTTGTAGCGGTCTGGATACGGGCGTGGCGCTGGCATTATCTGTTGGGACCGGTCAAGAAGGTGCCCACACGGACGATGTTCCCGATCACGACCATTGGATATATGGGCAATAATATTTATCCGGCACGCGCAGGAGAAGTATTAAGGGCGGTAATCCTGAAGCGACGAGAGGATGTTTCGGTTTCGGCATCGCTGGCGACGATCATTGTTGAGCGTATCTTTGATGGTGTGGTGATGCTGGCTTTTGTATTCCTGAATTTGAGCGAGTTAGCGAAGTTGTCGAATTCTGATTCTGGCTTTTTCGGCAATATCCAGTCGTTGGCGCTTTGGGGAACGGGGGCTTTTGTAGGGGCTTTGGTGATCTTTTTGTTGGCGGCGATGTTCCCGCAGATGACAGCAAAGATCGGTAAGTGGCTGATCGTGAAATTGCTGCCCTCTCGTTTGGAAGAAAAGACTCTTAGCATTATGGATAGATTTTTGGAGGGGCTGGCTTCGCTGCGTTCGCCTTTTAATGTCTTGATGGTCTTTTTTACATCTGTAATCATTTGGCTTCTAGAAACCGTCAAATATTGGTTCGTGATGCATGCCTTTACTTTCAATGTCTCTTTCTTTGCATTGATGTTGTTGAATGGGATCGCCAATCTCGCCACGACCATCCCCTCCGCACCGGGCTATGTGGGTACATGGGAGGCAGTCACGAAGGCGGTCCTGGTCGCATATAATGTCCCTGAGGCAGAAGCGCTGGGATATGCGGTCGTATTGCATATCGCGCTTTGGCTGCCGATCACGGTTTTGGGTGCCTATTATCTGACGCGCGAGGGTATTAAGTGGTCGGATAATTTGCGAGACGAGGCGGAATAGTTTCACCACAAAGGGCTTTTTGGGGACCACAAAGAGAGGGTTTATGGATAAAAGAGAAAGAGCGAATGCTTTGTCGCGTGAAGTTATTGGGGCAGCTATTGAAGTACACAAGACACTTGGTGCGGGCTTATTGGAATCTGCTTATGAAGAACGTCTGTGTCAGGAGTTGAAGTTGCGGGGCATTTCTTTTGAACGTCAAGTTGATCTCCCGATAGAATATAAAGGAATGAAACTCTCTGCTGGCTATCGAATGGATATTGTGGTCGACGGCTTGCTCGTTCTTGAATTAAAATCAATTGAAAAGATATCGCCCATACATGAAGCGCAATTGCTTACGTATTTGCGTTTGTCTAAAATTTGGCTTGGGCTTTTAATAAATTTCAACGTGCCTGTACTTAAAGAAGGCATCAGGCGGCGAGTCCAAGGTTAGGACTTTGTGGCTCTAAAATAAAAACTCTGTGCCCTTTGTGTCTCTGTGGTGCACAGATCAGGAGAGTAAATGAAAATAGCAATCATCGGCGCGGGGTATGCAGGTCTGTCTGCCGCGTACGACCTGGCGAAAGCCGGTCACCAGGTCACCATTTATGAAGCGGAAGATTCCGCAGGCGGACTGGCGCGCGGTTTCAAAGACCCCAAATGGGATTGGACTGTCGACCGTTTTTACCATCATTGGTTTGCCAGCGACGAGCACATGCTTGGCATCATCGACGAGTTGGGATTGAGTGAAAAGATCATCTTCCCGCGCCCGTACACGGTGCTGATGCACGATGAGAAGTGGTATCCCTTTGACTCGATCAAGGAAGCGCTGCTCTTCCCCGGCTTGGGATGGGGCGTAGACAAACTCAGGTTTGGCTTGGTCGGTCTTTATTTGCGTTTGACCAAAAATTGGCAGAGTCTCGAAAAAGTGACCGTCGACTCATGGATGCGGAAATGGGCGGGGAAACGCGTCTATGAGCAGATGTGGGAGCCGATGCTGATCGGCAAGTTTGGCAAACATTATAAGGATGTGCCCATGTCATGGTTCTGGGCACGCATTCATGCCCGCACGACGAAGCTCGGTACTTTCGAAGGGGGCTTCCAGGCTTTTGCGGATGATTTTGTTGGAAAACTTCGGGAGTTGGGAGTTGAGATTCGGTTCTCGGTGCGAGTGGCGAAGATCGTGCAGAAATCTGTCGAAGGGCAGGAGCAAGCCCAAAAGGTGAGCGTCTTCGGCGATGCCGGGGCGGAGGAATATGACAAGGTACTGGTCACCACGTCGCCTTCGGTGATGTCCTATCTCGTTCCCAATCTGCCGGAAGATTATTTGGGCGCATTGAAAAATCTCAAGCATATGGGCGCGGTCGTTCTGGTAGCGGCGTTGAAGCATCGCCTTTCGGAAGATGGCTATTACTGGTTCAATTTGCCAAAGAACAATGGCTTTCCATTTTTGGCGTTGGTGGAGCATACGAATTATGTCTCACCTGAGCATTTCGACGGGGAGCATATCGTTTATGCAGGTGATTATCTGGAGCCCGGGCACGCCAATTTTTATCTGAGCGCCGAGGAGTTGATGGAGCAATTTGCGGAGAGTTTTGTGCGCATAAACCCCAAATTCGAGCGGGATTGGGTGCGCAAGGTTTGGGTCTTCAAAGCGGATTATGCCCAGCCGGTGCCGCAAGTGGATCATTCACAGAATATCCCTGCCATCCAGACCCCGCTGGAGGGAATTTACTTTGCGAGCATGAGCCAGGTCTACCCCTGGGATCGGGGGACAAATTTCGCCGTCGAGATCGGGCGGCGGGCGGCACAGTTGATGGTGGAGTGATATTTCAAGGATAATTTTTAAGGGATGGAAACATGAAAAAACGTTTTCTTGCTGTCATCGTTGTTGTGTTTATCGTGATGCTAACTGGCTGTAGCACAAAAGATGAGTCTACGATTGATCAACTTGCTCCTATGGCTTTTGTTCCAGAAGGTTATTTCACGATGGGATTTAGGATACCAAATTGGGCAGAAACATCTGAGACTTATAAAGTTTGGCTTGATGATTATTACATCGATATTTACGAAGTCACCAATGCATCTTATAAGAGCTGTGTTAGTGAAGGCGGATGTAATTCTCCTATGCAATATGATATAGGCCAGGAATTTTCAAAAGAAAATTATTACGATAATCCAGCTTATGAGCATTATCCAGTGATAAACATAAATTGGACAGAAGCATCTGCTTATTGTGCTTGGCGTGGAGCACGTTTGCCAACGGAAGCCGAATGGCAAAAGGCAGCACGGGGTACAGATTTTCGGATTTATCCTTGGGGCGATGATGAGCCTACGTGTAACCTTGCAAACTATAGTTCTGAATGGGAATTTAACCCAAAAGCATGTTCTCCTTTTCCACATGTTGCCCAAGTTGGAAGCCGTCCTGATGGAGTAAGCCCCTATGGAGCATATGATCTTGCAGGTAACGTCGAAGAGTGGGTTGTTGATTGCTACCTTGATGATCCTTCGAGCTATCTACATAATGATATTAGAAATCCTGTTGCTCCAGAAAATCCCGAATGTTCACGAACTTCACACGGTGGTTCTTTCTTTATCGGACAAGGCAAATTTATGGTGATCGATAGGCGACTTGGAAATAACCCTGAATTAGGGCGGTCTGCGACAGGTTTCAGGTGTGCTTTCTCACCTTAATATTCACATACTATAAATCTTGTGAACCCAACCTTCATCGAACCCCGTTACGACACAGGCAGGTTTTGCAGACCGAGTTGACAGTCACCTTAAAAAGGATGCATAGGAATTAAACCTTCCTTTACGGGATGAGCCTAACCCTAACAGCTCTTCACAGGTGACTGTCAACTGCCACCGAAAAATATTCGCGCATTCGTGTTAAATCTTTAATCTTCGCGTATCCGTTGAACAACGGAAGAAAAAGTATGAACCCAAATTTCGTCAAACCCCGTTACGACTCAGGCGGCTTCGCCGACCTGCCCAAGCGCGTCCGGCGCATCTTTGAGAATGATGAAGTCAAGACCGTCCTTTTCTTCTTTATCGACGGATTTGGCTGGCGTTTCTATCAGCAGTTCAAGGAACATCCCTTCTTTGCCGCGCTTGCCAAATATGGCAGCGTCGAGAAGATCACCTCCCAATTCCCCTCCACGACGGCGGCGCACGTCACCACTTGGCATACCGGTCTGTCCGTCGGCGAGAGCGGTGTCTTCGAGTGGCAGTATTACGAGCCCAAGCTTGATACCATCTTCGCTCCGCTGCTTTTCTCCTATGCCGGAACCACCGAGCGTGAAACCGCTCAAACCAGCGGTATCGCGCCCAACGAGCTCTATCCCTCCGAAACCATTTACCCCACCCTTACCAAACTTGGCGTCGAATCGCATATCTTTCAGCATCGCGAATTCTCCGATTCATCCTACTCCGACGCTGTCATGGCTGGCGCCACCCGTCACCCCTACAAGACCCTCTCTGAAGCCATGATCAACCTGCGCCTGCTTTTGGATGAGACCTCCGCTCCGCGTTATATCGGATTCTATTTTGGGGATATAGACTCGACCATGCACAAATACGGACCAGCCTCTCCGCAGGCCAAAGCCGAGATCGAAACCACCCTCGATACGCTCCTGAAGCAATTCCTGCTACCGCTATCTCAACATCCGCCCGAAGAGACCCTTTTCCTGCTCACCGCCGACCACGGGCATGTGGAGGTCGATTCGGCCACGACGATTTACCTTAACCGGGACTCAGCTTTTCACGGAATCGAAAACTTTTTCAAACGGAATCAAGCCGATCAGGCGCTCGTCCCGGCTGGTTCTCCGCGCGATTTCTTTCTCTACATCAAAGATGATCTACTCGACGAAGCCCAAGAATTTCTCGTATCCCGTTTGGCGGGAAAAGCCGACGTGGTCAAAACCCAAGACATGATCGACGATGGCTATTTTGGTACCTTCATCTCAGACGATTTTCTGGCACGCGCCGGGAACCTCATCATCCTGCCTTATCGTTATGAATCTGTTTGGTGGTACGTGGAAGATAAATTCGAGCAGAAGCATTACGGGCATCACGGCGGCTTGACGCCGCAGGAAATGGAAATCCCGTTATTTATTTGCAATTTTTATGATTGATTTTCGAGTAAAATAGTGCCACCCAGCGACGTCGCGTGATGCGGCGTTCACTTTAACTTCAAAGGAGAATTCCCCATGTATCAAAAATTAGTAATTGTTGGCAATCTCGGTCGTGACCCGGAGATGCGCTATACCCCGTCGGGGCAGGCAGTGACCAATTTGAATATTGCCACAAATCGACAGTACACCTCCAATAGCGGTGAGCGTGTCAAAGAGACCACCTGGTTCCGCATCTCAGTTTGGGGCAAACAAGCTGAAACCTGCAACCAGTATTTGCGCAAAGGCTCAAAGGTGCTGGTTGAAGGACGCTTGAACCAAGATCCTGCTACAGGCGGTCCGCGTGTCTGGACAGCGCAAGATGGCTCTCCGCGTGCCTCCTTCGAGATGACTGCACAGACTGTACGCTTCCTCTCCTCCCGTCAGGAAGATCAAGGGGGTGGGGGTGGTAGCAGCGGCAGCGGTGGTGGCGGCGGCAACTACGGCAATATGTCCGATGATATGATGCCCCCGCCCGATGATGATATCCCGTTCTAGGCTAAGCTGATGTCAACCCCTAAACCAAAACCACAACCCATCGCGATGGAGATCGATAAGGATGTCGAATCGATCTATGCCAATATCGCCCGGATCGCGCACTCTCCTGCCGACATCGTCCTGGAATTTGCGCATCTTCTGCCCGGCTCGAAAAAAGCGAAGATATCTTCCCGCGTAGTGATGACCCCCGTCAGTGCAAAGTTATTACTCAAAGCATTAAATGAAAATCTTGCCCGCTATGAATCATCATTTGGTGAGATCAAAATGCCCAAGAGCAATACCTTGGCAGATAATCTCTTTCGTCCTTTCCTCTCGCCTGACGACGGAAAAGATGAGAAAAAGGATGAATAATGGATAGACTTGAAGTTGCGGCTGAAGGAATTCGCGCAAAATTCGACATTCAAACATCTGCGCGTGATAAAGCGCTGACCGTTTCCCGTTCGTTGATCCGTCATTGTGCGCTGGCGATCCGTGCCGTGCACCGTGACGACATCGATGTGATGAACGAACATCTCAGCGAAGCTGCGGAATTGGCAAAAGCCCTCAAAGTCGACCTAGTAGATCATCCCGATCTCTTCTTTACAGGCTATACACAGGATGCCTTAAAGGAATATGTCGAAGCTGAAGTGACTTGCGCGCTCATCAAGAATAAACCCCTCGTCATGCCTGAAGAGTTAGATGTACCCCATGCAACCTATCTCAAAGGGCTGGCAGAAGTGGTCGGTGAACTGCGCCGCCGTACATTGGATGAATTGCGGCATGGCTACTCTGAAGAGACCGAACGCCTGCTCGGTCATATGGAGGAGATCTACGCCATCCTTGTCACGATGGATTACCCCGATGCGATTACGCACGGTCTCCGCCGCCAAACAGATATTGCCCGCAGTATCATCGAGCGCACGCGGGGCGATCTCACCTTTAGCTTGCGTGGCGAACATCTTGAGAAAAAGATCAACGAGCTAAGCGCTCAACTGGGTATCACGGAAGAAGAAAAATAACTTTCGAAGATGCAACGTGTTATAAGCGTTGCATCTTTTTTTTGAAAGGAGAAGAATATGGCAAAAGCAGGTGAACGCCACTCACTACTGATCTATGAGCATACACTCAAGCGCTGGTATCCTGCCACCTTTGTGTTGAGTATCATGCTCGTCGTCTTTTGGTGGTTTTTACCCATTATTCAACCAAATAAAGGTGGCAATGATTGGTTGGATACCCTCTCACTTCTTAGCGCTGGTGCAGCTTTTCTTTTGACCCTCTTTCTTTACGCAACGCGCAGATCTGCCTACGTTCGCGCATATCCAAAATATTTACGCCTTGCAACGCCTTTTTTCAAATTGAATATTTCTTATAAACGTTTTCTCAAAACAACCACAGCTGAAATGCAGGTGCTTTTTCCACCCTCCACACTCTCGGGATGGCTGCGTGAGCAAATGGCACCGCTCATGGCAAAAACCACCATTGTGATCGTATTGAAAGATCTCCCGCTGTCACGTTCGGTTCTACGTCTCTTTCTCTCTCCCTTCTTCTTTAAAGATAAGACGCCGCATCTTGTCATCCTCGTCGATAAATGGATGCGCTTCAGCACCGAATTGGAAAGCTTTCGCACAGGCGGTGATATTGTCGATAACAGCCGCCGCGATGAGCGCAGCGCGCTACTTGCCTCGTTATTGGACGACTAATGAAAATATATTTTGCCTGCTCTGTAACCGGGGGACGTGAATACGAAAAGACTTATCAAGCCATTACACGCTTTTTAGCGGATGAAGGATACGAGGTCCCGACCGCGCATCTTGCCGAGAGCGGGATCGTCGATCTTGAACGGGTGGCTGACCCGAACGACATATACACACGTGACGTGAACTGGATTCTGTCCAGTGATATTCTGCTCGCTGAGATCAGTGTTCCTTCACACGGCGTTGGCTATGAGATCGGCTATGCCTTGAATATGGGAAAGCCTGTTTTATGCCTGCACGATGCAAATAGGGCGGTCTCGAAAATGATTACCGGGAATCCGCATCCATTGCTGAGGGTAAAAGACTATCAAGATTTCACAGAAATTGTCGAACATATCCGCAGCTTTGTGAATATAGTCACTAAATGGTCGTGACCTTCGACTTTGTGCCTGTTGGCACAATAAGGTAAGATACTGGTGGAGACATAACCACCATCTATAAGATGCTCCTCATAGTCTCCTCCTTTGGCGAAAGCCTCCGCACGGATTAAAATCTGCGCGGAGGCATTGGTTTAAGGGAGAAATTTCTTTGTTTTTTAGGAGGGTAATACTACAGTAAAGGTTGCCCCTTCACCCAGTTTTGAGTGGACCCAGATACGCCCCTGGTGGTTCTCCACTATTGTTTTAACGATAGCAAGCCCAAGACCTGAGCCCGCTTCGTTCGAGACAACGTTTGTGGCGCGGTAGAACTTATCGAAAATATGCGGCTGATCCTCGAGCGGGATCCCCGGTCCCTGATCCTTTACTTCAAAGACCAGTTCCTGGCTGGTTTGATGAAGATTCAGGAAGATCTTTTTTCCATCGGGGGTGTATTTGATCGCGTTGCTGAGCAGGTTATCAAACATTTGCCTGAGCCGCATGGGGTTGCCATGCATGGATGGTAGCTCGGAGGCAACATCTAACTCGACGACCAAATTTTTCTTCTTGTAGGAATTCTCAAGGTTGCTGAGCGTATAGCGCAAAATGCTATCAAGGCGGATCGATTCACGGTGCATATCAAAGCCTGCTTCAATACGTCCAAGATCAAGCAGGTCGTCGATCAGCGCTGTGATATCTTTTACGCTTCCCTGAATGCGATCAACAAATACCGCTTGTTGATCCGTTAGTGAGCCAACGCGCTCGAGCAATTCTGTATACCCTAAAACAGCGGTGAGCGGGGAACGCAGATCGTGTGAGACCGTATGCACAAAATCATCCTTAAGACGATTTAGCTCCTTAAGATAGGAAATATCTTGCATGGTTATCGCTGCCCCAACGCCCTCGATGGGCGTGTATTGAGCACTGAAAACACGATCATCATCTAAATTGACTTCATGATAGAGAAGTGACTCTTCATCTTTCCGACGGAGAAGATTTAGAACATCGCTTTGGGTGATAACTTCTGTGATCACCTTGTCGTGAACATCTTCTGCCTGTACGTTGAGCGCAGATGACATCGTCTCGTTGATGAGTTCGATCCGTTCCTGTTCATCGAGGATGAGCAGGGCATCATCCATATTGGAGAGAACGGCTTCGAATTTAGAACGCTCGGTATCCGATGCCTGATAAAGATTGGCATTCTCAATGGCGACTGCAGCATAATCGGCAAGGATGGAGAGCAACAATGTGTCCCGTTTGCTGAAGGGAAGTTGATAGGTGCGATTATCCACGCCTAATACACCAATAATACGATCCTTGAGTTTCAAGGGAACATAGATCAACGCCTGAATAAGGTAGGCAGTTTGAATTTTATGGAGGGAGTCTTTGTTAAAAGTGACAGGCTCACCGGTTTCGATCACTTGCCCGGCAAGGGTATCTTGCAGAGGCAGCCGGAAGGAATCCATGAAACCTTTTTCGAAATTATGTCCTGCGCGCATGTAGAGTTCATTACTCTCTTTATCGAGCAGGAGCAGGCTACCCTCCTCAGCGTTGGTTAATTGAACAGCGGCACTAACAACGTTGTTGAGTACGCTATCGATTTCGAGGCTGCTGGTAATATCTCGCCCAATGGCAAGCAGAATTTCCAGTTCGCTGATACGCTTTTCGAGAGAAGTTGTGGTTTGCTTAACTTCTCTGCGCAGCCAATCGCCGGTACGTTGGGCGCGTGCCAGGCTGCTTTTGACGGCATCAATGATCTCGTCTGTTTTTAGCGGTGGTTCGAGATAGGCGCTGATTCCTGCCCTTAATGCCTCGCGGGTCATCTCAGGTGATTTTTCTGTTGCCAGAAAGATAATTGGGATCGTGGGGTGTTTGTCCAGCAACTCTCCCGCTACCTGTGTGCCTTTTTCCCCATTCAGGCTGGCGCTTAGAAGAAGCAAGGCAGGATGACTCTCCTGGATGACCTTATTCACTCCTGCTCGATCATGCGCTACCGCTGTTGTATAGCCAACAGCATGTATCGCACGCGACAAAAGTTGAAGCGTGGGTGATTCATCAAGGGCGAGGAGGATAAGATCGGGCATTTTGGATATTAGGATGCGGGGAAAGTTTTTTCCGCTTTTTCTGAAAGACGTTTCAGAGCAGATTGCGCTGTTGTCAACGCCTGTTCTTGTTCTTCGTTCAGTTCCCCTAATTTTTCTTCAGCAAGAATATCTAAAGAAAAGAAGACGGCTTTTAGCTCTTCACGTAGCGTGGATTGCAATGATTCCAGAATCATATTCTGGCGCTTTTCACTTGCAAAGGATGCCTCGGCGCTTTGTCTCAGCGCGCGGAAGAGTCGTTCGTTGACCAGCGAGATCGAGGCATAATCGCCCACAGCTTCAAGAAGGGATTGTGCCCCGTTATTGAAGGGCTTCTCTTTTTTGCGCACCATGATCAATAAGCCGATCACTTCATTCTTGGCTTTGATCGGGATAACAATGGCGGCTTTTCCCAACGCCGAAATTTTGAAACGTTGCAAAGGCTGTCCGTGGATGGCCAAGGTCTCACCCGAGAGTGCAACAAGAGAGCTGACCCCGTCGTCGAGAGGTTGATGCATCTTCTTTGCCCAGTTTTTTGGCAGCTTGTGTTGTGATGTGAGCAGATACGAAGAATTGTTGGATTCATCTCGTAACATCAGCCAGCCGATATCGGCTCCGGAAATCCGGATGGCACCTTCAACGATCTTGTCGAAAAGGATGCGTTGATCGGTTATTGAGATGACGGCTTTCCCGATCGAGAGGATGGTCTTCAATTCATGGACCTTTTGCTTTAGCTCCACATTGGTCGCCTTCAAACGTTGTCCCAGTTGAAGACGTTCTTTAATGCTGCGTACCTGTTTTAGTCCACGATCTACAGCGGCAACGATCTCTGCTTCGCGCAGGGGTGAAAATAAATAGTCCGATGCGCCCAATCTTAAAGCTTGCAACACGTCTTGCTCTTCGTCTTTTTCTGCCAAAACAATAATAGGAATTTCAGGGTTTTGGGCATGTAAGCCCGCCAGCAGATCTTTACCACTGATCCCCACCAGATCTAAGTTCAAAATAACCATATCAGGAGAAAGATTAATAGCCTCCTGTACTGCCTGATTGGCATCGGAAACGAGCTTAACCTGATATCCTGCGGGTTTGAGAGCCTGCCTTGCGATCACATCGCTGATATTGGGGTCGTTTTCGATGAGGAGGATTTTTTCTCTTGATGGCGCCATAATTTCTCTAAGAATTTTGTGATTTTTATGGATTGTATCACTCTTTTCTCCTATCTTTTAACAGGAGAGCTTGCATTTCTAAAAGGTAATAGAGCCCTTGCGAAAATGTTATACTTGCCAAAACTCAAACTAGATTACGAGGAAAAAAGATGAAAGATTTTCTCTGGTGGCGTGATGGGGTGATCTATCAGATCTATCCACGCTCATTCAATGACACAACCGGTAACGGACTTGGAGACTTGGCGGGGATCACAGCCAAACTCGACTACCTGGCCGATCTGGGGGTAGATGCCCTTTGGCTCTCTCCCTTCTATCCAACCCCGGATGCCGATTTTGGGTACGATATCAGCGACCATGTGGATGTGGACCCACGCTTTGGCTCACTGGCAGATTTTGATACTTTAGTGGAAGCAAGCCACAAACGCGGGATCCGTATCGTCCTCGACCTCGTCTTGAATCACACCTCCGATCAGCATGCCTGGTTCCGAGAATCTTCCGCTAACCGCACCAATCCCAAAGCAGACTGGTACATCTGGCAGGATGAGATTCCCAATAATTGGCAGGCGGTCTTTGGCGGCAAAGCCTGGACATGGCACGAGGAACGCGGTCAGTACTACTATCACATGTTCCTGAAAGAGCAGCCCGATGTGAACTGGCGCAACCCCGATGTGCGCAAAGCCCAAATGGACGTGGTGCGCTTCTGGCTCGAACGCGGCGCGGATGGTTTCCGTCTGGATGTTTTCAACGTCTATTTCAAGGACGATCAATTGCGTGATAACCCGAAAAAGTGGGGGCGCCGCGCCTTTGAACGCCAGGATCATATCTACGATATTGATGGTCCTGAAATGGAAGGCGTGCTCGAAGAAATGCGTGCCATGCTCGATGAATATCCCGAGCGCTATGCTGTCGGAGAGACCTTTTTCGCTACCCGTGAGAAGATATTACGCTACAACGGTGAGAAACGCCTGCACGCGGCTTTCGATTTCGCTTTTTTGTGGAGCAAATACCGTCCTGATAAATTGCTCAAAACCATCCACGATTGGGAAGAGCTTGCCGAAGAAACAGGGCTTTGGCCCAATTATGTGCTCAGCAATCACGATGTCCCACGTCCCGCTACGCGTCATGGCAAAGGCGAAGACGATGCTCGTACCAAAGTGATGATGGCGCTCCTGCTGACCATGCGCGGAACACCTTTCCTCTACTACGGTGAAGAGATCGGGATGCGCGATGTGTCGCTAAAGCGCAGCGAACTCATGGACCCGCCCGGTAAAAAATATTGGCCCTTCCACAAGGGGCGCGATGGTTGCCGCTCGCCCATGCAGTGGGACGATACTCAAAACGCGGGCTTCTCCAGCGCCAAGCCCTGGCTCAAGGTACATCCCAATCACAAGGCGCGCAATGTTGCCACGCAACAAAAAGATGAAAATTCACTTTTCAATTTCACGCGTAAACTGATCGCCCTGCGCAAGGAAAATGAGACCTTGCGACGCGGCAGTTTCAAAGCCCTTGCAGATACCCCAAGCGAAGTCTTTGTCTATTTGCGAGAAAATGATGGCGAGCAGATCTTGGTTGCTTTGAACTTCTCCCATAAAGGTCAGGCAGTAATATTGCCTGCCGCTTCTTGGGATGTCTTCTTCTCTGAAAAACGAGAAGGCGAGATCGCTGGTAACGAGTTTATGTTGTTGCCGAATGAAGCTTTGATCTTGAAAGCCAAATAGAACGAGGGTGCGTCGCGCCAATATCGAATGGAATTAGCCTGTCGAAGCTGGTGCGACGCACTATGACCAAGGAAAACAATGAGTATTCAAAACGCCCTGCAACGTTATCCCAAAGAAGACCTGACACGCACCCCCACCCCGCTCCAGCATTTGCCGCATCTCAGCGCCGATTTGGATGTGAACTTTTATCTCAAGCGAGATGATCTGACCGATCTCGCTCTTGGTGGCGATAAGCCCCGCAAACTGGAATATGAGATTGCCCAGGCAAAAGCCAAAGGTGCGGATATTCTCGTCACATGCGGAAGCGCGCAGTCCAACCATGCCCGTCTGACGACTGCTGCCGCGCGCCGCCTCGGGCTCGACGTGGCTGTGGTACTCAGCCACGATCAATGGCACGCCATTCAAGGGAATCTGCTAACCGTCTACCTGATGGGTGCCCGCGTGGAAATGATCCACACTGAAGATCATTGGGATCTGGAAGAACATGCTCTGAATCTGGTAAAAGAACTCGAAGCTGAAGGGCGCAAACCGCATTATATTCCAGTCAGCGGAACAACGCCGCATAGTTCGCTTGGTTATATCAGCGGTGCGTTGGAAACCCTCGAGCAACTCAAGGCGCAGGAGATCACGCCCGACGCGGTCTATCTCCCCTTTGGGACAGGGGGCATCTTCACTGCCATGCTGCTTACTTTCCGTGAAGCAGGTTTTGAGATGCCCTTTTTCGGCATTAGCGTCAACCGCAGCCTCGATAAATGTTTTGCCAATCTTGACAAATGGTGGGACGCTCTCTGCGAATTGCTGGATGTTGATTCTGCCCGCCCGCGCGGGCAATTCCATCTCTACGATGAATTCATTGGCAAAGAGTACGCCGATCCCACCGAAGCCGGGCTGGATGCGATCCTGAAGATGGCAACTGCCGAGGGCATTTTGCTTGATCCCGTTTATTCGGGGAAGGTCTTTTCAGGCTTCCTTGACCATCATGCCAAGGGGCACTGGGGTGCCGGGAAAAATATACTCATGCTGCACTCGGGCGGTGTTCCCGCCATCTTTGCTTATGCGGAGATTTTGGAAGAGCACATGAAAAAGCGGGGAAGGCTCTAGAAACATATTAATGACAGTCATTTTGAAAGTGGCTGTCATTCTTTTTGTCCACATTTGCATTTTCACAGGGGGCGGGTATACTGATTCTACGATGAACGAGCAACCTTATATCCCCGGGGTGCAAAGTCAAGCCACTTCGCCGCTGGCGCGCTTCTTGCCGCCTCTCGAGGAGGGGGTTTGTACCACCTGGCTCGAAGGAAATTTAGCGGAAAACGCCTGGGTGCTTGATCCATTTGGGGGTTCTCCTCAGCAAGCCCTTCGTCTGGCGCGAAGCGGGGCACGGATGCTGGTTGCGGCGAATAATCCCATCACTCGTTTTTTGCTGGAGATGGCGGCTGAGCCTCCATCCGAATCTGATTTTAATGCGGCATTGGCTGAATTGGCTGCCTCGCGCAAAGGGGATGAGCGCCTTGAAACCCATCTGAAAAGTCTTTACGAAAGTGAGTGCGATAACTGCAAGCGGACACTCTCTGTGGATGCTTTTTTGTGGCGCAAGGACGCGGATGTGCCTTTTGCTCGTCAATACACCTGCCCACACTGCGGCGATTCAGGTGAGCGCCCGACGACGCTGAAAGATGCTGAACGTGCTTCTGAACTTCTGGCGAGTGACAAGCTCCACCGTGCGCGCGTGCTGGAGCGGGTTGCCCCGCTTAACGACCCCGACCGTGAATATGCCGAAGAAGCCGTGCATGCCTATTTGCCACGTGCGCTTTATGTGCTGACGACACTCGTCAACCGCCTCGACAGGTTGACGCTGACAGCGCCCCGCCAACGTGCCCTCGAAGCCCTGTTGCTAACGGTTTTTGACCGCGCGAATACCCTTTATCCACATCCTGTCGAGCGTCCGCGCCCAAAACAGTTGATCGTGCCTGGGCAGTTCTACGAACACAATCTCTGGAAAACACTTGAAGATGCCATCATCCTCTGGACGAATTACGCCGCCCCCACACCCCTCACGATTTTTCCCGCCTGTCCGCCCGAGAGCGGCGGTATCTGTCTCTTTGAAGGAAAGCTCAAAGACCTCGCTGAAAGCCCCGATCTCCCCAAGCTCAACGCCGCCATCACTGCTATCCCGCGTCCGAACCAGGCATTCTGGACTCTTTCCGCGCTGTGGTCGGGCTGGCTTTGGGGGCGCGAAGCTGCCGAGCCTTTCATGGTTGGGTTGCGTCGTCGTCGTTATGAATGGGGTTGGCACGCGGGCGCGTTGCAGGCTGCCTTTCATCACCTT
>CAZASG010000025.1:0-52417 GCA_964487745.1 uncultured Anaerolineaceae bacterium | reverse complement strand
CAAGCCTTTCAGTTCTTCCAAGACCTGGGTTACTTCCAGTTCTGTTGCTTCACAGATGAAGTCGAGGTCGATCTGTCCGAACTGATCCAGGCTCAGGAGCAGCGCATCCTTGGCGCTTGGCGCAGTGGGCAGAACCCGCTGGGCACGCACGGTGCTCTGGCTAAAGATTTCCGCCTTGCGCGGCATTCCAATCCCTGTGTCCACTTCCAATGCCCGTAGGAAAGGCAGGGCAGGATTGTTCTTAAGTAACTTCAAAGTGTGCTTGCCTGATAGAGACCCGTAGTAGAGCAGATAATGATCGTAGCTTTCGTTCAGCTGGCGGCGAAGTTCTTCCACCTGTCCGTGTCCGTCGATCTCACTCTCAAGCAGGTCACGAGCCAGATCGTAGAGTTCTCGCAAGGCTTCCAACTGCTTGCGCTCACGGGGTCGGGTGCTCTCAGGGATCGGGATGATATGGGTATCAACTTTCAACGCAATCTCGGGATTTTCTTCGCGAGCAGTCGAGCCGATCAGATTTTCAGGCAAGACAGCTTTCAAGGTTTCTGCCAAGATTGTGGCGACATCTACATCCCCTTCCGCCTTTAGGCTGTACTCGTTGGGCGCATACATCCCGCGTATCAGGCAAGCATTCCCCAGCGCATGGTCAGGATGCTCCGCATAGTAGCTGTTCATGGGGATGCTGTGCGTCTCGCCCTCTTTATTCTCGAGCGGCATCTCCACCACATCCACCCAGGCAGGTAAGGGCGCATCTTCTGCCAGAGCATTCTCATGTTTGCGCAGGAAGAGTACATCCGTCACGACCTGCGTGCCTGCGTTCTGCTGGAAGGTGTTTTCAGGCAAACGTACCGCAGCCAACAGGTCGGCGCGTCTGGCAACCCAGCGCCGTACAAAACTGTCTTTCTTGTCCAGGGTGTAGCGGCTGGTGATGATCGCCACCAAGCCACCGGGAGCAGTAACCTCGATAGCTTTGCACAGGAAATAATCGTGGACGCTGGCTTTCAGGCGCTTTTCCTTGAACGTTGCGTCCACCACCGGATAATCCCCGAAAGGAACGTTGGAGATCACTAGATCAAATTGATCTGCCTGCACAGGAGCAGTTTCAAAGCCGCCTACATAGACCGCACTGCGTTCAGTATTCGGGTGCAGCAGGTTCAGGATTTGGGCTGTGAGCGGTTCAAGTTCGATTTCCAACCAATTGGATTTCTCGCGCCAGCTAAACGGTTCCAGGCTGCGGAAATGCCCGATCCCGGCAGAGGGGTCAAGTACTCGTATTCCCGCTAAATCATCTGCAAAGACCTGTGTCACCCCTTGCCAGATCGCACGAATGATTTCCAGGCTGGTGTAGTGGGCGTTCAGCATACTGGCTTTCAGGGCATCCAGTTCTACATTTTCAAGTATCCCTTCCAGTTCGTCGGCGGCATGGTTATAAACGGCTGTGTCACCCCAACCCGTGTAGCGCACCAGAATACGCTGCTGCTCGGGGTTGGCAGGTAATCCATTCTTTTCTTTCAGCATCCGCAAGGCAGAAAGGTTGTCTGCCGCTTTTTGCCTGGCACTGCCAAAGAGCAGTTCCTGATCTTCAGGAAAGTAGAAGGTATTCATCATTCATCTCCATGCAGGGCATCCAGCGCTGCTGCTGCCACACGTTCATCCGGGGTGAGCAGCTCGCAAGCGCCCAATTGGTCATCATCAAGCACAGGGAATAGGCCCCAGCCTGTGCAATCTTCAGTACCTGCTTGCGGCAGGACCCTGATCTCGATCGCGCTCCAGCGTCCATTGGCCTGCACCAGCGGTAATAAGCGCCCACGCAAGCGGGTACTCACAGGGCGGAGTGTGTAATTTGTTGTATTCATCGTTTCTCCTTGAATAGCAAAGAGCGGAAGGCTTGAAGACCTTCCGCTCTCTTTTTAATATTTTCGTCGTGTACCTTCGTGGCCTTCGTGTTTAATTCCCTAAACAGGCACAGCTTCGACTGCCTGCTCCACCGGCACCCTTTCTTCCACGAAAGCCATCGGCATGATCACATAGGCATAATCATCTTCTGCAAAGATCACCGGCTTATTGCTGCCTGTCAGGTGCAGGTGTGGAAATTCTCGCGACATCCCCGAAAGCGCTTGCAGCAGGTAGAGCCCGTTCAGGTTGAAGGGCAAATGGATGGCGCAATCGATTTCTTCCTCGCTTTGTCCGCTCTCAGCACTCTTACCGGAAACCCGCATGCCCGTATCACTGGGCGTGAAGTGGATCAGGTGCGCAGCACCATCGCGAGCGAAGATCTCCGCCCGCTTGACTGCCATCTCCAGCGCTTCACGGGAGAAGGGTCTGGCATCACCGGGGAGCGAATGACCATCTGCGTCATAGACGATCTGCCGCCAATCCGGGAAAGTGCCTTCTATCCGGGACGCCCAGAAACGATGCTCGCTCCAGCGGAAGAGCATCCGTCCTTCATCTGCTTGAATGGAAAGGGGTTCATCCTCTTGCGGCAGACTGCGCAGCAGCTTTTGTGCCGATTTCAATAGGATCAGGTAGGTGCTTTCTTCCTCGACTGCGCTTTCCACAGAAACCAGGTCTACTGCCAGCCGGAAACCATCGGCGGCTACCAATCGCAGGTCACTGCCTTTCAGGTCAAAGCAGATGGTGTTGAGAACCGGGCGGGAATAGTCTGTGCTGGCAGCGGAGATCACCCGTCCCAATGCCTGCCTGAATTCCTGCGTAGAGAGCGAAAGCAGGCTGGCATTCGTTGCCAGGGAGAATTCAGGCGGGAAGCTATCTTCGGTAGACAGGCTCAAACGGGTTTTGGAACCACCCGTGTGGATCAGGAGTTCGTAATCCGTGATCTCCAAACGTACCTGTTCACCTTCCAGCATTCCAAGGATATCTGCAAAAGTCTGGGCGGGAATCAGGCATTGCAAAGTGACTTCGCCGTTGATTTCTATCTGGGCTGGTAATGAAACGCCCATGCGGATTTCGATGTCGGTAGCATTCAGTTCGATCTGGTTCTGCTCAGGATCAAGACGCATCTCCAGATGCTTGAGGACAGGCAAAACACTTTGGGAAATGGCTGGCAGAATATAACTGACGGCGCTGCGCAGGTCGGTACGGTGGATGGTCAGGGTGGTGGTCATGGGGTTGGCTCCTTTTCAGGTTGAAGGGATAAGTTGTGTTCGTACGGGGTCGGGGGAGAGGGCGGTTCGGTCGTAATGGACAGATCGCCGTAGTAGACACCGTCGTAATAGACCAGGTCTTCATGCCATGAAAGATCATCGAAGCCATCTGCTTCGTGCATCTTGATATGGGCACTGTAGGTGATCTGGATGCTCGCGTAAGGACCGAAAGTAGGGCCTTCGCTACCCCAATCATCCAAGTCTTCGGCGGGGTCTTTCCGCCCGTGATAAAGGTGCAGATAGAGTTTTTCAGTCATCGTTTCTCCCTAGAAGCCCAGCTTCTTTTCTTTGAGTGAGACATAGCTGCCTTTGCCGATCACCAGATGATCAAGGACAGTGATGTCCATCAGCTTGCCTGCCTCGATCGTTGAACGGGTCAGGGCAATATCTTGTGGACTTGGCGTCGGGTCACCCGAGGGATGGTTATGGCATAGAATGATCGCAGGGGCATTACGCTGCACGGCAGGTCTGAGTAATTCAGCGATCCGTACCTGACTGGCATTCACAGAGCCGTGATAAGCCTCAACGATATCCAGCACATGATTACGGGTGTTCAGGACGATCACCTTCAGGTATTCCTGCTCGAGCAGGCTCATCTCGTGCTGTACCAGTGCAGCGGCATCTGCCGGTGAGTTGATCACAGGGCGTTTTTCCCCTGGTTCACAAAGGCGTAAGCCTAGTGCCAGGGCAGCCTTGAGCCTGACCGCTGTGCTTTCGCCCAGCCCGTGGATCGAGGCGATCTGCCGCGTTGGTGCGTGATAGATGCGCTGTAAGTCGCCGCTGAAACGAGCCAGCAGAGCATCCGCGATTTCGATCTGCTGCGTACCACCGATCACCGCTGCCAGCAATTCAGACATACTGCAAGATACGGCGTCGGCGCTCACGCGGTAAGCGGGTGTTTCTCGTATGGGCAAGGTATTCAGTTTGGAAACGGTGGGGTACAAAGTTGGAAACATCTTTTTTCTCCTATAGAAAAACTCCCTGCCCGAATTGGACAGGGAGCTGCTTGACAGAACAGAACATTTGAGCTATTATTCTTGTGCGGCCACTAGGGTGCCCCCCTCACCCTGGTGGCTCGTGCTATTTAAGGCGAACTTTACGCCGCTCACGGCAACGCATTGACAATATGCGTCTGGAAAGCTGCGATGAAAGCGGGGGCAACGATGCGGAAGACGGTTATGACGCCAGTCGCCACCACCCCGCACAGGGCCAGCCATTCGATCAAGCCATGCCCGGCCTCAGATGTATTAGAGGCATCATCATCGGTAACAAGGATGATGATATTGCCATCTGGGTCGACGATCCCATCTGTACCGATCAGCCAGCCATCATTGGCAGAGACTGCTTCCACGGCAGCTTCAAATTCTTCTTCGTTTACAAGAGCGGGGTTATTCGTAGTAGTCATGGTTATTCTCCTTGTGCCTTGGCACGAAAAAAGCCCTGTGAAGGTTTTTCTCCACAGGGCTGATTAGTAGGGAAGCCAGCAAGGTACCAGCTTTGGGTTTGGTTGAAATATGCAGGTACCAAGCAAAACTTGCCGGTAGCACCTGCATCTGATTTTGTATGCCCCCTTTTCGATGATTTGAAATATGGGCTTGCTCAGATGGCAACCCCCGAGCCACTTGTCGAGGAAGTCATCAGGCTCCCCAGGCTTTTTGTGGATGCCATTTCTTTCTCAGGGAAGATTTCATCGACATAGTGCCCCTGAGTGCTGCCTTCGTAATTCCAGCGCACATCACTGGATTGGCTGAAGGCGATCCCTTCGGCAATTTCCTGCGCTTCCTGTGCGATCTCGTCTTTCGTGCCAGACAAGGTCTTTGAGAGATAGACAGGGGTGTCTTCCCAGCGATCTGCCTGAGGTATGCGAATTTTGAACTCAACAGTCTTTTCCATGATCGACTCTCCTTAAAGTCAAACAGGCGCACCTCTCGGTGCGCCTGTCGTATCGAATGATTGAAGTTATTTGGATTGAACGGATAGAAGTTTTCCTGCGGTGGCCCCCGGATTGGATACAGAATATTCATCTGGTTGTTCCTATGAAATAGTAAACGGGCAGAAGGTGGAAATATTTTCTGCCCGTTTGAATTGAAATGTCTGATTTATGAAGTTTCGTTACGGTCGCCCTTCGGTAAGAAGTAGAACTCCAAGACCGTGACCTCATAGTCTGCGGCGGGGGAACCATCCTGCTGCGTCCAGATTTCGGGGCGACCTGTTTGCGGATCAGGCTTGAGTTTGCCTTCGATCATGATCGGATCACCCTTGTGGAAATACTGGTTGATTAGTTCCGCCTTCTTGCCCCAGGCAGTGCACTTGTACCAGGTGGTGATCTTTACTCGTTCCCCTTGCCCGTTCGTGAATTGATCATGTGAGGCAACCGTAAATTCGGTGACCGGCTTACCAGATGGAACGTAGCGCATTTCAGGGTCTTTTCCGAGGTTACCTGCGAAGATCAGTTTGTTGATTTGCTTTGCCATAATTAGCTCCTTGTTTTGTAAATAGGTTAGGAATTGTCTCTTCGTTTCGAGCGGTGTTTTTTAGGACATAGGCACTCCTTGAAAAAGAAAAAGGCGGAGCGCAGGAAAGCACTCCGCCTGATTGAATAGGGCCAAATTGAGATTAGGGTCTGCGTTGCGCTTCCCAGCGCAAAACCTTCCGTACCTGACGCCAGGTCAGGATCACAAGCAGGATCACACCCCACAGGGCGAAGAGATAGTAGATACAGAAGAGCATGACACTCGTGACCGCGAATCGCCACAGCCTAAGCCATAGGAATTGCCAGGACATGAAGGACACCCTTGTCGTATGGGTCAGCTCATTTTCTGCATTCATCTCGTTTCTCCTTAGAAAATTTCGGGCAGCCAGCCGCCCAGAAAAGCCTCATCCGGATCACCAAAACCTTCAGGAACCTGGAAACTACACCATGAACCCCCGCCTGCCTGAATTGCACCGGAGACCTGGGCTAACCAGTCTCCACCCGCTTTATCGGGGTCTGGGATCAGGACATATTCATATTGGGGATGTTCCTCAAACCACTTCGCCACATGGAAGGACGGATTTGAGCCGTTGGTGTAGACCACCACCACTTGCGGGTAGAGGGCTGCTGTGACTTGCGCTCCGGCGAGCATATCGAAAAGCCCCTCCACTACAATGATCGTCCTCGTCTGGGGCTTGATCCGCCAGGCACCCAAGGGAACAAGACGATCTCCCCATGTGCGGTGATTTTTCCTGATCTTGAAGGGACGCGCTTTGGGCGGAAGTACGTCATCCGGCAGGTATCGCACATTCAGGACAGTAGGCTGCACGGGTGGATCGGCATAGACCACACTGCCTGCCCAAAACCAACTGTGAAAGTGGGCATGCACAAGAGCGGAATGGATGGCCGCTTCCTGGACTGACTTGGACACATAATGATCTTTACGCCCGTAGCCTAGACCATAGAGCAAGGCTGTATAGGGTGTGATCCCGCGTGAGCGCAGGTAGTGCATGGCAGGAGATGAAGCCACCAGATGGCGGGCATCCGAGATCGCTTCATCCAGGCGATCCACCTCAGACTCATATTGCCGATATGTCGGCTTTTTCTGTACAGCGGGACTGTAATCTGGGCCGCGTGGTTTGAAGTCGGCACCGAGAGCTTCATACAGGCTGCGGATCGAACCGCCTTTTTTGCCACAGCGGAGGCAGTTCCAATTGCCTTCATCCACATTCACGCCGAAGTTTGGCAAACCGGTTGTTCCAGCTTGCTGTTCGTCGCCGTGAAAGGGACACCAGAAAGTCGCCCACCCACGGCGGTTGATCTTGCCAATATGAGCGCCCAAGAGTTCTTCTGAGAGTTGAAGAATATCGTTTTGCATCGTTCGTCTATCTCCTTTCGGTATTCTAGTTTTTTTGCGCAAGGGGTACTCCTGCAATGAGCAGACATTACCCTGAAATTACAAGCAGCTTTAGCCAGTGCTGGACCATGCTTCCGATCCAACTGGCTGGCTGGGAGGCAGCTAGTGCCAATAGAATGAGCATCCAACCCAGGTCTTTCATGGTTCATCTCCTGATCGACTATACGAAAAGACGGATTCATCCCCTGGTGGCCCATGATCACACATCGCTACAGCCCGCCTTGCCCCAAAGAGCTAAAAGCGAATAATTTGGTTATGAACGAGAACAGAATTGGAATCGGATTGTTTTGGGAATTAGGTGGAAAAGCTTGTCCTTTGAGAAAAAATACAGTAAAATAATTTACAGAACATGCGTTCTGAATAAACCTAGCAAGAGAGTTGCGATGGCCGTCGCAGCTCTCTGCGTTTAATTGGGTGACATATCGGGGGATCATATCAGTCTCCTTTCCTGATGTGGATTGAGTTTTGGATTTTGACGCAAGCCAATCAAAGAACTGTTTAAGCGCAAAAACGGGCATCGACTGGCGGACCAGTCCAATGCCCGTTTTTTATTCTTGCGCAATTAGTATTCCCTTCTACCTTACCTTTACTCACCTTATAGGTAGAAAGCAAACCACCCAGCGTTTGCCGGGCAGCGAAAAGGAAAATTCTTTTGTGTGGTCTTACGTCAATAGATGCCCTAATTATAGAGCAGGATACGGAGGGGTCAAGGCGGTCGTATGCAAAAGTGATAGCAAAAAGAAGATGGATTTTGCCGACATGTCGGTTAGGTATATGTGTAAAAAGGATACAAAAGCATACTCTTTTTGCATACATTATCTGCTATGACAGCAACCCGCCTCACAGATTCAATTTGAGTAATTTGAATTAGCCTAATTTCAATTACTCAAACGCACCCAAAAGCAATGCCTGTACCGCCTTAGGAAAGATAAATGCTTAAGGCTTCAACAGATTTTCAAAATATTTCCGTTAAATTTCCGATTAGATTGCCGTTGAATTTCCGTTATTTGAGACGTCGCCCTACAACCCCATATACACTAAAATCCTACTTCGTCTCGAATGTCATTCCATATATCCATCAGTTCTTTTTCCAAAGCCCATTTTTGAATGTAACCATAATCAAGATCATTGCCTTTGATCTTTATGATCGAGGCGATATCGCGGATATGTTTGCTTTGCTGACTGAGGGAATAATAGATCAACTTGTAGAGAATAATATCTTCAGGGCTATGAACAAAAACACGACCGATTTCATCACCGAAATCAACGCTGACACGTCGTGAAAAAGCGGTCTTTCGCAAAGCATCATCTTCGCGCATTAAAAACATTTCTGCTTTATAACCACTAAACCCATGAATTGCATTGATTGGTAAGTCGCCTCGAGTATCAATAAGATTCTCCATGATGATATCCGGGGGAAGAAATATCTCTACCTTCTCAAGCTCCGCAGATAGTTTGCCAACCTGCTCTGCTTTCAGGTGAATAACCAGGTCCACATCCTGGGTGGAGCGCGGTTCACCCCAAGGCCAAACCGCAATCGCTCCGCCAAGCATATATTCAATCCCTGACTTCTTCAGGACATCCAAAATCATCACAACAAAATCTTGGAAGCTTAACTCTTTTTTACTCATGGATATGCTGCCTTTTCTGGACTTGTCGCCCTAAATCAATGATGGAAGCGGATTGATAGAATTTTTGAGCAGGGGACATTTTCTTATATATCTCTATCTGTGCATCATCCAGTTCACGAACTGCTCCAGCGATTTCCCTTTTTACTTTTTCCCCCAGTGCTGGCTCATTAGCAAAGTAATATCCGGAACGCTCTTTCTTACGGCTGTATTGCAGTTCATAACCAGTACGTCGAAGCGCTTTCTTAACCACTCGCATATCCCTGTAAAAATTATCTTCCCAACTTTTTTTGCCGAATGAAGGATACCCCATTTTGAACTCAACCCGTTCTATCAAAGCTTCACGCGTAAGATAGCGCTGACGCAATAAGACACGGATCAAATTCGCCCGACGAGCTGTAACCGGATCTCTTTTCTCAGCATCTCGGAATAAAACAGATTGTATATCTGCAGGCAGCTTTGAAAGCATAGATTCACCTCATATTCATTATACAACAATAAAACTGATTTGCAAATCAGTTTTATTGTTGTGTTTTATACAGAAACAAAAAATTTCACGGTATGTATATTGTTGCCGATTGCAGTAGGAGGGTGGTCAACATCACATGAGACACAATCACAAAAAGCTCATATAGCGCAAATCAACCCACCAAAATCAGAAAAAAGCGCGTCGGAACACTGTTTTGAAACTATCAGGGGGATAAAAAAACAGATTCCAAACATCCCACATCCATCTATTCTAGAAAATAAAAACGAAAGAATATTCCAGCCAACAATGCCGACATGTCGGTACTGCAAGGGAAGATTTTCTCCCTACACATCGGTTTTCCCCCCGACATATCGGTACACCTGTGGGGGTACCCCTGCCCCTTTTCCGTTATTCTCCCCGCTATGGCAGAGAGTTATCAATCCAAACGAGATCGCTGGCAAAGACAGCGCGAGACCTTTCCATCCGCCTTACAGGAAGTCGCCCTGAGTATGGTGGACTCGATTGGCGCATTGGAAGAACCTGCGCGTCAGCTCTTGGCAGAAGTCTTTGCTGATTTGGAAAGCATTCCCAAAGCGATCACCCTGCTGGACATCTTTCCCGACATCCCCGCCGACATGCTCCTGCGTTTCGCCAACGCGGAAAAGGGCATTTCCTGGCAGAGTATCCAGACTCCTATTGCACCCAAAGTGCAATCATCATCCAAAGCAAATATCGCAGAAGACCTGCTCACACTCGCAGACCTATTGCAAGGCTTTTATCCGGGGATGCCCCGCACGGCGGCAGAAGCGCTGGCAGCTTCAAGCACCATGCAGGCTGCCTTGCAGGTTGTGAAGTCCGTTCGCCTGGCACGCGAGGATGCCAAGTCGGATTTTGTCCACCTATGCCTGTATGGGCTTTTCAAGGAAAAAACACAGGCGCTCGAGGCAGCGATCCGTGCCAACCCTGCCTTTCTCAATGCAGCCAGACAGAGTGCACTCTGGTCTGAATAACCCCATCTTTTTTTATCAGGAGATCATCATGTTAAAACGTTTCATGAGTAGTGGCATCAACATTGCCGTTCTGGGCGTATCGGTCGTTTTATTCCTTGTGGCGCTCTTCGGCTTGCTCTCAATCGGCAACGCCCAGAAGCCCGAAACAATGGACATTCTCGCCGCTGCCAGTTCACTGAATATCGGCGATGTGATCGGTCCAAATGACTTGGTCATCAAGACCGTCTTTCTGGATGAGAACGCAGACTTATACATTTCGGCAGACGAAGGCGATTCCGTGTCCGGCAGTCTGGCAGCCCTGCCCATTCACGCCGGGCAGCCGATTTTGCGTGACGCAATCATTTCCCCTGCGGCAGAAGACACACGCCTGTCAGCGGCACTGGCTTCCTACACATCGGGAAACAGCCTCTTCCCCTTCCCGTTGGATGCAGCCAATGTACTTGCGCCAGATATTCAGTCCTTCCTACCTGGCGACAAAGTTGCCATCACGGTCGTGATCGCCAGGCGTCCGCAGGAGATCGAGACCGCTACGCCCGAACCGGATTATTTCACGCTCCCTGATGAAGTTTATCAAGGACCTACCCCTGAACCTGCTTCCGCGGAAGAAACTGCCGTCGATCAGGAAAAGCAGGCCCTAGAAGAACGCGGCTATCCCCCGCTGGCAAAAGACCTCTTTCCCGAAGGTGCGCTGGTCATTTCCATCCAAGGCTTGCCCCCAGAAGAAACCACCGATGGCAACCTGGAATCCGCTACAGGCACAGGCGGCACCAGCTATTCGAGCTTCTCCCAACCCGAACGCCTGATGCTCCTGATCCCCGACTCAGCCCGTGAAGAATTGGCGTTGGCGCTCCAGCAGGGCAATCTGCTGGTGGTCTCGCTCATCAAGGAAGGCTCAGACGAACCATCCACTGGCTTCACCTATTGGGATTTTGAAGACCTCTTCAAAGCCGAGCACAATCTTTTAGGAGAGTAAGTCATGCGTATTCTCCTGATCGGTGCCGGGAATATCACTTCCCAGATCAATGTCCAACTGAATGAACAGGGGCACAGCGTCGAGGCGCAAATGGCGGCTTTCCAGCCCAGCCATGTCGATCTCTTCGACTTCAAAGCGCTGCTAGTGGTCTCGCCTGAATCATCTGTCCAGACAGAGTCTCTGGTCAAGGCGGCTGAACGCGGCAAACTCCTGCTGGTGGTTGCGGGCGCTGAAGACGGCATCGCTGCCTGGGCTGCCAGTGCGCATGTCCCAACCTTCGCCTACCCGCCTAACTCAGCCGACATGCAAAAGCTGCTCGACACGCTGCGCAGGGCAGACAGCGGCGGCATCTCCGGTGATGATGTCTATCGTCGTGTCGTGCTGGGTGGCGATACCGCTGCGAAACTCCAGGCTGGCATGTCTGCTCGAAAAATCGCGATCACATCCCCGAAAGGCGGGGCGGGCAAGACCACGATTGCGGTCAACCTGGCGGTGGCGTATGCCCTGAGCGGCATCACGACCTATCTGGTCGACGCAGACGGGAACGCAGGCTCGATGCAATATCACCTGCGCCTGCAACAAGTCAAGACCACCCTGATCGGCTTGATCCGTCGAGTGGCTGCCCAAAGTGGCAAACAGGACGACATCATGGCTGTCGTTTCAGCAGGCGGACAGTACCTGAACGCCTTCACGCAGGTCGAAGAATTACCGACACTCAAAGTCCTGCCAGGTCTGGTCACAGACGATCTCGGCGACCAAGCCCTGCAAAACGAGGAACTGATCAACCGCATCATCACAGGACTGTATGAAGCGGGTGTCGCTTCAGGTGGTGTGGTCATCATGGATGTCGGTATCAACCCCGCCCATCCTGTGCATCGCGCTGCTTTGCGAGCTGCGGAATCCATTGCGATTGTCATCAAACCGGAAATCCCCGATCTGGCGGAAACACGCCGTTGGATCGCACGGATGGTGAGCACCTTGGCATCATCCACCGGACGCAGCAATGCGATGGCATTCGTCAGCAGCCGTGTCAAACTTTGCTACAACATGGTCGTGGGTGGAGATTTCAAGGCAGCTCACAAGATGCTCCAGCAAGCCCTGGCGGATGATGAAATCGAAATGGCGCTCAGTCCAAACGGGATTATTCCCGTCGTCGATCCGCACGTCGCCGCCCAAGCCGTGAACAGCGATAAGCCCAACGACATTTTGGTCTGGCATTACAAGGAAAAGAAGATCGAGGAACTGGCGCCTTTTACCGAAGCCCTGATCGGTTTTGCATCCCACTTCGTGCCTGCCATCCATGAAGGGGCTGCGCGTGCAGGGCTAATTCAGGGCAATTTCCAAAAGAAGAAATCCTTCTGGAAAAGGAAGTAGCGCATGGCTTTTGATGATGTTTTCGATTTGGCGGGGCAGTCTTTTACCCCCACAGTGGACGATACTCAGAGTGAACGCCTGGAGCATTGGCTGGAAGTTTTGAGCCAACGTGCGCAGGAAAGAAAAGCGGAAGAAGGGACTAAACAGAAACTCTCCCCCAGTGATGTTGAATCCCTGGTCAAAGAAGTCTTTGCGGCTGTCAGCCAAGAAGCGGCAAATGACGGTATCCAACTCCCCGAAGAAATGGTCTTGCGCCTGATCGGTGAGTTATCAGGTTTCGGTCCTTTATTGGAACTCATTGCCCGTGATGATGTCGAGGATATCGCCGTGAATTTAGGTGCGATCTACATCTACGTCACAGGCAAAGGCTGGCAGCATGTTGCCCAAGCTACCAAAGGCATCGGGGATGCGATGCGTGTCATGATCGACCGTGCCGGGCAGCGTGCACCGACACCAGACCACCCGATTGCGGACGCCATGTTGCAAGTGATGGTGCCGCTGCCAGAAGGTGGCATCAAACGCAAAGGCGTGCGCGTCAATTTCATCATGCCGCCAGCCTCGCCTTATGGGGATCATATCACGATGCGTGTTTCTAATTACCGCTCCACGTCAGGCAAGAAAGGCGAGAACCTGGGTTTGCTCTGCCAGAGCAGGCTGCCACCCGTCCAACAGCCAGCCTTTGCACCACTCGATTTTCCGCAAGGCTACGGTGTACTCACACCTGCTGCGGCGAACTACATTCTGGCTGTGATGGTACGCGGCGGCACCATTGTTCTCTCCGGCACGACAGGTTCAGGCAAGACCTTTGTTGGGCAGCGCATCCTGCAAGAGATGCTGAATTTCTTCCAGCCGGGTGCGATCCGTCTTTTTATCGTCGAAGATAGCAACGAGATCATCCTGAACGGCTGGAGCGGCGATCATGCTGATGATACCGGCAATATCGTTTACACCATCACGCGCCCTTCGGTCTCAGGTGGACCGCCACCTGTCACAATGTACGACCTGATCCGCGCCGCCCTGCGCTCACGCCCTCACGGGCTGATCATTGGCGAAGCACGCGGCGCAGAAGCCTGGGAATTGGTACGCGCTGCTGCCACCGGACACGGGCATTCCGCCTTCACGATCCACGCCACCAGCGCCGAACAGGTCTGGCCACGCTTTTTGCAAGTGGTGCAGGCGCATCCCGATGCGCTTCGTTTGGGCGAGGAACAGATCGCCCAAAGCTTTGCAGAAGCCGTGACATTGGTCGTGCACATGGAACGCGATTCTCAATATGGACAAATTGTGCGTGAGATCGCTGAAGTTTCAGCAGTGGTGGAACGCTCTGCCAAGCGTCCTGCGATCACGCCCCTTTTTCGTTTCAGCCCTGATGACAACGCCTTGCAACCAACAGGCAACCGTCCGATGCGTCCGGGCTTTCGTGCGCATGAAATCGGTATACCTGAGAGTTTCTTCCAACGATGAGTAAAAACCAACCCGTTGAGATCGGCGAAACCAGGCCCTATGTAATGGGCAAAGGCTTCGTGCAGGTGGGCGAGGGCTTTGATGCCCTGCTCGCTCATAACGGCTCAAAGCGTCTCTTTGCCGAACTCGAAGCCGACCCGGATCGTCCCGAAGTGCGCCCGCAGGATGCCTACGCCGCTTTACTCACCAGTATGCAGCCGGGCTGGACACTGCGTTTCCTGCAAATCTTCTGGCCTGATCCGTTACCGCGTCAACGGTTTCAGGAGCAGATACGGGATTGGAAAAGCCCAGCCACTGAAGGCTTGCAAATTCTGCTTGAAGGATTGTCTCTGGCGGTTGAGGAAAGCGGCTTGCCCTTCATCCGTCGCACGATCATCGAATACGTTCTGCCACCCAACAACGAAGGCTTGGCATGGTGGAGCAGCCTGCCACAGGTCTGCATGGGCTACGGCATCCAGATGCGTTTCCTCGGCAAGGACGATATTCAAACCCTGGCGCAATGGCTGCTCAACCCCAGCCTGGAGTAAAACCGATGGATTTCCCCTGGAAAAAGAACACGGAAGCTGAAGACAATTCATCTCCGAAAAGAGAAAAAGAATATCAGGCGGCGGTCGCGCCAGAAGCCTTCGAAACCGGTGAAGACTACCTAATCTTCCCTAAATCCGTCCTGCTGCCTGTCACTACACGCGGCAGCGGCGTACCGGGTATGGAGCGTCCCTGGAAGCGCTTACAGGCGGATGTTTTCTACAACGGTCTGCCAATGATCTACTCGCTCTCGCTGCACCGTGAGCCACCTGATGCGATGAAAAGCGGACTGCGGGCGCGCCGTACCCTGATGGAAGGGGCGCTCACGGCGATGGCAATGAAAACCGGACGACGTCCGTCTGCCGCTGAAAACATGACCGACCACGCCATGGAGCAGGCCGAATCCGCGCTGACTTTAGGCAGCCCGATCTACAAGGGTACGCTGCTGGCAGCCCTTTTCACGCAACCCGAACGCTTTGAAGAAGCCGAATCCGCTCGCCGTTTGCTCGAAGCCAGCCTGCGCACGCGCGGACTTTTGGCGCAGCGTCTCTACTACATCGCTGAGCGGGCTTTACTCTATTTACAGCCTGGCGGCGATCTCTTTCCTAAACTCGACGAACCGCTGCTCTTTCCAAACGAAGCCGTGCCCCTGATCCCGCCACCCTCACGGCGTGTAATGCCCGTGCAGGATTCGGTTTGGCTGGGAATGCACCAAAGAGACGGGCGCGATGTTTATTTCTCCTTTACTCGAGGGCTAGACCCGAACGTTCCCCCGCCACCACACGCGATTACGCTCATCCTGGGCGAGATGGGGTCGGGCAAGACCACCCTGATGCGCTGGATCATGATGCAACGACTTTTACAGGGCAGGACCCTGCTTTCGATTGACCCTGAAGGCGAGAATAACGTCCTGTGTAATGCTGTCGGCGGCAAGGTTATTCCTGCGGGCATACCCGAAGACCCGCAAACCTGCCTGTTGCACCCGCTGGAAGGCGAAAATCCTGCCGACCTGCTTCTGGCAGCCCGTTTCCTTTTGGCAGCCCTGGCAGGGGAAGCGATCCTGACACCTGGTATTCAGGCTGCCTTGCATGAAGCCGTGCAACAGTATTGGGAACAATTCCCCGGCAGGCGTATGACAATTGCCAACCTGATCGACGCGCTGGCAGCGGTGAACTCACCTGATATTGGCACGCCAATGGCGATCCTGCGCCCTTATCAGCAGGGTGGTCTCTTTGAAGGTTTCTTCGACCGCCCGAAAGCCCTACTCTCAATGGATTTCCAACCAGGCAACTGGTACAACTTCGACCTTTCCACACTTAGAGAAGAAAACCGCAATATCGTCCATGCTGTACTGGCATGGTTTCTCTATCACATCGTGACGGTCGGCAAAAACCCGATGGACATCTTCATCGACGAAGGCTGGCGTTTGCTAAGGAGCGGTCCTTTCTCTGACCTGCTCGATGAACTTGGCAGGCGTGCCCGCAAGCGCGGCATCGGTGTGACACTCATCACCCATCTGCCACAGGATTTGGCAAAGAACCCGACCTCGATGAGCATGGCCTCTACCGCCCTGATCGGGCGCATGGGACCCGAAGAAGCCTTCGCCTTCTTCCGCTCAATGGGCGTCCCCGAAGCGGAAGCACGCGCCCATGCAGAATCTGTCTCGCGCCTGCCGCCGCGTGTTTTTATGGCATCGCCTTCGGGTGGGCGGGGTGCGCTTTTCCCCGTACAGGTCAACCTACCCTCGACCTGGCTTGATTTCTGGGGCAAATTAGGCAACACACTCGGTTTCCAAAAGGACAGCAGCCAATGACAAATTGGTCTTGTCCTATTTGCGGCTATGCCTATGCTGGCTCTTCTGGCTGTCTCCTGTGTGCCGGGAATTGGGAAGTCTGGGAACTGCGTCTCTCCCCCTTGCCTCTGGAACGCAATCACCAGCGCATCGCCTCCTGGCTCAGCCAACTGCCCCAACCGGCTCTCTTTGAATTGCTGGTAGAGCCAGATGAAGGGCTGCGCGTGCGCATGATCCTGCCACCCGGCAAAGCCGACGGTACGATCAGCGCCTGGGCAGCCATGACCCAGCAACAGACCCGCTGGGAGAAGCTGGATGTGCCTGCTTTTCCTAAAAGCACAAGCGAATATTTAGCGCTTCAAACCAAAGCTCATGTCCCCAATCTCGCAATTCTGGATGAAGGTAGCGACCCCTTACTGGCTTTGGGTGGTTTATTACTCGCTGCTGCCAGACGAGAGCAAACAGAGAGCCGTTTACATATCTGGATTCTGGAAAAAGACCCTGCGTTACAGGAAAAACTGCGTGCCCTGTCTGCCTACACTTATGGAACCGAGTCGGGTGTAGGCAATGATGCGCCCAATCCCTGGGGTTTGCGCCTGGGACTATTGCGCGGCGTTCTCCTGCTGGGTGTTGTGATCGGCGGGCTCGGAGGTGGGCTGGTAGGTTTGGGTTCGTCTTTAGCTGTAGCACTTGTTTTGATCTTCAGCGGATTGACGCTGGTACTCGTAGCCGGTTTTGGAATGTTGGACTGGATGCAGTGGCGCTCAATCCCCAAAGAAATTCTTGAAACGCGTGTCCAGAACACCCTCTTGAAGGTTGCCTTCAGCCTGCATGGTGCGCTCCCTGAACAGCTATCTCTATTGGCTGGAGAGAGCATCTGGCAGACCATGCAGGCTGAAGCGTGGCCCAGCATCAAAGGGAAAAACCTGACCTTACCTTCCAGTGAACTCGCCATCCTGATCGCCCCACCTGAACAGGGCGAGGGCAGCGGCATCTTTGCCCGCGAGACCTTGCAGGAAGTGCCAGCGCCACCCCCTTCCAATGCCTTACGCGATGCCCCTCTGCCCATTGGTAGGAGCGTGGCTTTGGGAATACCGATCGGGATCGACCCGGATGGGCACGGGCTGGCGACAGGCGGCACGCGCTCCGGCAAGACATCCTTTGCAGCCGCCATTCTGCGCGAGTTATTGCAAAAGGGCGATGACGCACCGGGCATCTTCCTTGTAGACCCGCATCTTTCACTCTCGGACAGTTTCCTGCAAGCCATCCATGACCTGCCCGAACCTGCCCGGTCCAAAGCCATACTGCGCTTACGGGTGGTGACACCCGACCAGCCAGAGACCATGCCGCTCAATCTGCTGACCCTGCCTGATTTTTCCTGGGCAGGGAATGCCATCGTGCAGCTCGGAAAACGTATTTGGGAAGACTATTGGGGACCGCGTATGCAGGCGGCGCTGCTGGGTCTTTTTAGGTTAGCGCACGCTTGGAATATGAATAACCCCGATGAAGCCATGGGCTTGATGCACGTCGTATTCGCCGCGTTCAATATCGAGTGGCGGCATATGGCACTTTCCTACTTATCGCCATCGGAGCGGATCGGTTCATTGGCACTCGATGCCCTGCTGGGACAGAATGTGGGTGGTGGGGCATCGAAATGGAACCGCGGTTGGTCTACGGAAGTCATCTCCCCTGTCCTTTCCAAGGTGATGTCACTGGAACTCTCACCCTGGCTTTTTGCCTCTATGCACCAGAGCCACTTTCTAGATATGGAATCCTGGATCAAGGAGCGTGCCTGGGTGGTCATGCGCCTGCCGGGTGGACAAATGGGTGGTGAAAGCGCCCGCCTAACTGCCAGCATTCTCTATAACGTCTTCGATGCTGCCTACCGCCGCGAGACCACTTACAGACCGATCCCTTTCTATTTCTTCGTGGATGAAGCCCAGGAGATCGGGGGCGGAATGAAGTTGGAAGCGATGCTCTCTGAAGGGGCGAAGTTCGGGGCGCGTATGTTCATTCTGGTGCAGTCTCTCTCGATGATGCGCCGCGCCGAAGGTTTTGAAGCGGTTGTCCAGGCACTGCTTGCCAACACATCCACCCAAGCCTACTTTTCTCCCGACCCCGAAGATGCCGACACGATCCGTGCTGCCCTGAACGCCACAGCCCGATATGGGCCGATGACTCTTGATTTGCCGACCCTGCAATGCTGGCTGCGGGCGCGTGTTGGCAAAAAGTGGCAGCCGCCGACCCTGTTGGAAGTAACACCGCCGAACCGACCTGATCCCGTGACTGTGCAGAATTTAATCCGTGAAGTGATTGCAGCGCACCCAAGGGACTATATCGCTTCCCCGCTTTGGCAGGAGAGTACGGTAGCGGCTTTGCGCGGCATGGTGCCCCAAGCCCAGCATTCTCTACTGGATGAACTACTTACCCCTGAGACAGCACGGGAAAAGTATTACGGCGCTCAAGGGGCAGGCAAAACCGAAGGGGCATCGGGAAAGAAAAAAACGCTGACGCCTTCCAACCAACCCGCTATGGAAAAGAAACGGCTGGGCTTCTGATGCAAAAATACCTGATCCTGACTGGCCTTATCTGGCTCATTGCCTTTTGCCTGGTGGTCTGGGCAATCCTGAATGGAGCGATCCAACCGTATTAGGTTGAATGACATGATGACACAAGATAGCTCAACTTTTGCTGTACAGATTTTGGAGAAAGCAAATGCACTTAGTGCTGAACGATTGAACTTTTTCATCCGCTGGCTGGAAGACCATACAGGGCTTGCAGACCTGACAGATGAAAGTCACAGGCATGCAAGTCTGACAGATTGGTTCGGGAAGCTGCTTGAAGAAAAATCACAGGAAGAACACCGGATCATTATTGCCGAAATCCATTGGTGTGCAGAAACACCTTTGCCTGAATTCCGAAGAATTGCGTCCAGTGAGGCGCGGAGGTTTTTGGATGAGTAAACGACAACTGATACAGAAAACACTCATAACCATTTTCATACTTTTCCTGATCCTGATGCTTGACCAACAGGTTCAGGCAGCGCCACGTTTTGCCACACCGCTGGTAGAGGGCAGAACTTACGATCAGGCGCATGATTGGGGCAAGATCGACTGGACAGGCTCGGTACTTTATGAAAATTTCTATCACCGCGACGGCACATCCCTTCCACCTTCCGAAGGTGGGGCATCCTGCGATAGCGGCTGCTGGGAAAATGTAACGAAGATCAATAATGGAGCCAGGGTAAGCGGTTCCTTTGAACGGGATGTGACCTACTTTGAAGCGATGGTGGCTTATGAGTATCAGGGCACGGGCGTGGGAAGCGTCACGGTATCGGCTTGCTCATCTTCACAAACAACAAACTTACGCAAGGCAAATAACAGCGCAGCCGGCTTCAACAGTTTCATCATCCCTGTTCCCGCAGGCTGCCGTACATGGTCTGTGCGAGCTACAGGCGGGCATGTACATTTCCGCTCGGTGGATGTTTTTTACGTTGTCCCGACCGTGACACCCAGCCCCACACAAACTTCCACGCCAACGAGAACACCGACTTTTACACCCACACTAACCTTTACCCCTACCAATACGGCTACGCTCACGCCCACATTGACCTTTACACCAACAGTGACCTACACACCTACCAATACAGCCTCATCAACAGCAACGCCGACGTTCACCCCTAGCCCAACCGCAACAAGCACTTTCACGTTCACGCCGACGGAAACCTATACACCAACGCCGACCTATACCTTCACGCCCACAGCCACATTCACAGCGACATCAACAAACACCTTTACACCCAGCCCGACCTTCACGGCAACGGCATCCAATACGCCGCGCCCATATTGGACCTCAACCACCCAGCCAAGGATTGAATGGACATCAACAGCGTCAATGACCGCAACCGCTACCGAAACCCCGTCGGCTACGGCAACGATGACACCAACTCTAATATCGACAAAAACGCCAACGGCAACAGTGGCGGTTATCCCTACGACGACCCCGCAACTACCCATCACGCCCAAGCCTCAGCCCAAACGCTTATCCCTGAATTGGACAGCTTTCCTGGGGTTGGGCTTGTTGATCATTTTCGCAACCAATAGCCTGATCGACCCTCGTCCTAAAGCGTTGACACGTTTCGGCGAGATCATGGACAGGCTATCTAAACACTAAATCTTTTCTATTGGAGGATGATATGACTGAAACTATATTGGCTATCGCAATTCTTATTTCTCTGGTCGTCTTAGGAGGACTGATCAGTATCGGGAATGAACGGCAGAGGAAGGCTATTGATAAAATCAGTAAAAATGCCCAGGCATGGGCGATTGAAGATTTGCGCCTGAAGCGTGGACAGATTGAAGGAAGTATTTCGATTGAAGACCCTGTTGCCTGGTTGAGTACGGCTGCATCCAGAGTGCTTGACAGACAATTACAGCTTAGCTTGATTGAAGTACTGGATAATCCTGCGGCTATCTCTTGTGTAGATAACACATCCGGGGAAACCCTACTGTTTTCACTCTTATCCCCGAAAGAGTTACGCTCTCTTTCCAGAGAGAAACGCAGCGAATTATCCAAACGAGGTGCACACCATCCACTTCTTCCCTGGCGAAAAGAGATTGAATTTGTTGAGATGAATATTCTCAATGCCGGCATCCGTTTTGATCTTGAGTTACCTGTTATGTGGCAAGAAGTAATGAAAGAAAAATTGGACAAGGGACAGTTGTGGGGATACATTCTCCCAAACTAAAATGAAAAAGCACCTGCAAAGGTGCTTTTTTGAATAAAACAACTGTACCGAGAAAGATCATTTCAAGCACTCGATTACTGTAGATTTTCAGTTCAACTTAAGCAATCTTTTATCGGGCAAAAATTCTCGCATCCACCCGGTGTTCCCTGTATTGGTTTTCACTTCCCACCATGTCCCGTCGTGTGCACATTCGGGGCCTCCTATTACAATTAATTTGTCATTTTTATGTAAAACAGTCACAATATTTGCATCCCAGTCCATAGGCACTTTGGGGTAAGATCGCATATTCACATCTTGTAATACTTTGGCTTTGGCTCCTATATATAAAGTTACGCCGGACAGGTCAGGACACCGATATGCAGAAGGTAAAGATTCTTTTGGGACGGATGTAGGACCTTCCGCAGTACTCTGAATATATATTACACGAGTGGCCATGGGTTGCAGTGGGACATCAGAGCCTGAAGGATTTACATTAGAAAAATCAACCTGATCACCACACTCATCACTAAAGTAAGATGCCTGAAAAGGAACTGTAGCTTCATCAACTCCATCAAATGAAAAGTAAATCTTTTCTCCAATCACTAAATTTTCTAACAAAGAGGTGAATAAAAAGAGACCACCATCCTTATCCAACACAGATTTTTCAATATGGATATTAACAACATCGCGATCCTTACCAATATGCAAATTGATAGCAACATTATCAATATTTCTACTTGCACCGGACAGATACAATAAGCCTTGAACAACCATATTGCTATTTTCAACCACCCAGCTATTAGAGGGCTGACTAACAACTCCGTAATATGATTTGCAATTAATGGTTTGAGATTCTACTAAAATCAAGGTATCAAGTGTACCTGCTCCACTTTTTGACAACAAAGATGGAACCCATCCAAGCATATTTTTATAAATAACCAGTAGCCAAGCACTGTTTACATCCGTGCCAACTACTTGCACAACGTCCCCTTGCTTAACTGTTGTTGACGATATTATGGAAGCGGGATGGGATGGTGATGCTAAAAGAGGTGTATCAGCAGAAATAGTAACTCGTGGCAAAGATTCGAAAAACATTGTCGGAACAGGCGTGAAAGCAGGCGTTGCCGTGAACAAGTCACCATAAGTTGCACCGGGCGACTGAGAAACAACTGCATCTATCGTGGTTATCGTTGTTGGTTGTTGTGTTGCCAAAAAAACTTCAGGCGGCACATCCATTATCTGACAACCAAAAAGAAAAATTGCTATCAGTATTATTGCTATAAATTTTCTGTGAGCATACATAGGGCACCAAAAAATCCAAACGAAGTTTATGTATTGAAGTGTAAAACGTTCCCATATTTCCCTGTCTTGAAATCCTCTGGTGAATAAAATCTGAAGCCAGAAATACTTTGTTTTTCTATTTCTTTTTTCAAATCGTCACGCATCAAGGGAACATAGACGTTGTTGCAAACAAAAACAGGACGATGCTCAAACTTTTCAAAATCTAAAACTAGCTTTTTAATCCCAATATCGCGATCTTCGGCCCAGCCAGACGCTTTTTCGTCCATAGCTGGTTGTATTCCTTCAAGCGAATGAAAAACGAAATAACTCCTAAGGTTATTAAGAAGTTTATAATCTTTATCAACGAAAGACGCAGGAAAAGCTTCTCCTTTCACTCCAAAAGAGTTCATGACCGCAACCAAACGCTCAGAATACAAAGTGAAACCTGCCCCTTGGTAATAATTATCGTATTGAGGATCAAGCGGATCAACTTGAAAAGTCAATTTCAAATTAGTACCGTACGGGTGCTGTTGCATAGGGTCTTGAAACCCATAAGCACCATAGGTTTTTATCAAATTTTTAGGTGCTGGATCAACAAGCTGGGCTTGAATAGTATTTCCATTTTTTTCAAAAAACCGAGTACGGTATATCCAGTACATAAAAACAACCTTTATTAGTTAATTCAACCTGAAACCAAACATACCAAACAATTCTTGACGTAATTGATCCGCCAATTTCTGAAGCTCTTGTGCACATCTCTGGTTACTCCAACTTTCATCAATTGCCTGCCGGTTCAAATCATCCAGCCTATCCCCGACCAGACTACTATAATTCGGGTGAGATCCACGATGCGCTGGTAAGCCCAGCCGCGCTGCATCCTCATCTAATTTCGGCAATGCAATACCATTGCCAGCTCCATCAATATCCCACCCTCCGTCTATCGCTTTCATCACAAAGGGGTGACCGTGTTTTTCAAATTCCCCCGGAACAATATGGTGTGCTTGCCATGGGATATCTTCTCCCCAGCCCGGATCAGCTAAATGTCTACGAAGAACTGTACTGCAAGCATTATGAACCAGCCATAATCCAGAGCCGACAAAATAAGTGTGCGCTTGCTCCACAGTCAAATTATACATAACAGTAGGGCGCTCTATAACAGTTACTTCTAATATGGATGTCAATATTCCAGCTGCGGAGTAAATTACCATCCCTGGTTTCAAGTCAATTGCAGGCACCCAACTTTCATTCACATAAAACGGATGTTCCGGAGTAGTAAGTATAGTTTCCGATCCTATGTCAACCGTAAGTAATGTTTGATCTAAATGGGCAGACGTAGCAACAACATCAAACCAACCACTATGCCCTGTTTCTTCATCAAAAGCTAGAACTTGGGTTCCAATTTCAATAGATGATATTGACTGGAGACCTGAAAACGTCATGACTACTGTTTCTGGGGTAAAGCTACATGGTTGCTCTAATTTAGCGAAAGACTGTATTGCCTCGTCAGAAAGGCCGATTCCTTCATCAAAATAACGTAAAGCATCTGAACCTAAATCACCTGCTTCATCAAGTTCATCCAAGTTTTTCAAAAAATCACTAGCCGAATCTGCATTTCTAAGAGCAGCATCTACAACTTCATCACTATAACGCAAGCTGCCAGACAAATTATCAACAACACGAACCCCGCCCACAGCTTCATCACTGTAACGCAGAAGCGACAATTCAGCCAAACCAACTATGCCAAGCAACCCAAGCCAGCGCCAATTTCCCAAGCTTTCTCCAGTAACCATATCGCAACCAGTGTATACTTCGTTGAGTCCCTTAATATCTCCTACAACCGGGATCAAATCAACCCCAATACTAGTTGCTGTCGCCTCAGTAGATACAGGGCCTTCTTTACATTCTGAAGGGGGAACATAAGCTACAAAAGATCCAGCCGGAATTCCCGTTACAGAATGCGGCACTTCCTGAGCAATAGGGTAAACAGTAACATAGAACTTATCATTTTGTATTAATAGCCAACCTAATTTTCCTGTATTTGTTCGCACTGCCAACCAGCTGAAACCTAACGTATCCGTCCAAAGGCGGCAATCAATGATATCTACTCGTGTTCCTTCCGGTAATTTTTCCAAAAAATTACTGCGATCATTAACTAATTCTGGTGTAGCACGCAAAGTATGCCCGTCAATAGCAACCACATCTCCATGTCCACATTTTTGGTTATGACTAAAATCCATTCCCGAGAAGATAACAGGATCTGCATCAGTAGATATGTCAACATCTCCTATATCTTTTTCTTCGTCAGTAGATGGTAAAACGGGTTCAACAGTAACCACCGCGAAACTGTTACTTGGGTTTGCAGATTGGATAGATATTTCAAGGCTTTCAGTTGGTATGGCAGAGTTAACCGGGGCATCTGTTTTATTAGGACGAGGTGTTTCTATAATTATTTCTCCCCCAACATCGGACATCGCACAGCTGTTTAGTAAAACTGTAAAAATTATTATGATATTAAAAATTCGTCGAAATATATACATGACTATGGCCGAATCTTAGAATATACGACTATTTCCCCAGCAAATAAATCAAAATCTTGTACATATCGTTCAGGAAGCAAACGATACAATGACGTATTTAGCCGTGTTTGTAGTGATTTACAATACTGCGAGGTAACATCCATACCATCAGATGTAATGGAACTTAAAACAATTCGCAAGCTATACTGCTGGACAGTAAATACTCCTTGCGCCTTGACTTCCTGATTAATCCCTGGCAAAACTGTCAAAACACTCGTAATGTGAATTCCGCCCTCATTCAGAAAGACTTGTATATTATGAAAATCACTATCACCAGCATCTATTAGTAGTTGCTCTGTAATCTTTCCATCTGTCAAGGTATCGTTAACATCATTAAGTATTGATGGAGTTGCAGGAATATATTCATCTTCACTTAAAGCACAGAATGCTATTGCTTCTGGATTTGCCGAAGTAGTTGTTGCAGTCAAATCTTCAGTTGTCAATGTATTAGTAGGAGACGCTTCTTCATTTTGAGAGACCGTGCTGATTATTACGATGGGAGTCCCTTGAATTGGTTCGACAACTTGCTCTGGAGCAACAGTAACCATTATAGTTTTAACTGGGTTGACTTGTGCAACACTGGTTATTTGCCTGCTGGCATCAACTGTCGCATTCTGTGCCGCTTGAACTGTTTGTTGATATAGCTCTGGCCCCTCACGTAAGTCTACAGGGATTAAGTTATGTGGATGCCATGTTGCATACCACCAAGGTAATAATGCAAACATACAGAACATGCCTGAAATGCCCAAAAGAAAAAGTGTTTGATAAATTCTTTTTCTTTTTTCTGTATTAGAAGTCCTCTTCCGTTCCATTTTTACCGCCTGCAAATTGTCTATGCATTGGCACACACAGTAAATGCTTTCCTAAAGAAAATCATCAGTTTGTATCCCAAACACATCCCTCGGGAATGTCAAACAAAGTAGCCATAAAAGCAAGTTCTTCGTCACTATTTGTCTCTAAAAGGTACCCTATGACATCATTAGGATAAATATAATCAGGTAATGTAAACACAACATCTTTTAGAGTAAATTGTCCCCTTTCCACTATTTGGCGTTTACTCTCTTCAATAGCTGTCCCATTTACAGTTAGCGAGAGATACGATGTTGGAAAATCTCCATACCGAGTTCGAAACAAATCTACCACAACAGCAATTCGTTGCCGTTGTGAATTCTCACTTGTCCATTCACTATTGAGACTAAATTGAGTCGTAAGTGGAACCGCACAGGGAGGGGGGTCACGTTGGAAAACAGGCAGAGATTTAATTCTTTCCCTGTTAGCATTATAGTCTGTAAACGAAACAGGTACCCAACCAACACCAGTATTCCAGACGACCCTCAGATGGCTCGCCGTAGAATTTCTTCCCATCACATACACTATCTCTCCCGCCGGAACAATAATGTTTACCACATATTCAGGGCGATTAGGTGAAGCAAATAGCCCCGTACTCTCAGTAAGAGTTGCCTGAGGAAGGTTATAGAATAAAACACCTTCACCAGTTGACGGCTGCCAAACATCATCACTACCATGGGGGGGGGCGTTATTTTGGGGAGCGGCTTCCTCCACCATGGGAGCAGCTTCTGATGTAGTTGGTTCAATAACAGGCGAGACGCTATCTGTCTCTGGTGTTCCTAAGCTACAGCTAACCTGTACTATTAATAAGAAGACTAGAATATATAATGTCCGTTGTCTCATTTGCTTCTTCATACTTCTCCTACTCACTAAATAATCAATGTGCCTGACAAGTGAAACCGAATTACTGTATATCAAACACCTAATTTCTCGCTACGAATTAGCATAATTTTCACGAGACAGGAAGTATTTGGGTGATTACCCATGACTTCGTTACAAAAACAACTCCTCTTTACCGATAGCGATAATTTATGTTATTTACGGGTTTTCACACCATGATTGACTGATTTTTCCGCTCCAATACATAATAGCATTGGGGGATTCTGTTTGCTCAATGTCAGCGTAATGATAAGCGTTTGAGCCTCCATATTCAGACCTGTTCCAATAGTTGAGACTATGATATCCCGATGAAAGGTCTCGAAAGAATACAGTATAGCTAAAAAGAAAAACAACAACTGATAAGAAAAACAACACATTTACCCAATTTTGTGTAAATAGGTGCCGCAAGTTATAGAGAGGGGGAAACCATGGATCTCGGATATTGAGAAAAACGATTGCCAATAAGCCTCCCAACAAATTAAATAAGCCTAAAGAGAGCGCAATAGAAATCATGTGCCCTGCACTATTAAACTCATCTAATCGCCAGCTATCTAACCAGCAATACAAATTTAGACTTGATGCGATCCCTTCATAAGCCCATTTCCCAATCGATAAATAAGAAAGGGTGTCAATTAGGCTCTCAAGTTTTGGGTTTCGGATAAGTCCCGAGAATAAAATAATAAAAACAACCATAAAGCTTAGATATAGGTATCCTCGCCCGCTATCTCCAGCTAGACTCGAAATTGCCAATCCTAATGTGATCGAGGTTATACAACTAAATATCATAGTTGCTAAAACAAGCCAGCCTGTTTTTCCGTACAAAAAACCTGGTAATTGAAACTTTACAATCATTTCCCACCAAGCAAAAGTTTCATTTATTCTGGGAGTTGGAAAATCAGGAAAAGGTTGTCTGTAAATAAGAATAATAAAAGCGAGAAGTACTACGGGAGCTAATATACCTACTGCGAAAACTAACCAGATCCATTTTGACAAGAAATATGCTGAGGGGGAGAGACCTTTTAGCCGCTCATGAGTATATATTCTAAACTCCTTGGAAATTTCCGTATAAGCAGTAATCATGCCTAGTAGCGTCACAATCAAAGAAATCACATATACAGATTGTCGCGCCTGATTAAGCGCAAGTGCTCTTTCACTTATTTCAAAAGGGTTGATGAAAGTATTGCCTGGTAAAGCAAAAAACAATATTCCACTAAATCCTGCAAGTAGTGTCCCTATGAGATTTGCTTTATCGCCTAAGCGAACTTGCATATACCTAGAAAACAGAACCGAGAACTGCTTCCACCACGATACATGTCCTGTGGATTGAGATACAGTATTTCGTTTGTATGTGTTTTTTCTTACTATACTGTCACAATCCTTTCGTTGATCCGGGTTTGTTTTCGTTTCATCGAAAACATGTGCCCAACGAGCAAAGCTCGATAGTAAAGAAGTTGTATCTGCTGCTTCGTCTATCTTACTTTCAAGCACGCCAAGAACATCCTGAGGTCTCCCATTAACTATTACATGGCCGTTCTCAATATAGATTACTTTGTCGCACAGATCAATGGTGTTTAGGGTATGAGTAATTACTAAAATAGTCTTATGATGCTTATGAGCATAATCTGCCAACAAAGACATCAAGTTATACTCAGCATTAGGATCAAGATTACTTGTTGGTTCATCTAACATTAAAATTTCAGGATCAGCAAGTAGTTCCGAGCAAATATTAGCCCGCTTTCGCTCGCCACTACTCAAAACCCGAATTTGCTTTTTCCGACGTGTATCATCAGGAAGAAAACCAAATTCCGTCAGCAATTTATCAACACGTTTTCGCAGATCAGCATGGGATATATCAGGTAAACGAAGTTTACCGATGTAAATTAGAGCATTTTCTAATGTAAGTTGCTCATGAAGGATATTGTCAACAGGAACATAGCCAAGATATTGTAGCCAATACTCTGGGGCTTCATAAATATCATGTCCATCAATAAAGACCGACCCTTTTAGAGGTCGTTCCCCCGTTAATGCTCTCATCAAAGTTGTCTTTCCTGCACCGTTGGGACCAATGACAGCAGTTAACGTTTGAGAACGTGCAAGAAACGATACTTGATCTAAAATCACTTTTTTATTACGACAAACCGTAACATCTTTGGCTATCAATTCCATTTCTCACCCCCGTTATAACTATTTGTTTTCTTGTGAAACTAAGCTACAAGGTTCAAGGTAACCTAGAAAAACAGAGTATGTTCCTAGTCGTTTTCCTTGACCTTCTACCCCTTGATTAACCACGCCTTCAACCCAACGCTCTGTCCATTCTATAGTAACTACAGCTTTCGAACCAGCAGGGATTACAACAGATAAAGGACATAACGCTGAGTTTACAGTTCCTTCTGGATCGTTAGGAGAAAGTTTATATAACTCGACAATTTTATCCCTAACCCCTTGACTTGATATTTCATCAGTAGTCAAACGTTCAATAATTTGATTTCGATAATCTCTTTGTAATTCAATTTGAACCTGAAGAGAAGCCTGTCCATCGGTGTTATCAAGCCCTTCATATTGTTCGTAGGATAAAACTTCCGTAATTTGCTCTCCTGTCTGATCACGAAGATGTTTCACAGCATACTCTATTTCAGGTGAATCAAAACAAGCTGAAAGAAGACTAATGTTCAAGATAAGATATAAACTCAAAAAAAGTTTGTGGACATTTTTTTTCATCACAATAGCTCCACCTTATAGAATAAATGACTTTCCCGAAATCCAACTGTCTAATAGTTGTAAACTACATTACTTTGGTATCTATCTTAAAATTCGTTTTCAGGACGTAGGGGCGGGGTAACCCCGCCCTTACCTGCTATTTTTAGGATAGGTTCTTAGCTGGACTTTATCCATTTCAAAGCATGATACTGTTTCTTTCTCAGAGAAGAACCTGACTACAGCATTCTTTTTTGAATATCTGTCTGAAATACGGACATGCAAAAAAGATTTTGCGATTTTCAGTAGCGTTTTCAATGCAGTTCTCTTACTCTGCACTGAGAATCATGCTAAGAGCCTTCTCTGCATCATGGATAATCACAAATGGATAAAGTCGAGCTTAGTTGAAAGATGAATTTAGATTTTTCACACCTACAACTCAGATTTTATCACGATGTTGTTGTTTTTCGATGAATTTAATTTCTTTGCCAAAAGATAATCTGATTAGCATAGAAAGGTAGCTTCTCCCCACTGCGGCACAGGTAATTCTCCAAAAATTTTCCAATCTGCTACGATAACAGCCACATTTTCAGGCACCCCCACAAAGGCTAAACGTGCAGCTTTCCCCGCCCAAGGCTTGGCAAGCAAGACAAAGACGAGATGCAAATCATTCTCCTGAGCATACAAAATCGCCTTTCCAAAACGCTTTGCGCTGCGTTCCATGATCTTCTTTCCTGAAGTACCGCCCCCTTCCACTTCCAGCCAAAACAAGGTTTCCTGTCCATCAAAGCGTCCCCACGCCAAGGCATCCGGTGCCGTACGCAAACCAGGAATCTGCACTTCGCTCCAACCCGTCCAAATCTGCGTGCCACGCCAGGATTTCCGCATCGAATCCATAAAGAGCCGCGACGTGCGCCTGTGCTTGCTATTTGGATTCTTGCGCCGCTCCTTATATGCGCTAAACTTCACACCACTGGATACTCGCCAACTTCGTAGTGCCAGAGAAGTCCCTTTCCGCTTGACCCGCCAGATTGGATAGTATTGCTCTTTTGGATTCCAATCCTTTGGTGGCTCTTTTTCATGAAAAATAAAACCGCTATCTTGTAGTTCCTTCAAGTATTTTTCGGTCTTCCAACGGCCCAACCCTGCCAGCGACATAATTTCCTTTGTATACCCTTCCTTGATGCGTGCCAGAACGCGCAAAATGTGCAAGGCATCATCAGAGACTGTCTTGGGCTGCCAGGCTGGAGCATCAGGTGCTTGTCGGGAGGGTCTCGGAAATCGTCTTGGCATCATAGAAAAATCACTCAGCACAGGTTCAGCCCCTGTTTGTGTCACAGCAAATGCTATCGGAAGACCATATAACATTTTCTTTACCTGCACCAGATACCATTTTCCAGGTGAATCTATCTGTATCCACAAGGATGCTCCCCATCTGTATTTCTCTAAAGTTGAGATATTAGTTTGCAGCGCACGTGCATAGTCCCAGGGCGGCAAGCCATCCTTACAGGAGATGGAATAGACAAAGGTGTCCGTCCATTGACTGGGGAAGAATTCGATGCTCTCCAACCCGTCAAAGGTCGTTCCCATTACATGAACAGGCATAGAATCTATCCCCCACAACCCCAGGGAAGATAATCATCTTCGGTAAAGAACTGGTCAGGATTGACCCACCAGTAATTCTCGCCATCACGCTTCTTGACACCATAATGCAAATGCGGGCCGGATGAGTTACCCGAACCCGGATCAGAAGGATCACCACCGGATAGACCCAATACGTCGCCGCGTTCTACGATCATTCCTTCTTCAACATAGATCTCGCTAAAGTGTGCCAACCAAACCTGATAATCCCCGTTCTCGATCACCACCAGGCGTCCCCATGGGCCGTTCATCCCTGCCCAGACGATCTTGCCGCTCAAAACCGAATAGAGCGGTGTGCCAACATCCACCGGGAAATCCACGCCGGTATGGTCACTATAATGTGCATCATGGTAGACACAGCCTAAAAGGGGCTTTTCATATTCCTGTCCCCATTTGGTAAAGGGTCCCTGAATTGGAATACCAATGATCTCCCCATCCGGGCCGGAATAATCTGCCCATGTACCGGAGAAAGCACGGGTTGGATCGCTGCTGCTACCACGCCAGTTCGGAATATTGTGATTATCGCTGTCCTGGGGAATATCCAGAAGCCATTGGGTAACAGCTGGCTGTGCCCACTTGGGCAGTTGTGGGATGGTGATCCCCACGATCACCACATAGGCAACCACAAAAAGGATACCGCACAGAAAAGGCAGGGCGATCACTCCGCAGGTGATCTTGAGCAAGCCTTTCATAGCTGGCTACAGAACCTTGCCCATGCGATCCAACTGGATCATGCCCGCCTGCCCGGACTGCAAGCCCATCGAGGCTTCAATGGATAAGCCATTGCGCACCATACGCATCGAGAGCCAGTAGGAAAGCCCTGATCCCAGCAACACAGGTAAAAGATAGATTGGGTTCTGGGCATAAAGCCGTCCGTTTTCAGGCGTCATCACTGCGATCACCACCAGCACCCCCGGCGGGAAAAGTGCCAGAAAACGCGCCTGCCACTCAATACCCTTCGATGCAGCGCGTGCCCGTGAAAGCACTTCCACCACCGCACCCAATGTGGTACGCAAGTTGGCGATCAGGGGTGAGATTTCGATGCGTCCTTCAATGGATGCCAGGAGCGATGTGGCAACAATATCCACTGCCGGGTTATCCCAGGCGGTCGTCCATTCCTTCACCGCTTCGGCTGCCTGATCGGTTGCAGCGGTGCGCAATCGAAGCACGAGGTCTTCCAGCACCAAACGCCCATCGGGACCCACTGAACGAGCCGCCCCATCCAGGGCATCCTGCAAGGTGCGTCCCTGGGTCAGCAGGGTTTCCACAACAGAGAGACCGCGTAAAATATCCTTGGCTTGTTGTAAGCGGAAGGACTGGCGCAGGTCGGAAAGTGAACCGGCATAGATCAAGCCGCCTGCAATCCCAAACAAAACCGCAGGTACCATGCCCAACGAAAAACCAGCCACCAAACCACCGCCCGCCCAGGTCAGGAAGCCAAAGATAATCTGGTTGAGCGCCAAACCCGTCCCCGTCTGACGCGCCATCTTCTCAAGATCAACCCGCTTTTCGGGTGGCGCGACACCCATCTGGCGTGCCATCTGTGCTTCGTTGTAGGTCCGTCGCCAGCCCAGAACGAGGGGAATTGCAGAAAGTGCTAAAGCACCAATAATTGCCAGTAAAACAGTCATCGTTATTCTCCTTGTGTCCCAGATGGGGTGCTAGAATTGTCGCAGCCAGAAACTGATCTCTTCCGCGCCGCCGTTTTGCAGCCAAATCACGAAATACAAGCCGATCACACCTAGCCAGATCGTCACCACCCAATAGATATTCGAGCCATCCAATTGGAGGGCAATTGGGCGAAAGTGCGCCGTGCGGGTAGTCTGGACTGGCGCAGGTTTCTCTAGCTGGTGGTCACCATGATAGGTATATCTGCGCACCTGGGTCGCAAACTTGATACGCCGTTTCAGGAAAACTTCCATCGGCACGCGGTCAGGCCCCATGCGTACCAGCGCTAAAGCCATAAAGAAGATCAAGACCACAAAAGCGATCACGCCCTTCAATACCAAGCCAAGCGAAGGGATCAACAGGCAGATCACGGCAGCAATCGCCCCAATCCCCATAATCGTCAGGTCACGGTCATTAAACATGCGAAGTCATTCTCCAATCAAAAGGGGGGATCAGGCTTGAAGTTTTCCAATAACTGCCCAAGTTGGGGCAGGATCAGGAAGCCGATCAAGACCAGTACGATCAAACCCACCACACCCAGAATGGCGTAGGTCGCCATCTTCGAACCGCCAAATGCCATACCCGCGCTGCCTTGCAGGACGTAATACAAACCGCCCAAGAGCGCCACGACAACGATCAGCCCGACCAGAAAGCCCCAGGCATCGCGTGCCAGAATCAGGATCTGTTCCATGATCGGACCAAAAATGCCCGGCCCCTCATCCAACAAGCGTTGGGGAATAAGACCTAAATAATTCATATGCTCACTCCTGTAAGAAAATCAACATGCCCCTAAAAAGACCGCCGCTGCAGGCACAGCGATGCTTGCCAATAACATTCCAAATAAAGCTTCCGCGATCTCGATCAGGGCAGTCGAAGTATTTGCCGATCCACCTGCCGATGCGGACAGAACCGCCAGAAAGGTGGATTTCAACATGCGTAAGCCTGCAAGTCCTGCGATCAGGGAGGCAGAAAAAACTCCCAGATCATTGATCGGTCCGCAGCCTGCCCCGCCAGGGATTGAGTCGGCTGTTGCCTGCACCAGAACGGGAATCCCCAGAAAGGCAAAAAGCACCAGCATCAGGACGCCCGTCATGCCTGCAATCGCTTCCCAAACCCACAGGTTCGCCCCGATCAACGTTCCAGCCGACAGACGCAGGATTTGCGCCAACGCTGCCAGCAAGCCAATGGCCAGCGTCACGACAACCAGCACCTGCCAGGCATCCCGAAAGATACCCAGAAGAATATCTGCAACGCCACTCATTGATTAGATATGCCCATCGAATTCATCTTCCAACGCAGGAAAGAAACGCTCACCCCAGAACTGGAGTTTCCAGGTGCGGGTTGGACCAGTGCGGTCTTTCAGGGTATGTACAACCAGGCGTACACACCCACAAGTAGCTGGTTCATCATCACGGGAAACCAGCAAGACACGATCTGCTTCATAGGGGACACGTTCATCACCCAGCAGGTGACCCAGATTGAAACCTTCTTCGAGGGAGAAGCTTTCGGACTTCAACGCCGCTGCCACAATGATGGCCCAATTGTGACGACGCGACATGGCACGCAAAGCTGCTGCTGCTTCCCCACTGCGTTGTTCAAGCGGGATCATGCCTGTTAGTCCAACCATAGGCATACGGTTGAGGTAATCCACTGTCAGCAGCGCATGTCCGTTTTCAGGGAAGTTGTAGGTATGCAGCAGGACATCTTCCAGTCCACGTACGGTATCCCGGCGATCATCCAGCGAAAGTAAAACTGCGTTGCCAATTTCCGCGAGCTTATCTTCCAGCGCAAAGGCATCTGCCTGTCCGTGCGAACCGGCGAGAAAAGCCAGCGCTTGCTGGGAGAGACGATATTTGAGTTCTTCTTCGGTATGTTCATAACAGCCAATGGCTGTAGGGAAAGCCTGTTCGGAGGCTTCAAAGAGCATCCGCAGCATCCAACTGGTCTTACCTACACCAGGTGCAGATGCAAGCAAGGTCAAGCCACCGCCCCAGAAGGGCAGTCCGGCAAATTCACCGAAAATTTTGTAGGGAGTGGGGACACCGATTACACCAGCGCGCATGGCGGCAGTATAGAGGATTTCAGGTGGGGGTACCCTTGCTGGTGCACACGCTAAAGCAAGGTTGGGACAAGCCAATTTAGCAGTGTAAAAAGTGCCAAGCCTAGAAACATGCCAGGCAAGGCCGGGGTCAGTCCATCATTAGGATAGCGTTTGCGCCACCATCTGCGCCAAAATTCCACGCCCAAAAGTGTGAGTACCAAACCAGACCAGGGGAAAAGACAGGCGATCCCGCCCAAAGCCAACAGGTCGGCACGCCCGATCAAGCTACGCCGTACGCCATAGCCGATCAGGAGCAAGAGCCAGGCTGATGGAGAGAAGAGAGCAGGCAAGATCACAAAGGCAGGTAGGTTAGGAAAAATCCCCCAAGCCACCACTAGCACAACCGCGAGGACTTGCACCAAAGACAAGGGGGCAGAGACAAAGATACTCGCCAGAAAGAAAAGCTCGATGGCAGGCACCAGGCGATAACGTAAGTCGGCTAGACTGAAAATTGCAAAGGAAAGTAGCCAAAGCGGTGTTGTTTCCAACATCCTATTTCCCGCTCTGCTCGATCATGGAAAGCAGTTCTGCATCTACGCCCGCCCGATTTGCCGTTTCCCAAAGCGGTCTATCAGAGCCTTCGATCTCTCCACCGGATTGCAGATAGGTTCTTGCCATCATGCCCACCTCCTGCGGGTATTGGGCGGCAAAGCCTTCAGGGGAAAAGCCCGCCGCTTCGATATGGCTGGACAAACCACCAAAGGCAGATTGGAAGGATTCGGATGAGCCACCAAAGCCACGCATAAGGTCATTTCTTACCTGAGCTGAGGCAGGAAATCCAACATCGGCAGCATCAGGAGCAGCCGCTGATGTTCTTTGCGGTACACCACCAAAGCCTTCGATACGGGATTGCAGGCAATCCTGTCGAGCAGCAAGTTCCTGCCCGCGTCCCAAGCCATAAGCGACTCTCGCTTGCCCGTGTGCTCCGATTGCATCCAGGGCAGTCCCCAACTTATTAAACCCTTGTGCTTTGGATAAATGTGCTGCCTCTGCACCCAAGCCAGCTGAAGCGGTAGAACTTGCTGTGCTGGTCGCAGCCGTACTCGCCGCTGCCGTGCCAAGACCAGCGCCTGCACTACCACCTGCTGCACCAGCCCCAGCCGCTGCGCCGACACCGCCTGTCGCCGCAGCCAGAGCCGCTGTCGCGACCAGCGCCTTTGCCACACCAAAGGCTTTCTTTGCCGCTTCGCCACTGGCGCTTAAGGTCATCTTTGCCAAGATGCCAGAGAGCGAAAGCAAAGTGCCCGTTGCTCCGAATAGCCACAGGAGACGTACCAGACTGAGCACTAGCCCACCCTGAGAAAGCGAGCCTGCCACAGATACCGCCGCTTTGAATATCCCGCCCGCTACCAGCGGCAGGAGAGAGATCAGAACAACGCCCTTCAGCCAGAGCGAACGCAGCCAACGCATCTGCGGGATCACCGCTGCAACCGCCACACCCGGACCGAGAATCGCCAGCACAAAGAGCGCAGCCTGTGCTGAGGTAAAGGCAAAGAGCAAGCCTGCCATTGCTAGGATCGCAGCAAAGGTCATCCCAATCCCGATCAGGGATTGGATGAAGACCAGTCCGGGAATCACCGAGGTGATATTCAAAAAGGCGGGGGCGGTCATCAGGGTCACAAAACGGGCAGCCAGGGCAGAGGCTTCTCCGATCGCACCCACCCGGCACATCCACCAGCCCAGACGGGCAACCAGGTCAAGAAAGGGACCGGATATAACCGCAAACAAACCTGCGGTGAGCCAATCCCCAACTACTACCATCGGGCTGTCGTTGCCATCCCCAAGTAACTTGCTCCAGTGATAAAGCGCCAGGCGTAGCAGGAAGAGAGCGGGCGCAAGTGCCGCAGCGGTTTTCAGCCCCGATCTGGCGACATGCGTAAACTGATCCTTCTCAGCAGGTTGAACCAGTTCACTCAAGGAGGCTGTCCAACGGTTGACCTCCGTCTTAAAATCCCTTTTCTGTGCTTCAGCGGTTTTCCTGAAAAGATTACCCAAGGCTTCTGAGATCGTATCATCATGAAAAACAACGTGGAAAAAAGTCTGGGCAATCGTTGTTACAACCGATCCGCCACCTTCCTCAGGTTCATCTTCAGGCTCATCCTCGCCATCATCGGGCACATCCGTACCAAATGCGGGCGCTTTTTCATCACTTGCTGATACATGCGAGATGCTGGTGGAGGCAAGCCCCAATATGACAACAGAAAGGGAGATTATGAGAATAGCGAGAATTCGTAGAGAGTTCTTTGGATACATAGGCATCTTTTTTAGCGTTTCAACATCTCAAGTGAGGCTTTGCCAAAGAGCGGCAGTTGGCGTCCCTTTCTGCTTTGATCGGGGTAACACAGGTGTTGGAAACCACATTGCAGGCAGGCTCGTGGATTGCGGATCGCCTGTATAGGGAATGCCGGTCTCTGGCTGGCTCGCTCTCCTAAAGGCAGGAGCATTTTCAGAACTTCTTCCACGGGAAAGGCTGACTTGAAAAGTTCAGCTTCTCCACTTTTACGCTGCAAGCTATAGACCAGAGGCGGTGTCTGCCAGTTTTTATCCCCGACGCGGTCTGAAGACTGTACCAGAGCAAAGCGTAGCTGGTCATGCCCGCGCTCGTCCTGTACGAAAAGCCCGATATTGTTACGCTGCTTCCCTGCAAAGTTCTCCTGCCATAACCAAACAGGGAAATAAGCCGCCTTTCGTACTCCAGGCGCACGTAAAGCCAGCCACTCTTTCTTGATATTCAGGCTAACATCCGGCGAAATCTTCATCGCGCCCCGCCAGTCGTAGAGGAGAAAAGCCCAGATACGGGCATATTCCAGTACCATTTCCCATCCGCCCATTTTGCGGATACCCACCTGCGAACCAAGTCGATGGCTGGGATCAAAACGACCGCCGGGGAAAAGCGGGGAGAGTTCGGGTGAATTCATCGGATGATGGCTGCGATAGGTGGAAACCTCACCGATATACTTTTCAATATCGGCAAGCACACCTTCCCCAATCTCATAATCCAGCAATGCCTCCTTGAGCGTCTTGCCTGCTGAATAATCTTCCAGTACCTGCCAGATGACATCAAACACCGGCTCAGGAGCTGCCCCAGACAACCACCACCCCGCCGCAGCTGGACAATGAGCATAAAGCAAGGCAGGCAAGATCGGATTACCACGGGCCTGCTGATTGCGCTTATCGAGGAGAGCATGGAAAAGATCACTATGCATGGGTACCCACCAGGATCAGGAGGTAAATTACAGTGCGCCAGGCAGCGGGCGTTCGTCTGCCAGTGACAACCTCCCCGCGTATCTTGCGCCAGAGCAACTGGATCAGGGCGGTGCTGAAGAAAGTGAGGGGAAGTGCCCACAGGGTAATCTCGGTTGCAGGCAGGAAAAGAATGATTCCCGCCCAAAGCTTCACATCGCCACCGCCCATCCATCTCTCTTTCCAGAAAAGCAGAAAGGCTGCCAGAAAAAAGAGTACATACCAGGGCTTTGGCAGATTGGTAAAAGACCCAATCACGATCAAGGGCAGAGTGACAGCATTCGGGATACGAGCGTAGCGAAGGTCATACAGAGAAACGAAAATCGCAAGCAGCAACAAAAGCAGAAGTGTTTTCATGGGCGAAACACCTGATAATTCCAAAAAGCGGTTGGGATGCCGTTGTAATTGATGTCGGCTGCTAAACCCGCCGGAAGATTGGGAATGTCCTCTGGCATGATCTTTCCTGAGAAGTGCTGTGGAACCCAGTCATCACCAACTCGCAAAAGATAAGAAACTTCCCATTGACCGATATAGGGCACACGATCTTTTCCCCAGGAAATCCATTGATCTTCGAGATAAGGAATCAGGCTATTGGGGATGGCAGGAACAAAGGAAAGACTGATCTGAATCTGCTGTGATTCCAAAGGCTCAGCCTGATCTTCGCCCCGGATTGTTAGCGCATGAACACGTTCTGATACCGAACTAATCGGCAACGCACGCAGTGAGGCGACATTTTCTTCAGAAATAGATAAGCGTGGAAAGGGGAGAAAAAGAGTTGTTTCCCAAAAGGGATCACTAACCAGGCAGGTTAGCCCTTGCGCATCTAACATCAAGTCAGCGCAGGGATAGGCAGGCAAGGTTTGAGTTACCTGTCCTTCTTCGACAGAATGAGCGAGATATTCAAAGGGGGAAAGGAATAGATAGAGAAAAAGGAAGATCTGACCGTGTCGCATGCGAGCATCATACGACAGCAAAGGCAGGGGTACCCTGCACGATGAACACATCTTAAAGCGAAAAGCCGCTGGGTGAGGGGGGCACCCAACGACTTCTCAATCCTAAGTATACACGGATTTATAAGGGGTGGTCTGACCGTGCGCAACTCATTTTTCCTGATACCAGGTCTCATCTCCACCACCACAAACCCAACCATCTATTCTTTTCTCAGCTTCAACAGGAATCGCATCAAAGCTATAACGGTAAGCATCTTCCGGATCACAGCCACGCCCTTCAGGCAGATTGCCTGTAATTCTCACCGATCTATATCCTCTGCTTTCCAGATAAGCAATGGCGCTGAAATTCGGTTCCAGCGTTCGATAGAATTTCAGCCCACAAGAAAGCAAGGTCAACAAAACAACTACCAACAAGACGATTATTTGCCAACGTTTCATAGTTACTCCTGAGCACAAAAAAAGAAGCCAGCAGGATGAGGGGGGCATCCTACCGACTTCTCAATCCTAAGTATACATATTTTTCGCAGGGGTGGTCAGCGCGTGCACCATCACTCTTCCCAGCCGATCTGCCCCTGCCCTTCACGAACACCCCAATAAAAGACGCTGCCCCAGGAATAGGTACGTTCCCACAGCGGATTATCAACTCGGTTGGCATTGTCCATGCGGCGGATCTGTACAAAGCGATCCCAATAAGCATCGGCTGCACCATTATGGTCGAGGTCTGCCATCATCGAAGCAGGCAAGCCCCGTACGGCAGATGGTGGAATCTCACCACTGGATGAACGCCCTTCCCAATCCCATTCGCGGTGTCCGGTAAAGTTACCAAATTCATCGCGCCCACAGTTGAGCGCCCCGCCACCGCCCCTTTCACAGTGGCTGTCCCATTCCTGATAGCGCAATTCCCAATAAAGACGATAAGGTGCGCGAGCATAGCCTTCATACAAGGGGAAGTCTGCGGGGAGTTCGTCCAAACCAACACTGCCAGCCAAAGGACCACCGCCTGCTTCAGGATGGGAGGGTAAATCCCAATAAAAAAGCATTGGATTGGCTCCCAACGGCAGGGAAAACTCTCCGACATGCGGCAGGGAAACAGTAGCGGCACCGGCTGCCGGGCGGAAAGTCAGGGTCAGGCGAATGTCGCGCCAGTCACCGGGCGCCGGGTTGCCGGGGCTACCACCGCCCAAGGCAGCATAATCCAACCTGCCAGTACCTGAATTGCTTGGCAGTGCTCCTAAACGAATAGCAGTATCCTCCCAACGCACCAGGGTCGCCGGATAGGGACGGGCATCCAGAGAGATCGTCGGCAAACGCACACTGGCGGTGAGATGCCAATCCCAATCTGTCCCGCAAACAACGCCACTTGGCGTGACAGTAAGTTCGGTCGTACAGGGATTAGGTGGTTCTACATATTCAGCAGGACACTCAGTGGGAAGCCCTGTATTGTAAGCAGCCAGGATTACGCCTGTACAAGCATCCACCAAACCGCTGGTCGGCAGGCAGCTTCCAGGAGGTGCGCCCCCTCCTGAAAACGAAAAGTATTCCGAAGGGATCAGAACATCTGAAAAGCTAACAGGAGAAATCTCGGTACAAGGCACAATTTCTCCGCCACCATCTGAGCCGCTGCCACCAGACTCGCCCTCCCCTTCACTCGATCCGCCACCACCTGTTGTGCAAGTCACTGTATCAGGCGGCGTATAAAAACAATCTCCCGCATCGGCATATGCTGTACGAGTAACCTGTGCTGAAAAGAACACAGTCAAGACAAGAAAAATCAAAAACCGTTTGGGGAATTTCATCGTGATCTCCTATTCCTGCACCCCATTGATCGCGTTCAAAATTGCATCACGCGCTACCGTATCGGTAGCCACCTGCCAATCATCCGGTAAAGGCTGTGCATCCAGACCATAAACAGCTTTCAACCAGGCAGCATTCCAGACTGGCAGACCCAGCAAGGAACTCATCATCTCCCGATCCGATGCAGCCAGATCAACATCCAGCCCGGCTTCGTCATAACTCATTCGTCCGCCGTCAGCACGCCATCCCAACCACAACCATTCGCTTGTGCGGTAGCCAAAAAGCAGGAAGGTGCGCGAAGCGCTCAGGCTACCGTCACCACCGGTAAAGAGATGCTCATCAAGCTGCATGATCCCATTGGCAGTCTCGGTATCCTGTGAGACTACACAGATCAGATCAAAGCCATCGCCCCAATCTTGACGCTCATTTCCTGCAACGGTCTCGGTACGGAAACAGCCACGAAGGACAAGCGAAGTCGCTGGTTGATGAGAGCGGTCTATGCTCCACTGCCGCAAATCGGGCAGGGTGGGCACGGTAAGTAGATCAATCGGGAGCGGACCATCACGGTCGGTGAGTATCTGGATGCTGCCGATATCCGTTTCCATTGGGATGGCGTCAAACCCTAAAGCTTCGGTTGCTTCTGCACGACTGTATCCCTCATAGATTGCCAAGACCCAGGCGACTGTACGCTCCAAGCCTTCGTAGGCACAGGCGGGGCTGAGCCGTTTGTAGTTTTCACTAAGCGGAATATCCAGCAGAGACCACTCCGCCGTATTGGACGCACAAGGCTCTTCCGGAGGGGATGAAACGACAGGTTCTTCGGTCGCTTCCACAGGGATTGCTTCCAGATGCGGGGTACGGGGAAGTTCTGCCGTGCGAAACTCATTTGCTCGCCACAGCGCCATCCCGCCTGCCAACATGAGCAACAATCCCAAGGCGACAAGGGCGATGACCACATAGGAACGCAATCGCCGTTTGCCAGCCAGGTCGGTATAGGTAAAGAAATTCATAATTCTCCTCATTGATCTTCTCTCGTCACCCCATGCGCCAGATAGCCAACAGTGTCTACCGCGATCCAGCGTTGGGGAAATAGGAAACCAGGTGTCAGGACCCCTGCCTGCACACGACAGGCCGGTCTACCCTGATAGCGCCCACATTGCACAGAGTTCATTCGCAAGTAGCTGGGGGCCTGGTTGCGGAAATAGGTTGCCGCAACTACATTCCCATCCGCAGTGGAGCGGATGACACCATTCGGCAGGACTTCGATCTCCTGTGCACCGGCATGGGCAGCCAGATCGCCAACTGCTACCGCATCCATCATGCGTACACTGGTGGTCATATAGTCCAGCAGCCCCATCAGGAAGACTGCCATCAGGGGCAGGATGATCGCATAAAGAGCGATGGTCTGTCCGCGTTCTTTTTTATTTAGCGCCATTTTGCCTTCCAGGTCTCAGAGCGGGAGATGAAGCGTTCAGCCGAGGACCCACTGCCAAAGCCCAGCCTGAATAACTCCGGGATTTGCCAACTCACCTGACAAGTCCCAGGCTCACCAGGGGCACTGGGTGGTTGGATCTGAACCGCATACTGCACGCCAAAGGTGCCACTCCAGATAGAAGAGAGTGTATCGTTGGCGATCCGCTGGGCATTCTGGGCGGCGCGGACAGGGTCAGGCGATTGACTCAAGAATTGGGCACAACCGTAGGCAGCTGCTGTTGCCGCAGTACGTGCCCGATGGATCGGGATCAGAGACAGAAAGCCAAATGCCATCAGGACAATCAGTGTCGAAAAAAGGGCTGTTTCCGCCATCGCCTGTCCTTGTTCGGATTTTCTACGCTTGATGGGCATTATTCAAAGCCTCCTGGCGGGGGCGGACCGGGATAGAAGCGCCACAGGCGAAAAAAGGATCGTCCCTTTTGCGCTTCGATCAAGGTAATCCCAAACGCCCAGGGCGTATTCTTCTCGATCTCAATACTGGAACGCACGGTACGGGGCAGGTTCTGTTGGGAGGTCACCGCATCCCTGATGTCGGGCCACAGGATAGTCTCGCGCACAATATGGGTAGCAGAATCGTTATAAACACCTTCGGTTACACCCATGATGAAGACGCCCCAATCCGCAGCCGTTGCCCGAAAAGCATAAAAACCTGCAAAGACCAAGCCAAAAATCAGCAGGGTCATAATCGGGATCATCAAGGCAAACTCAGCCATCGCCTGCCCCTGTTGAGATTTCATGCCTTTAGCCTCCTGCTGCCATATTGAGAGCATCAATCCCCCTCTGGAAGGCATTGATCACCGCCTCCCGAAACTGCGGGATCACAGCCATCGCGATCACGCCGATCGCCCCAAAGATCAGGGCATATTCACCGAAATCCTGTCCTTCTTCATCCTGGATAAATGCTTTTAGTTTTTGGAACATCGTTTTTTCTCCTTTTGATTAAAAATCGTAGATAGCCCGATATATACAGGAAATCGGGGCAGGGTACCTGCATAGATGCACAAAAAAGCAGGCTGCCGGAGACAGCCTGCTTGAAGAAAAAAAGTGTTTTTTTGATTAGTTAGAAGGTATTACTGATAAAGGGCATCACCATCGACAGCACCAGCCCGATCACCGCTGTAACCCCGAAAAGACCACTGCGTTGGCGTACCAAGGCAGCACGCTGTTCGGTCAGTTCCAAAACAGTCCGATGTACCGATTCCCGCAACGCCGTGACACTCGTCAAGATCGGTCTGCTGCGTTGGAAGAAGTCCAGAATATCTGCCAGAAAAAGCGTGGCATCCGTATCTCCTGGATCGGGTAGATGCGCCTGCACGACTTCGATAGCGCTTTCGATATCCTTGATCTCCATCTGGGCAACCAGCAGTCCCAGCAGATTAGAGAATGTCCCGCCCACTGCTGCGGTACGGCGCAAAGCATCCTGTACGCCTACGCCCGATGAGAGCAAAGATTCCAACACGGAGAGGGCAATCAGCATATTATTGCGCATGGTCTCCGCACGTGACTTTGCCATCTTCTTCAGGCGGGTATAAGGTCTGCGTAAGCCAAGGTAAATATAAAAAGCAGCGACAAGCGGTGCAGCAAAGATCATCCCGTTCATCGCCAACGAGCCTGCCATGAGTCCACCCACGATCAGGTACTTGCTGAACTCGCGAATAGCGGCTGCGTAGAATTCACCAGGCGTGTTATAGGGATAGCCGGCTCTGCGGATAAGCGCGACAACATCCAGCATATCCCTGGCTTCATTGGGATCGAAGCGCTTGGGAAAGAGTGCGATCAGGATCGCTTCCCAGGTAGAGCGTCTTTTTACTGACTGGTTTTGACTTTGATACGCACCATCCAGACGATTATGGCGAAAGAAGCCATATTGCAGGGCTGTGATCAGTTCAAACGAGAAAGTGGCAACACTCAGTGCGCCGAGAAAGGCTAAAGCGGTCATGGGCAGGTTCCTCCGATTGCTGGAACTTATCATATTTCGACAAGGGGAGGCCTTGAAATGCGCCGAACCTAGAGCGCCATCATCTCTCGTAAGTATCTCTTTTGCGCTTTGGTTCTACGGATTTTTTCATAGCCTCTCGGTTCAGCACACCAGATCGCCCCGCTGCCTACTTCCCAGGTCTCTCCGCCAAACTCTCTTGGTCAGAGCGGATAGATCTCTTTATCCCAATTCTTTGGCAAAAGATATGCTCCTTCTCCGCGCACAGCCCAATACCAACGCTCTAACGCTTCAAAGCGCGGTCCCCATAAGCTCCAAGCCAAATCACGACGAGACTCTTCTTTTTTTGCAAAACGCAATTTTCGGGCGCAATCTCGGCATAAGGGGACAGCATTTTCAGGACGCGCCAACCGCCAGGCAAGCTCAGGTGCGAAGCCATCGCTGGGCAAAACAAAACGCCAGGTGGCGTTTTTCCCACAACGCAGACAGTCCGATGAAAACGCCCTTCGCCAGGGCGTTCCTGCGACAGCCGCCGCCAGCAATTCATCCTGAAATTCATGCTCCAATTCAACCATCTGCTCAGACAGAAAAAGCGCACCTTCCGGGACAGAAATCCGTGCAGGCACGCTGTAATCCAGAATGAAGCCAGCCGAGGCGAGGATATTACCCCGTTCCCAAGGAGCAAAGCGCTTTTGTACGATCTCCGGATCAACCTGCCCGAAACCGCTGATATTACAAACCGCTTTCACCCGCCGTATATCTGCCACAGCAGAAGCAAGCAGGGCGAAGATCAAATCCTGGACTCCCGTATTGGCATCCACACCACCCGTCTCAGCATGAGACTGTCTTCCCACTTCTGTGAGAATATCGTTTATCAGTTTCTTGTTCATTTTCACCTCCGCTGCCATCTCTATCACCAAATCCGTTTTTGGCAGGGAGACAAATCGCCAGGGCTGCACCACCTGGTCAAAGACCACTTCAGCAGTTTGCTCACCATTTCTTATCAGCGCCACAATCCGCAAAGGCGGGCAAAAAACTGTCCAATAAAGCCGGCGTGCCTTGCTTGGGTAGGGGAAAACAAAGACCTTTTCTCCAAGACTTTTGCGAAACATCACACCCAACGCCTGGGCAAAGGCAGAATTTAAAACAGTGATCTTTTTCATGACTGGTCTCCAAAAAGCTGTATGAGTAATGCTGCTTTTCCGGAAGCCGGCTGGTTTCCCAAAGCTGCCAGATAAGCTCTGTTCTCAACGTCTTCCCCCTCCAAATCCTTCTCCAGCATGGCTTTCAGGCGATGAGGCGGCAGTTTTGCAAGCACCGACACAGCCCCGCCAGGACCGCCGCGTGGGGATTCGAGCGTGCGGGCGATGGCATTCGAAACCCCGCTGGTATCTCGCAACCCTGCTCCTGCTGGAGAATAGGCATGGATCAGCCAGGCGGCGAAGGTTTCACCCTGTGCGCCGGCTTTACGCAACTCATTACGTTTTCCTGCATTCACTCCGTTGATCGTTAATAAATATTCCAAATCCCAATAAGTCATAGACCCCACCCCCGTTTTTTCTTTTGTCCGAGCTTTCTTTTTTTCTTGCGGGGGGATCAGGGGGGAGGTTTTTAAAGGAGTTTTAGGAGGTTTTAAAGAGTTAAGGAGTTTAAAGACTCTGCAAGTCGCGTAAAGATCTTCTGCAAATCGCGTAAAGACGATACTGAAACTCGCGTAATGATCGTCTGAAAAACGCGTAAAGACGATACTGAAATCTGCGTAAAGATCATCATCGCTTTCGATAGCTGCCTGAACGATCTCCGGCGGCACATCATTGAGCAAAACCCTGAATGTGCGTGCACCTTCAGCAAAACTGGTCGCCTTGCCCTGATCGAGCACGTTCAGGTAGGCACTGGTCACAGGAAAGCGCAGCTTGCCCGGTTCCTTAGCTTTCGAGCCATAGCGTCCATAAAGCCATTCATAGACGGTTCGCGGGCGGGAGATGCTCAGCCAATTAGCAATCTCAGCATAACCGCCTTGTACCGTACAAAGATCACGCTGTTCATCGGCTCCCTCATAGCAGCGATCCCGCAGAAGGATATACATCCAGGCAGGACCCGAACCAAGATGTGGCAAGACATGCTCTAAAAAGAAAAGTGAGATCACGATCCGATCATTCTGCGGCATGATGTGCATACGCAAACGTTCAGAAAAAGCATCCAGTTGTGAGGCGGGCAAATCACCCGAAAACAAATAGTGCAGGATTTCCGCAACATCCATCGGCTTTCCTTGCTGCTCGATCTGATGATTAGAGAGCAATTCACTCAAAGGGGTTTCGCAGGAAGCTGCCAAAACGCCTGCCGGACCATCGTATTTCTCAACCCTGGATTGCAGCCAATATGCCAAAGAAAAAGCATCCGCACCGGTTAGCGGCAGAGTCATGGCAACCGCATATTTTCTCGGTAGGCGGCGTGGCTGCGCTCCTTCTGCCCACTCCGGCTGGACTGTCTTCGAGGTCACCAGCCCTGCCAGTTTCTCCCAGGTTTTCCCCTGCTCAACCCTGTTCCAAAAGGTGCGTTCACTGATTCCGCAAAGCGCAGCAACCTGTTTGCCGGAAAAGCGGGCCGTCTTTTTCCCTGTTCGTCCACCTTCAGAATAAGCAGCTTGCCGAAACCCGACATACATCCACCCCAAATCCGGGCCAAGTTGCGCAAGATGCCTGCGGAAATAGCCTGGGAGGTAAACCGCCCGCTCTGGACGCACGACCTGATAATACAGAGAAGCAATCTCGTCGGCTGAAATCAAGACTTCTTTCGCGTCAGGTTCATCAGGCTCATCATCGTCCGCTTGAGTTTGGGAAACGACAAATTCAACATCCACCGTGCGGTTCATGATCCCGATCAAGAGCCGTGAGACCGTACTTGCCAGCCGACTCTCCAGCCAGTCACGGGCATAAGCATTCCGCACGCCGATGGTAAGCAGGCCATCCTCGTAAGAGAGCGGTCTCGTGTCCCGCACCCAGGTATCAAATGAGGCGCGCGGCATCTCCATTTGGAGTTGTCCAAGCACCGTTTGCCAGGCTTGTTGAATATCCATAAAAAATTCCCTTTCTCAGCCCACCTGTCCGAATACTCGTCGCGATACCGTCCCGCCGCTCTCCGTCCTTCCTGTGGCTTCGACGTAGGCGGCAGCGTGGGCGGGAACGTAGACGGGACGTAGACAGCAAGTAGGCGGCACGTTGTCATTGCCGCCTACGCTCAACTTTTTGCAAAAAAGTTTTTCTGAAATTTGTGACCCCATCAAGAATCGTCTCCCAGCGCCAAACTGTAGCGCGTCGTTTTTTCCACTGGCTGGAGCACCAGATCGCCGGCATCAAAGGCTTTAAGCGCATATTGCAAAAAGGCAGAGACCAGTTCCCCAACAGGCACACCTAATCCCTTTTCGGATGCCAGTACTCCGATCTCATGCTTTAATTTTGGGGAGAAGTTTCGCCATGTTGTGATGACCCGCCAACTCTCACTTTGGCTGTTTTTTCTTTTTATCCCTTTTTTCGCTTTCGTCCTGACTGGTGTGTTTTGAGACGGAAAAAGCGTCATTCGCAAACGAGCGGGGTTGGGGCGGGGCGCTAAATTCAAGTCCCCACAACTGTAGGCATCCAGCCCATACTCCAATAAAGCACGCGCAACTTCGCCTGTCGGCACATTCAGTTCAGCCGCAATTTCACGAACGCGTAAGGCAGCCTTCGGGTCAACCCCGCGATAGACCGCCTTTTTACTCTGATGCCGTCTTTCCCAAGATCGATCCCGCTGACGGGGTTCAGCCACTGGCAGAGATTCAAATATATCGGGCGGGCTAGATGGTGTTATCTCATTGGAGAGTTCCCCAAAAGGGTTTCTACGATCACTCATTTCCCCTCCTAGAATTTCAAGACCTGCTTGGTCAGGTGCATATATTCTTCAGCAGAACGGCATTTATCGTCGTATTCAAAGATCGTCTTGCCGGATGCCGCACATTCCCGCAGGATGGTGGCGCGGTGAATCGGCTCTAGCACGCTTTCCCCAAAACGGTCCTTGAGAGCCGTGTTTGTGATCTTGCTTTCTCGCGTCATGGCATCATAGAAGGTTGGCAGGATGCCAAGCAGTGCTCCTTTCCAGCCTTTCTTTTGCTGGAGAATGCTCATCATATAGGCGACCTTGCCAACGCCTTCTGCAGAAAGAAATTCGGTTGCCGTTGGCACAATCACCAGGTCAGATGCCCATACTGCTCGTTCCTGAATACCGCCTACACTGGGTGCTGTATCAAAGATAATATAGTGCAGACCTTCCTTCATAAAGGGTTTGAGAGCCGTGCGAATAGACGAGACTGGCTGATTTTGGGCATTGAGCACCGTTTGAGCAGCCATTGTCTGCTGGTCTCCTGGGTAAAGGTAGAGCCCTTCCCGCCCGGAAGAGCGTATCCAGGATTGCACAAAGCTGCTCTCCTGCGATGAGTTGCCCATTGTGAGTAGGTAAAAGACACCCGACTCTGGATTGCGTCCTAAAGCGGTTGCAGATTGCCCTTGCGGGTCCAGATCAACGAGCAAGACTTGCTTCCCTCGTAAGGACAAGCCATGCGCCAAAGAAACAGCGGTGGTGGTCTTTCCAACCCCGCCTTTTTGATTTGCAACACAAATTATCTTCGTCATTTCCTAAAAGCTCCTGTCAATTAAAAAATTTCCAAACCACAAAGCCAGTCAGTCCACCCAAAAGAATTGTCACAAAAAAGACAGCTGTACCGATAAGAAGGCCTTCAAACATGGATTCACTCCTGCTGCTCTGGCTTAATTACTTCTTGATCCTTCTTATCGTCGGTATTAGCCTTCGGTGCTTGCTGGCAGGATTCATCGCTGGCTCCATTCTGCCAACTCAAAATCAAACTATAGATTTGCCCCAGCCTATAACGCTCATCGGGGCTTAATGGCTGAACCATATCAGGAGGCGTCTGATGGCTCATGTGGATATTCCTCCTCACCAAGGTCGTCGGATGGCGCCTCGACGATTGGCACCAATCCCCTCCGCTCCAATTCTTGTCGGATCATCAGGGCTGCCTGCGCTTTGGGTACACGATATTCTTGAACAGCAAGATCTGATAATGCTTGCAAGTCCTGATCGCGTAAATAGATAATGAGTTTCGGCATCCTTTCTCCTTTCATTGGAATAAAAAAAGAGTGTCGCTTTTTACAGCGGCACTCTTTTACCAGTTGAGTCTCCGAGAACTCTGTGGTTTGCTCTGTGAAAACTCTACGATATTAGGTTTTGGATTTTCTCTTCCCTTTTTCGGTAGTTGCACGATCCTTAATGCCCGCCTCAACTAAAACTTCTTCGCGCCAATCGTAGAAAGTCGCTGATGGAACATTTGGCATCCCTGTTGATGTGGAGCCAAAATGTTCTTCAAGAAATTGCGGCAAAGTAAGCGGGTAATTCGGCCCGCGATTTTCCCAGGCCAGGACAACACGATAGATAACCTCATCAGGATATCTTCTGGGTCTGCCGCGGCGCTTGGGTTTGCGGATCGCAGCCAGAACGACTTCATCTACAGGTTCTGAATATTTCTCGGCAGTAGCAATCACAGCCTCTGCCAACTCTTCTCTCTGTTCCTCCCGCACCAGCGGAAACAGCCAGGGAAAGGCACGTGATAAAGTGCTAAACAGTTTCTGGTTTCTCCTGGCAATCCAAATTAATAGCCAGGACAAGAACATTCCTGAAAAGAAAAGACCGAGCACAACAATCGCAATACCGGCTCCAACAACAACCGCCAACTTATCATCCAAGTTTTCAGTCAGGTAGGAGTAGAGCCTCCTAAGAGCCAGAAATAAGATCAGAAGAAGGCCAACATATGTGATGGTAAAGATGCTTTTTTCTTTTATCATAATAAAAATCACCTGTCGAAAAAGATACATTATTTTACTAGCCCTGCTCCCAGATGAAAACAGAAATTATTCGATTATCAAGCACGTCCAAGTTATAATGTGGGCATGGAAGATTGGCTCACAACATACCAGGCTGCTAACCTTAGCGGCTATAACCCGGACTATATCCGACAACTCATTCGTGCTGAAAAAATACTCGGCCGCAAATGGGGGCCATCCTGGCAAGTTAATCGCAAGTCTCTTGAGCAATATATGAAGAAAGCAGCTCCGCCAGGAAAACGATCAGGCCCGAAACCACGCCCTGATTCAAAAAGAAGATAGCAATTTCTTTTATCATTTTTCTTAGACAGAACTTATAATTCGGACTGAATTGGTGGGATATAATCCATTTAATATTTAAACAAACGGAACCCTATCTATGTCCAACCTTCTCACAAACACAACATCCCCTTATCTCTTACAACACGCCGACAACCCCGTTCACTGGCACGAGTGGAATGACGAGGCTATCGTCAAAGCCAAAGCCAAAGACAAGCCAATCTTTCTTTCCATTGGCTATGCAGCCTGCCATTGGTGCCATGTCATGGCGCACGAGTCTTTTGAAGATGAAGCGACTGCCGCCATCATGAACGAGCACTTCATCAACATCAAGGTAGACCGTGAAGAACGCCCCGACATCGACAGCATTTACATGAAAGCCGTCATTGCTCTCACCCAGCGCGGTGGTTGGCCCATGTCGGTCTTCCTAACCCCAGACCTTAAACCCTTCTACGGTGGCACCTATTTTCCACCTGAGCCACGCTACCAGATGCCTTCCTTCAAACAGATCCTGACTGGGATTGCTACCACCTGGCAAGATGACCGCGAACAGATTAACAGCGTCGGCGACCAGCTTACACGACGAATCCAAACCGAAGCAGGGATGAAGAGCGACAAAAAAGAGATCACACTTGAGCAGATCCAATCTGCCCGAGTGCGTTTGGCTGAAAGTTATGATTGGCAGGATGGCGGTTGGGGCGCAGCACCTAAATTTCCACAGGCAATGGCTATCGAATTTCTATTACGTGATACAAGTGCCCATAAAGATCAATCTCCTGCCCTGCACGCGCTTGATGCAATGGCGCGCGGTGGCATATATGATGTGGTCGGTGGCGGCTTCGCACGCTACAGCACAGATGCTATTTGGTTGACACCGCATTTTGAAAAGATGACCTACGATGGTGCTTTACTGGCGCGTGCCTATCTCCACGCCTGGCAAATCACTGGCAAGCCCCACTATCGACAGATATGCGAAGAGACTCTGGACTTTTTCTCTCGTGAAATGCGAGATGAAGATGGCGGATTTTACTCTTCGCTGGATGCTGATTCAGAAGGTGTTGAGGGCAAGTTCTACGTCTGGACGAAGGAAGAACTTGAAAGCACCCTAAAAGATGACTATACGCTATTTGAAGCTGCGTATGGAATCAGTCCCCACGGTAACTGGGAAGGGAAAACAATCTTGCAACGCACAGTTGATGACCAAACTCTAGCCACACGCCTTGCGCTTGAGCCTGAAGATATTCCTGCAAAACTCGCAAAATCTCACGAAAAGCTCTTGGCGGTGCGTAACGAACGTATCCGCCCTGGCACCGATGACAAGGTTCTAACCGAATGGAATGGTCTCCTATTGATCGTTTATGCTGAAGCCGCACGTGTCTTCGGCGACGAGCGTCTACTTCATATTGCTCAGAAGAATGCCAACTTTCTGCTAGCAGAGTTGCGTCCAGATGGTCAACTCCGCCGGGCATGGCGTAAGAGCAAAGTCGGCAGTGAAGTTTTCCTCGCCGATTACGCCGCCTTGATCTTAGGCTTACTCGAACTATACCAGACTGATTTCGACACTCGCTGGTTTACAGTTGCCCAAGAACTGGCAGATGAAATGATTACAAAATTTAGCGATCCTGAAGGCGGTTTCTTTGATACCACGCAAGAAGCAGCTGAAGCATCCTCACTACCCTTGCGTCCTAAAGAATTGCAGGATAACGCAATCCCATCTGGAAATTCATTAGCAGCAGAAGCACTACTAAAACTAAACGCCTTTACAGGAAATATGGAGTACCGCAAACAAGCAGAGGAAGCTCTGGGATTAGTCAGTGATTTTGTGAACAGATACCCTACTGCTTTTGCTCAATGGCTCTCTGCAGCAGATTTCGCTAAACAACACATCAAACAAGTTGCGATTGTTGGCGATCTTGACAGTGATAAAACACCAGCACTTCTCAAAGAAGTACGTTCAGAATATCATCCAAACATCGTTGTGGCAGCAGCTCCATATCCCATACCCGAAGATGCGCCTGCACTATTAGATGGCCGAACACTCAAAAATGATCTTCCTACGGCTTATGTTTGCAAAGGATTTTCATGTAAGCTGC
>CAZASG010000024.1:0-54415 GCA_964487745.1 uncultured Anaerolineaceae bacterium | reverse complement strand
CTTCAAACCCAAAGGTCTGCTTGGCGGCCAGGAGGATAGTATTTTCTTCGTAGGGGTCTATGATGATCTCGTCGCTGGTTTCGGGCGTGACGCCGTAATTCCAGACCTGAGCAGCCACATCCTTACGAATGTAGAGTCGCATCTGATCGGCCGGATCCCAAGTGGTGGGGGTGAAGTTGCTTTTATCCGTTGCCTGAGCATATTTGGTGTAATCGCGGTGTGCCCAGATATCGACGATCCCCTCGCGGATGCCAGCGTCGATAAAGGCATTGCAGATGCGTGAGTAATCTGTTTTCTTGAAAAGTTTCAATACGCTCCAGGCACCCGTGCAGGAATAGCTTTCATCAAAATCTGTACCCAGTGGGCGCGGATAGGTGAGTCCGTAATAATCCTGATTGGGCCACCACATGCGGATATAGTCGCTGCGGTAGTAGCCTTGCCCAACGACAGGTTCGATCTTGTCGAAGTTTTTCGCATCCACGATGATGGCGACCGAATCGCGCAGGGAGCGCGTGGGCGCATCGAAGGAGCGCAGGTTGGTGTAATCGCGCAGATACCAGACGAAGGGCCAGGAGATGCCTGTGTCTGGTGCGCTGGCGTCGTAGGCAATCGCTGCGCCCAAGCTGCCAGTTGTGCGCATGGAGATCTCTTCAACCTGTGCCATGACGTCTTTGACGCCAGTCGCGGCGTGGGCGTAGACAAGATATTCTTTGGCGCTGTCATAGTTGATGTAGGCGGCGCGGTACGCGGCACGCCCTGTCCATAACGAGAGCAAGCCAAAGGTTACGAGCATTGCCAAGCCGAAGGCTTCCTTCAACGTCCAATTGTTGAAAACGTAAAAAACGGCAATAATGCTAAGGGCGACGACGATCAGGGGCAGAAGGAAGTTGATGGTTGTCTGAAGCTGCATCAAATCCTTGCCCGCAAAGATGGACGTCCCGTTGTTGATCTGATCCATAACTTCGATCAGGCTGGTGTAGAGGATGAAAAGTACGCTAGCCCCGATCCAGAGTTTTTTCTGAAGCAGCTCTTTCCAGGGGATGCCTTTGAAGAGATGATTCAATCCCCAGCCTGTGATGAGGATCATCGGCAGGGTGATGTGATAGGTGAGCCAGGGCATGCGCTCGCCTGCGTAGGAGTAAGCAATAATGCTGCTGATAACCCACCAGAGCAAAAGCGCGAAGGTGGTGCCTTGCAGGTCAAAAGCGCGTTTGACGACGGGAGCGTCGGCGCTTTCTGTATTTTCGTTGCTCTCGAGTATTTCCTGTGGGGTATCTTTTTTCTTTTTTCGGAAACCAAAGAAAAGCGCCACCCAAACGCCCAGAGCGGGTAAAAATTCATAGATAGGGATCTGGATGAATAGATAGTAATACCAGGGTTGGCTGCCTCGGGCAACATCCTGCTGAACGAGCCAGTAGCCGAGCGAGCCAAAAATACCTGTAAAAAAGCCAACGCTGTTGGTAAAGACCGTGGTGAAAAGTACGGTGAAGATGCTGTAGAAAAGGACGGCATTTTTCCACCATACTTCGGCATTCCAGAGAAGACCAATGGCGATGCTGAGTCCAAAACCGAGTACCAAGACTCCGCCGATCTGGAGGTAGTCAATATTGGTCAGCGCCATGACATCACCTGCGGTGGAGGGGATGGCCCAACCCAAAAGAGAAGAGACGAAGGGTGTCAGCATGGGCAGAACGAGCGTACCGATCAGCATAAGCAGATCATAGGAGCGTTCTTCGCGGATCCCTGCCCAGCCCAAGCCCTGCACAGCGAAATAAATGGCGAGGAAGAGCGCAATCAGCGCCAGAACGATCAAAACGATCACGCTGATGCCTATCTCACCACCTGCACTGGTAACGCCTTCCGCAAAGGGATTGGCGGGCATGGCAGTTTCCATATCAGGCATGGATGTATCTTCCTGCCCGAGTAAACCAGCGCCCAAGGCTGCACCAACCAAAAGGATCAGAATAGCAACAATAACAATAAAGGCGCTGCGTGAGTTGTCATCTTTCCAGCGTTTGGCAACCAATTGCCAAAGGAAGTAGATCGCCAAAAAGAGCAGCATCTGGGCGGTGTAGATAAAAGATGTTTCTTTAGACGTGAAATTGATCAGCATGCTGATCGTGATCCAGTAAAGGTAGCGCTTATCTCCACGATCAAGATAGCGCAGCACTGCCCAAAGCATCAGTAAACCCGCAAATCCGCTAAAGGTTTCGTTGCGTACGTAGCGCCCATAGAAAAGCATAAAGGGCGAGATCAGCATCAGGAAAGAGGCGACCAATGTACCGGCTTTACCCAGATAACGCCGCCAATGCCAGAGCATCCAGATCGTACCGATGCTAAAGATCACCGAGGGGATGCGGGCGGTGAAATCGCTCACGCCGAAGATGAAATAGCTCAGTGCCAGTAAATGGAACTGGAGAGGCCCATGCATCATCGGAGTATGCTGATACCCATCGCCTTTATAAAGCAGCCACGAAAAATAGGTGTGCAGACTTTCGTCGTGGCTCATGACGCGCGTTTCAAGATCGTAGAAACGGCTGATAACGGTGAACAGGATGATGAGACCAAAAAGGAATATTTCCCCCGTGATAACGGGGATGGATTCGATCAGTGGGCGTTCAAGCCAGTTTTTTGTTTTTTCGTTCATAAGCTGGAATTCTAATCAATATAAATTAATAGGTACTGAGTATTTTAAAAATATTCAGTACCTCGCGAATCAATTCTCGCGGCTAGCAAGCTGGCCGCAGCCAGCCTGGATATCAATGCCGCGATGAGCACGGATCGTACACGGGACCCCGGCTTGCTCGAGGGTCTCCTTGAATATTCTCGCCCGATCATGTCCTGTTCCCCGCCCGTGGAAGCCCTGGGTGGGGTTCAACGGGATGGCGTTAACATGACAGAGCAAGCCCTTGACCTTACGCGCCAGCGTATGCGCCTGCTCGGGTGTATCATTGACGCCTTCGATCAGCGCCCACTCAAAGGTGATGCGGCGATGGGTCTGCTCGACATAATAGCGGCAAACTTCGAGCAAATTGGCGATGGGATATTTGTCATTGATCGGCAGCATGGAGGAGCGCAATTCATCTTCCGAAGCGTGCAGGGAGATGGCGAGATTGACCTGACGTTTTTCGTCGGCAAATTTTCGAATGAGTGGGACCAAGCCCACGGTCGAGACGGTGAAGCGGCGCGCGCCGAAGGCGAAGCCCTCCGGGTTGTTCAGGTGGTCGATGGCGTCCATCGTCGCTTCGTAATTATGGAAGGGCTCACCCATCCCCATCACGACGACGTTGGTGAGCTTCTCACCTTCATCCTGCAATTTTCGGGCAAAATAAAGCACCTGTGCGGCGATCTCCCCGCGGCTGAGTTGACGCTTGAAACCCATCTGCCCCGTGGCGCAGAAGGTGCAGCCCATCCCGCAGCCGACCTGGGTGGAGATGCAGACCGTATTGCGCACCCTCACCCCCGCCTCGCTGTGCTCGTCTCCCTCTCTCCCACTCTGCGGGAGAGGCTTCTTTTCGCGCTCGTAGCGCATGAGAACGGTTTCAATACGTCGTCCGTCATGCAGTTCAAAGAGCGTTTTGCGGGTGTCGCCATCGCGGGATTCGCGATAGTCGACGGGTTTGAGGGCTTCAAAATCAAGCAGCTCACCCATCTTGGCGCGCAGATCTTTGGAGAGATTCGTGAATTCATCCGGCGCGAGCCAGAGATTCTTGTAGAGCCCGTCCCAGATCTGCCGGGCACGGTATTTGGGCACGCCCCAGCTTTTAACGCGGGCGGAGAGTTCGGGAAAGTCGAAATCGTAAATTAAGGGATTTGTCATAAGCCGTGAGATTTTATCACGAAGCTTCGGTTCCTGCTTCTCGTAGTGGACACTCCTATGTTGGAAATTTTCCGTCAGCAAACATCGCGAGTAAGTCTTTGATGCGCTCTTGATCTAAAGCACCAAGCATATCCATTTCCTTATATGCTAACGTCGCGTCTTTTATAAGTCTTATCCCCTCTTCTTTAGAAAATATCTGACCAACAAGCGGCGCTCTTAGTAGTGTAATATAGGCTACGAGCGGTTTTGCCTTCATGTTGATAGCTTTCCTCATTGCCGCATTGTAAAATTCCAAAGCTTGCTCATCTTGATGGGAGATGTAGGCTAACGTACCCAAACTTACCTGGGCGGATGTTTCTCCGCGCATATCACCTAATTCCCTAAATAATTTCAATCCATGAGCAAAAAAAATCTCTGCAAGTTTGTTGTTGTTGAGGGAGCTTAGGTGTACTTGCCCTAATAAAAGAAGAGTTTTTGCTTCTTGTACCTTGTCCCCGTTTTCACGATTTATGGATAATGCTTGGTGATATAACTCTACAGCTTTTTCCGTGTTGTTCAAATTAGCGTGCACAAGACCTAAGTTACTTAGGACAGCCCCTTCATCGCCCTTGCGTCTAGTTTTGCGAAATATATGTAAGGCTTGATCGTAATATTCCAGTGCCGCATTTAATTCTCCTGCTGAAGAATAAAAATCTCCCATACTAGCAAGATTGATACCTTCGCTACGTTTATCTCCAATTTGTTGAGATAGTTCTAAGGCATCTTTATAGCATTGAAGAGCTTCTTTTCTCCTTCCTAGTACAGAGTATGCTCCTCCTAAATTCCCTAAGTGCCATGTTTGATGTTGTGTATTCTCTACCTTTATAGAAGAGTCTAGTGCCTCTTTTAACCATAACAAATATTTTTCTGGGGGAAGCCGAATTGGTAAAATTAAATGACAATTTGCTACATATTCACTGGATAATATTATAGCTTCCATATGGTAGCGCTTTGCTTCTTTTACTACCCAAGAATAACTCGCCTGAACATGAAGCCAGTGCGCGTCGAAAAGAGCTAAGCCTTTTAGGATATTTTCCCCTCCTTGCAGATAGAGTTTGTTTGCGTAACTGGCTAGCTCTTTGTAATAGATGGCGTGGTTGAAAGAGGCGGAGAGTTTTCCCTCTGGCTGGATCTCTTTTGATGCAAAGTCACGCAACAAGTCATGTAAATAATATTTGCCTTGTCCTTCTTCGAAAAAGATAAAAGAAAAGCGCCGTAATTGATCTAGCAAAACACGAGTTTCACTTTCCGTTAGTTCCAGTACTGCGGCGGCGGCAGATTGGTCGAAAGGTGCGGGAAAGACAGACAGTTTTCGCCAATGGCTTTGAGTGCTTTCATCGAGTTGGGCGTAACTGAGCTGAATGGCGGCTTCAACATTCAAGTCGGGGTCATCAGGCGATCTGAATGTGCTCAAACGGCTGCGTTCGTCGCTTAATTTCTCGAGATATTCGGCGACAGTCCAATTTTCGTTCATGGCGAGGAAATTCCCGGCAATGCGCAAGGCGAGGGGCAAATAGCCACAAAGCTTGGCGAGTGCATCAGCGTTTTTGTCAGTACGCGGGGCGAGTTCCAAGAGCAGGTTTCTGGCATCTTCAGGGCTCATCACATCGAGACGTGTGGGTTTTAATCCCGGCAGGGCGAAATGCCTGCGCGAGGTCACCAGCGCGGCACAGGGAATGCCCTCAATGAGGGGTTTAACCTGCATCGCATCAAGCGCATTATCAAAAAAGAGCAGGGCTTTCTTCTCTTGTAAAAGGCTGAGATAGAGGGCTCTCAACTGCGCAGAGCTGGCAGCGCGCAGATCAGCTGTCGGGTCAAAAGCGAGGATGATCTCACGCAATGCTTCTTCAGGCGCGATCGGCTCGGTCGTGCCTTTCATCTCAATATAAATTTGAGCGTCAGGGAAAAGATGGCGCAGATCCTGTGCGGCTTTCAGACCTAAAACCGTTTTGCCGACACCGCCCATGCCAGAGAGTCCGCTAATGGCGGCTGCGCCGCCGCGGGAGAGTTCGGCTTTGATCGCTTCGAGTTCTGATCCACGGCCGGTGAAGTCCGCGGGCGGGGTGGGGAGGGAGAATAGGGAAGAGAAAGGCTTTTCAGGCTGGAGGTAATTTTCTACATTCTCAATATAGGTTTCTGTCTTAATGTTTTTGCCGTGCTTACCTGTGTTAATCTGCGAGTTGTCACCAGATGAATTGATCGTGGTTCCAGAAGAACTTGGTTTTTCTGGGGCAAATAAATCTTTCCAACCTTTTATGCTTGAACCCAAGCCTGAAAAGAAAACAATGATCGCGCCAATTGTTTTCAATAGTGAACCAGATTCTTCACTGGCGTTTGGTGTGATGAAATAATAGAGTGCACCAATTACGAACGCCGTGCCTACGATGATAAGAATACCTGCGACATTTTTTTCGTTCTTCATCTACGAACCCCTTACTAGAGAATTACACAAATGATAGCTGGATTATAAAACAGAAAAGCCGACGTGAGTCGGCTCTCTTCGGTTTGTGTGATTGAAGAAAATTCGTGATTTAGATCATTTCCAGCACTGCGCTTAAGTTCTCGGCAATGATGTCGGGCTGGGGTGTCCAGGCTTTGGCGGCTTCAGGTGAAGTAACACCGCTCAAAACGAGTGCGGTATGGCAGCCCGCATTTTGTCCGCCGAGCACGTCCGTTTCAAGGCGGTCGCCGACCATCAACGTTTCATCCGGTATCACGCCCATGCGGCGCATGGCAAGTTGAAATAAGTATGGCTTCGGTTTTCCAGCGACGATGGGCGCAATACCGGAAGCGGTCTCGATGGCCGCCAGGATGGTCCCGGCGCCGGGCATCAATCCACGTGGGGTGGGAAAGGTCTTGTCCGGATTTGAGCCATAGAAGGGTGCGCCATTGCGGATGAGCAAGGCGGCGTTGGCGATCTTTGTGTAGCTGATCTCCCAGTCGATGCCCGACACAACCGCAACGGGATTCTCTGGTGTTTTATCCTTCTGAAAAACACGAAAACCCTCGTCTTTCAGTGCTTGTATAACGCCATCATGCCCGATAACGTAAAGATCACCCCCTTCGGGGAAATGCTCTTTGAGCAGCGCTGCTGTTGCCATTGAAGAGGAGATAATCTGTTCAACGCCCAGCGGCACACCAAAATTCGTGATCTTCTCAAGGTGCTGTTCCGGCGTGCGCGTGGAGTTGTTTGTCGCGAGGGTAACCTTAATGCCGCGCTCTGTGATGGTCTTGAAGATAGTGGGGAGGTCGCCAATGGGTTCACTGCTGCGCCAGAGGACACCATCCATGTCGAGGATAAGGGCTTTGATATTTTTTAGGGTCATGGGAAATAAAAAAGGGCGGGCTTTTCACCCGCCCTGCGGTTCTTATTTGAATTTCTTGAAGATATAGTCGATCACAGGCCCATCTATCCAGCCTGCTTTCGTATCGGCGCGCTCTTCGAAGTTCTCGTTGCCAAGGAAGGACGCGACGCTCTCTGCGATGGCTTCGCTGTATTTGCCGTCCATATGTGCTTGATAATAGCCGAGGTCTGCCATGATCTTTTGCAGATCGATCAGTACCTGACCTTCAAGTTGAACACGTTCGCTTTCAGGGGATTTGCCCATGTAGAGCTCGTGCAATTCGAGTAATTCGCCAAGACGCGGAACGGGATCGAGGTGATCGTCTACGCGGTAGTCGATCCAGCGATCGAGGAAGCCGCCATAACCAGCATTCGGCTTGGCGACATAAATCGCTGCGGCCTGCTTGCCGCGTTTGTCGCCGCCAGCGCGATCTCCGGCATAGAGAGAAGCGTAGAGGCGCTCGGTCAGTGTTCCTTCGGTCTCGAGAAAAGCCTCTTCCATTTTTTGAACGACGTCTGCACCTGTCAGGATATTGCCCTGAATGGCATAACCGGGGCCGGTCAGACCACCAGCCCAATCGTGGCATTTTTTACCGGTGAAGGTAACAGCTTTGCCTTGGGCATCCACCAGACCAATCTGGCGGACCTCGCGCTCGGGATCGTCGGCGAGGAGTTTCTCAAGCGTCTCCTGCGCAGAAAGCCCATCTTTCATCATCGCCAGCCCATTGGGGCCGTAGGATGTGTTGACATAGGACTGTGTTGCCACTGCGCCGATCTCGGCATTTACCCAAGGAACAGCTGCACCGACAGCGGGAAATTTCGATGCAACCGCCACGCCCCAGGTTTTTTCTTTTAGATCACAGGCGGCAATGGAGAAGGTTGAAAAACGCGGCATAACTTATTTATCCTCGGGGATTTCCAGAACCTGGTCAACCAAGCCATAATCTGCGGCTTGCTGGGCATTCATATAAATATCACGGTCAGAATCTTTTTCAACGGTCTCTTTATCTTTGCCCGTGTGTTTTGCAAGAATATCAAGCAGGTCGGATTTCAAGCGCATGATCTCTTCTGCCTGAATGACGATGTCGGTTGCCTGACCCTGTGCGCCGCCCAAAGGCTGGTGCATATGGATGGTGGCGTGGGGCAGAGCGTAGCGACGACCTTTGGTCCCGGCGGTCAAAATGACCGTGCCGAAAGATGCCGTCACACCAACCGCAACGGTGCTGATCGGGTTGGGGATCATCTGCATGGTGTCGTAAATCGCCAGACCGGCATAGATCACACCGCCCGGGGAGTTGATATAAACCTTGATCTCTTTTTCAGGATCCTGATTGCTCAAATAAAGCAACTGGGCAATGATCGTGTTTGCAACCTGATCGTTGATCTGCGTGCCGAGGAAGATAATGCGTTCCTTGAGCAGCAGGGAATAAATATCGTATGCGCGTTCGCCGCGTCCGCTGGATTCAACGACCATTGGCACGACGGACTGGGGGATATGTAGTGACATTGAAGTCTCCTTATCACTTGTCAAAGAGCCTAAAGGGTACCCTTTAGGCTCTACACTTATAAAGCTATTTTTCCTCGTCAGCCTTGTCTTCTTTTTTCTCGGCCTTCTTGGTAGTCTTCTTCTTTGCGGGAGCCTTTTTCTTCTTGGGCTTTTCTTCGCTATTTTTGGCTTCCGTTTTTTTCTTGGGAGCTTTGGCTTTCTTTTCCTTTGCACGCGCTTCAGCTTTTTCTTCTTTGTCTTCTTTTTCAGCCTCAGCAGCGGCTTTCTCGGCTTTTTCAAGTTCGCCGGTAGCGATCTCTTTCAGACGTTCAAGCGTGAGGCGAGTAACAATCTGGGTTGCAGATTGCATGGCAATATTATTGGCAACTTCACGCTGGGCGCGCTGACCACCTTTAATCTTGTTCAAGTCGTAGCCTTGCTGAGCCAGATCCATCATCGTACGATTGAATTCGCTCTCAAGGTCCTTTTCGCCGACTTCGATCTCTTCGAGACGAGCCACTTCATCGAAGATCAAGCTGCGCTCCAAGCGTTTCTGGGCAACCGGGCGAGCTTCTTCTTCGGTGAATTTTTCAAGATCAGTTTCCTGCATCTTCAGATAGGTATCGAATTCCATGCCTTGCTGTGCAAGACGCTGTTTGATATCTTCGAGCACATGGTCGACTTCGCGATCCAAAACCTGCGGAGGATATTTAATGGTCGCTTTTTCCTTGATCTTCTCGATCAATTCTGCATAATACTCGTCATCATATTCGGCGCGGCTTTCGGCTTCTAAATTCTGTTTTAGCAGATTACGCAACTCGTCAAGTGTTTCACCAGCGCCAACAGATTTTGCGAACTCGTCATCCAGCTCAGGGAATTGAGTACCTCGCACGGTTTTAATGGTGACGTCAAACTTGACTTTGCCACGCAGGGTTTCGTCTTCATTATCCTCAGGGAAGGTCTTTGTAATGCTCTTGGATTCATCGGCAGACATGCCGATCAACTTTTTACCAAAACCAACGAAGGGAAGCTCGTTCTCGCGCTTTTCAGGCGCAACGAAGACAGCATGGCTTTCCTGTTCCCATTGCCCCTTGATCTCGGTCATCACATAGTCGCCTTCTTCGATGGGGCGTTCGACGGTCTCGGTGGTGGCATACATCTTCTGGAGCTCTTCCAGCTTGGCGTCCACGTCTTTTTTGGTGGGCTTCTTGAATTTATAAGCCTTGCGTACTTTGCGATAATTGCCCAGGTCGACCTCGGGCTTCAGGGGTACGTTGAAGATGAAGATCGGTGGATCGAGGCTCTCCATTTTTTCGAGGGAACCTGCAGCAGCCGGATCAAGATCGGCTTCTTTGAGCGCTTCAGGATAGACCTCATCAAGCAAGATATCGATGGCACCCTCAAGGATGGCTTCATCGCCATATTGGCGACGGATCACATCGTAGGGGGCTTTTCCCGGGCGGAACCCGGCGACCTTGCCGCGCTTTGAAAGCTGTCGAGCAGAGCGACGCTTTGCGCCCTCCATCTTGTCGTTTTCGATCTCAACGGTCAGGGTAACCTGGTGGTCTTCACGTGGGGTGGTTTCAATTTTCAAAATGAACTTCCTTCTAAAACAAAATTAGCACCATCTAGTGCTGTCGGTGTGGAGGGCATGAATTAGTGGGGACGGCGGGACTCGAACCCGCACGCCGGTTAGGGCACTAGATCCTAAGTCTAGCGCGTCTGCCAAATTCCGCCACGTCCCCAAATGCGGAAGCGATTATAAGCGCAAGGGGAATGAGCGTCAATAAAGGAATCCTCCGTGTTAACCATATGCTGATAAATGCTTCATCGAGCGGAGACGATGCCTAGTATCGGCGCAGTCGAGATGAGAGGAATGAAGGATTAACTGATATAATCGTGCGGCTCGACCAAAAGACATCGAAGGAAAGGACAAGAAAAAAGAAAATGAGTCGTGTGATCAACCCCAACAGCGCAGGGAAGGAACGCACCAAAATGACCCGCGCCGTTGCGCTGGCAGTGCGGGAATTGGCAAAAACAAACCCTGAGGCAAATCAGGGGCAAGTCAACGAAGCGCGCGATCTGGCTGCTTTTATTGCACTGGCGCTCGAAGCTGTCTCAGAGACCATCGAAGTTTCGGTAGTTGCCTGGGAAAAGAGAAATTATTGGGTTAAGGCAGATAAGTTCAGGATGGAATGGCGCTGGGCAAGCCGATTGGCAGATCAGATGCGTGAGGCGGCAACCAAAGAGGACTGGGGGAGCGTCGCGCAGGTCGCCATGCAAGTGGCTGTCAAGTTGCAGAAGATCAAGATATCCGATAAGCACCGCATGGGTCGCCCCTGGGAAGGAAGTTGGTCCCGTTTAAATTAGCAAAAGACCGCCTTACGGCGGCCTTTTTATTTAATCCTAGTCTTCTTCCCGTTTACTCCCGCCGTAAACGTGGCTGACGGGCATCGCGAAGAGGAAACCGGTATTAGGCTGATCAAGAGGCCCAATGACCGATTCGGTTGCTTTGACGATCGCTTCAATTTTCTCATCGCCTTCTACAACGGTGAAGAGAGTGCGGTGATTGGTTTCGCTTTTCTTGAAAATATCGCTCAAGCTGGGCATGAGAGGGATGTCATCGCGTACAGCATTACGGATACGTCCCAACCCGGAGCTATCGAGCATGGTCACACCGAAAACACCGATATCTTCCCACGCGTTGAGCACATCATGGCAGTAATTCACGTCGTCAAGGACGAACATAACCATTGAATACATTTCTATCTCCTTTTTCTAAGCGACTGAGGCGCTTTCGGTTTCTTTATCTTTTTTCGGTTTGGCAAATAAGGCACGCAGGAAGGGCGGGGTGATGATAGTGGTTGCAAGTACCATGCCAACGATGGCAGAGAACTCATCACCTGAGACGAGACCGGCGCCGATACCGACATTGGCAACGATCAAACCGACTTCACCACGCGAGATCATGCCTGCGCCCAACTGCCAGGATTCGCGCCAGCTAAAGCCAGCCCAACGCGCCCCGAGGCCCGAGCCCAAAAGTTTACTGACAATGGCGACAGCAATTACTGCCAAAGTCAACCAGGCAGCAGTGGCACTCATATCACGAATATTCACTGCCAGGCCAATGCTAACAAAGAAGATCGGTACGAAGAGGCCGTAAGCCAGCGCAGACACACCTTGCATAAGTCGCTCTTTTGTGGACGTGCGGGCGAACATCAGGCCTGCCAAAAATGTACCTGTGATCGCGGCCATCCCGCCGATGACTTCGGCTGCGATGCCGTAAAAAAGAAGGATGACGATACCCAGCGCCAGAGTCTTTTGGCTAATGGGAAGCTTCTCGTTGAAGCGAACGAGCTTGGGAAGCAGGTAGATACCAAAGGCGACTGCACCAACCAGGAAAAAAACCATCTTTCCAAAGATCAGCAGGATCCCAAGGAAGCTTGTGCCGCCAGCGATTACAGCGAGGAAGATAGAGAGCAGCAAGATGATCATGATGTCATCAAAAACGGCTGCGCCCAGCAACCCCAAGCCAACACGCGTACGCAGTTGACGGAGCTCCATCAGGGTTTGGGCCGAGATGCTGACCGAGGTCGCGCCGAGGGTTAAACCCATGAACAGAGCGGCTTCCCAGCTCAGGCCAAATAGTGAAGCGGTGAGCGTGCCCAAACCAACGGGGACCAGAACGCCCATGATGCCTGCGAAGGCAGAGACTTTGGTGTTGCTTGATAATTCATCCAGGTGCAGTTCCAAGCCAGCGATAAACATGAGCAGAAGAACGCCCAGTTCACCAAGTTCCTGAATAGTGTCGCCCAAATGCTCTGCATGATGTAAGAAGGGAAGGTGTAAAAGATCCAGCAAGGATGGCCCTAGCAGGATACCGACCAACAACTCTCCCAAAACGGAGGGTTGTCCCAGGCGAACGCTAAAATAGCCTGCTACTTTTGCTGCCATCAGGATGACAGCGATAAGTAATGATAATTCTAGAAAAGTGCTCATCAATCTCCTTTTGCTATGCTTGAGTATTGTGCTCAAGCGAAATCTGCATTATTCTACTATAAAAAATGGGTATAAATTGATAATTCTGGTAATATACTAGATAAAAATCATAAAAACAGGAGCTTTCATGCTTTTAAGTCCGGCTCTCATTGAGCAGTCTACGCGTTTTATGCCTTTGCTGGTTGTACTGGCTTTGGCAGTTTTGACCCCAGTTGTTCTTTCGCGCTTTCGCCGTTTGCCAATAGTTGTTGGCGAGATATTGGCAGGTATTGTAGTAGGGGTTTCAGGTCTTAACTGGGTGGGTGATGATCTGATCCTCATATTTATGGGAGATATCGGGTTGGCGTTCTTGATGTTCCTCGCCGGCATGGAAATTGATTTTGAACAGATTTTTCCGAGAGAAAAAGCTCCCAAAAGCGAAAATAAAGCCGAAAATATCCCCTCAAGCACTTTATTGGTTTCTCTCGGCGTTTATGCGCTTACCTTCCTCTTGGCTGTTCCGGGAGGCTTCCTGATCGTTGGGTTAGGGATGAACGCTGACCCGTGGCTTCTGGCTTTCATTTTGAGTGCGACTTCTTTGGGCGTTCTCCTGCCCATTATGAAAGAGCGCAACCTGATGAACAGTTTCTTTGGACAATTTGTTTTTATCACGGCTACGCTTTCCGATTTTATTACCGTCTTGCTTTTCACAGTCTTTATTATCACCTTTGATCACGGCTTCAGTGTTGAGATATTCTCCATTGGCTTACTTTTTATCGCCTTTATCATATTGGCTCGAACAGGAACACGCTTTGTACGCATTCCCGTTGTTGGCAGATTTTTTGATGAGATGTCAAAAACAACTGTGCAGATCAAAGTACGCGCAGCGCTGGCTATTTTGCTTGCTTTTGTCGTTTTGGCGGAGTATGTCAATGCGGAGCTGATCCTGGGGGCTTTCCTCGCAGGGATGATTATCTCGCTTTTGAAGGGACCGAAAGACATTGGGCTAATACATAGTCTCGAAGCCTTTGGCTTTGGTTTCTTTATCCCCGTTTTCTTCATCTTGGTTGGTGCGACTTTAGACCTAAAGAACCTTTTTGATGCCCCTGAAAAGTTGTTGATATTACCCGCCCTTTTGGTTATTTCTCTGGTGGTTAAGTTGGTGCCAGTTCTTTTGGTGAAACGTTACCTGTCGTGGAAAGAGTTCGCATCGGCTGGGCTTTTACTCAATACACATCTCTCTCTTGAGATCGCTGTCGCGGTAATCGGGATGCGTGTCGGTTTGATGGATGCTGCGTCCAATGTATTGATCATTTTCTTTGCCATCCTGACCGTCGTTCTGATGCCTCTGATCTTTAGTATGGTTCTGCCGATGAAAGAAAGTGCAATTGGTAGGGCATATAAGCTTATTGCAGGGGTGAACAAGCTCAGCTTGCGCGTGGCAAAAGATCTTTTAGCACACGACGATACTGTGATCTTTGCCATTTTCGATGGGCAGGATGATGATGAGGAACGAGTTAGTGCAGAGGGATTTCCAATACTTAAGTTCGCGGAAAAAGAAGAATTCTTCGATGAGCTGAATGTAGCAGAAGTAGAGGCCTTCCTGGCTCTGTTTAAAGACGATTCTGAAAACCTTGCCTTCTCCAGGCTCGCGCACAAAAAGGGGATTAAAAATATTATCGCTTACGTGAAAGAGCCTTCTCTTTTACCTGAATTCCAGAGGTTGGGCGTGCAGGCTTATACGCCAGCAATTTTGCGAGCCACCCTCATCAGTATGATGGCACGCAGTCCAAACGCTTTCTCGATCTTTACTTCTTTTGAAGATAAAAATGATTCGGTTGAGATCAGGTTACGAAACAGAAAATTCAGTCATAAACCGCTCAATAAGCTGGAGCTGCCTGGAAACTACCTTGTCTTGGCAATTGACCGTGATGGGGAGCTCATCATCCCACGCGGAAACACTCGCTTGAGATTAAATGACACCTTGACCATTTTTGGTGCAAAAGAGCATATGCCCGCCATTCGCCTTTGCCTCGAAAAAAGCGTACCGCTTACCGCCGCGATGTCCAGTGGTGATTAATGTCTTTGACCTGTCCAAATTGGTTCACTCTGGCAGAGTGAACCAATTTGGATCCTAAACCTAAAACAACATCGTTTGCATTGCCGCTCGTTTCCCGCCCAAGAGTAGATAGGGTGCAGCCCGCCCTGTGCTGATCCCCAACTTCTTTAGCTGTGAAAGATCGCGTAATTCTCGCATCCGCCGTGCCTGAACGATCTTTTTGGCGGTTTTGACGCCGATCCCCGGCACGCGCAACAATTCGCGCGGCGTGGCGGCGTTCACTTCGACCGGGGTCTCTTTCAAATTCATTTCTGCCCAGGCCATCTTCGGGTCGGTGGAGAGGGGGAGTTGCCCATCTTGTGCAAAAGGGAGTTCTTCCAGATCGAAGCCATAATCACGCAATAAAAAGGATGCCTGATACAAGCGCAATTCTCGCAGCTTCGGGGTGGGGGACTTATTCTCCAGTGGCGTGTCAGGGACAGGGTTGAACGCCATGAAGTAGGTACGCGCCAAACCAAGATCGTTATAACCGCGTGATGTGGTGCTCAACAACTCAAGATCGCTCTCGTCCGCGCCACCGGCGACGAATTGCGTCGTGGAGGATGCCCAGCGACCTTTCCAGGCAGTATGGGGCGATTTCGTCCGCCGAATTTCCTCCACCCAGCGCAGCGGGCGTAAAAGCTCCTCCCAAAAGACCTTGCGTGGTGCCAGTTTCGCCAGGCGCGTCTTATTTGGCGCTTCGAGATTCACAGAAACGCGATCTGCGAGCTGCATGGCGCGTAAAACCTGCCCTTTCTCTGCTCCGGGCATGATCTTCATGTGCAGGTAGCCCTTGAAACCCATTTTCTCGCGCAAAATAGTCGCCGTATCGAGCAATTGGTCCTGAGTCCGCATCCCGCTGCCAGCGATGCCGGAACTGACAAAAAGCCCGTCTGCAAGATCTGCCTTATGTAACTGCATGAAAAGACGCGCAAATTCTTCCGGTTTGAAGGTTGCACGTCGAAAATCACGTCCCGCACGGAAGGGACAGTAGAAGCAATTCCGCTCACAAGCGGAGGTCAGCAGGGTTTTCAGCAGGCGGATCTTACGCCCATGCGGCATCACAGCCGGGTGGATATAAACATCATCCACGCGAGGGCAAGCCTCTTGCACGGACGACGCGGTTGAGTGCTCTGCATCCGCTTCAAAGCTCATTTGTGAACTGAGCATTTTTAGACGATTGATCGCTTCCATATTTTGATTATAGAACAAATATTCTTTTTATGCAATATGGATTTTTTTAGGATGCCTATGCGCGGATCCGCACGCGAATTTTAAGTTACTTCCGTTTGTAAAAGGGATGCGCGATGAGTGGGGTGGGGAGGAGGTTACGGGGGCGTAAACACCAGATCTGCCGGGGCAATATAGAAATGATCAATTCTGTAATCTGCGTAATTAACCAGGCGCTTCTGGTGATAGACCGTGACCTTTGCCGCATCGGTGGAGCGGTACTCAATATAAAAGGCATTCTTGCTTCGTTGACGCCAAGCCTGCTCTTTAGGAATAGCAAGATTTTCAAATTGGATTTGTTCCCTGGTGAACTCAACATAAGCGCCGCGTCTACCGATCACGACGCGCAGATAGCCTTGTGCAAGAAGTAAGCCATCACGCGTGTGAAAACATCCCTCATCCGAACCCTGAAGCGGGATCTCTGTTTCTTGCACATCTATAAAAGGCATTAGCGGAAGTTGCATAGAATCATTATACACAGATGCGAGTGGGGCGGGGGAGTTGGTTCTCAGCAATCAGTTGACAGCGTTAAGTAAATAGTGATCTCTCACAGCCACAGTACGCCACTGGCTCTCACTACTTACGGCTAACCGAATCTGGTTACTGAACAAAGACGGGGGTTGACTTTTGGCTTGGACACTGTATAATTAGTTCATGATTTTGATAAGTATTTTTATAATAAGCATAAGGAGATAATCCTATGACTGAAGATCTGACCATCTCTGCCGCTATAGCAAGGTATTTGGACACGTTACGTTTGGCACGCAGCGAGAATACCGCCCGCACCTACGCCAACGCCCTTTCCTTTTTTACACAGGTTTTGGAGGTACGGAACCACTCCCCCGAAAAAACAAAAATTTCCGATCTTACGGAGGAGGCGGTCATCTGGACGGTTTCTGCTCTCAACGTCTACGCCCCCACGACCGAAAGACTCTACATCGCCGCCCTAACAGGCTTCTACGAATTTCTGGTTGCAGAACGTCTGGCAGAGATCAACCTGCCCCGCCTGCGTTTGCTCATTCGTCAGAGAGCGCGTCGCCCGGGACAACGTTTACCGCAATTCCCGCGCGAGGACATCGAAAAGCTGCTCGAATCTGTGGAAAGTTATGCGCAATTCTCATCAGAAGATGAAAAAGAATACTTACGCGCATTAAGAGACCGTGCTTTTCTCATAACTCTGGCAGATACAGGCTTGCGCGTACATGAAGCCTGTGCTCTACGGCGGGGAGAGATCGACTGGAACGAAGGACGCGCGATAATTATCGGGAAAGGCGATAAACAGGCAGTTATTCGTTTCTCAACACGTTCTATGCAAGCTTTGAGAGATTATCTCAACGCCCGTCAAAAACTGGATGGTGCTTCGGGGCGCCCCCTCCCCTCCCTCCCCCTCTTTGCCCGTCACGACAGAGGCGCGGGCAAAAAAGTAAAGCCGATCACCACCGCAACGGGACGGAATATCGTCACCGAGGCAGTGCGCCGAATATTGGGCGAAGATGCGGTTGGCAAGATAACCCCCCACTCCTTCCGACACTACTTCGTAACCACAGTCTTGCGCGCGACCGGGAATCTAAAAATGGCACAGGAACTCGCCCGCCATAGCAATATCGCAGTCACGCAACGCTATGCCCATCTCAGCGATGATGAGCTGGATCGAGGCTATTACGAGATATTTGATAAATAAAAAACGCCTCACTCAAGGCGTTTTTTATTGGGATACAAATAGCGTTTCACCTACTTCGCTTTTGGCAGTTTTTCAACACTCAATTCAAGCGCTTTATCTAATTTTTCTTCAGATTCCTTTATGTCGATATCCAGAATTACGGACATTTCACGGATGAACTGTTGACGGAAGCCCGTTAATTGTCGGTCATCGACAATACTGGTATTGGCACCTTCCAGGAATTTTCGAGCATGCAGGTCCCGAATCAACTCCCCCATTGCTTGCAGGGTCGCTTTATCTGCGCGTTCAGCAACTTCACTATTGCGAACCTTATAGTTTTTTGGCAATATCTCCGGAGCACGACGAAGGGCTTTTAAAGCCTTGAAGAGTTTGTATTTTGAAGAAACAAAACGAATATAAGCAGGAATTTCTTTTGCCGGCAACCAATACACCCCGTCGCTGATCTTTACGCGAAAATACTTGCGTGTTTCACCGCCAATATGCTTCTTCTCAATGCCTTTGATCTGTCCAATGCCATATTGTTTGTGGACGATCCACTCCCCCTCTTTTAGTGTTTCCTCTATCATTAGTGCTCCTTTCTCCCCTTTTATACAATCACTCCCTTATTATAACATACTGATATTAGGTATACACACTGTATCTATTAAGTTCAAATGCTAATAATCCTTGACATCCAACAAGCCTGATGATAGACTTTGGCTTGTCTGTTTCAGACACAAAATAACAAAACGAAAGGAGCGCACTACATGACAGTCTACATTCGCCTGATCCCCGCAGATGTTGTTTTCTTACTGCCTTGGAGTGCGCCTATTCCTCTTTAGGAAGAATAGCCCTTTGTCGTCTTTTGCCACGATGCGCACTCCGCACCGTGGCTTTTTTTTCTTAATTCACAAGAAAACTTAAGGACTAAACGATGAACGAAACATTGACCTTTGACTTTCGCCAAACCATTGCAAAAAACCGCCTGAAAGGACTCTGGCGCATGATGGTCGACTATCGCCTTCCTTATATAGGGGCGACAGTCGCTTTGGCGATTTCTGCTACATCTAAAACGCTAACCTACCTTCTGCTGCGCTATTTTGCAGACGTGCTGACAGGAGACGCCGTTGCGATCAGCGACGATCTGCCGCGCACATTTATGTGGGTTGCCCTCGGCTTTGTTGGATTATCCTTCTTCCAGGGAGGGTTTTCCTATCTTTCGGGGCGGCTGGCAGCTTATACGGCAGAGGGTATCGCTCGCCGCTTACGTGACTTTCTTTTCGATCACATCCAAAGGCTGAGCTTTTCCTATCACGGAAGCACGTCTACAGGCGATTTGATCGAACGTGTTACATCTGATGTAGATGCTGTTCGGCGCTTCTTCAACGAGCAAGCCATAGGCGTAGGGCGTATCGTTCTGATCTTCATCATCAACTTTGTGGCCCTCTTGCGCCTGAACGCGAAACTGGCGTGGATATCTGTCATCGTCATCCCCTTCATGCTTTGGGTTTCGATGTGGTTCTTCAAGCGCGTCACCAAGCGCTACGAAAAATATCAAGAGCAGGCAACGGTTCTCTCGACCACTCTGCAGGAAAACCTGACCGGCGTGCGCGTGGTGAAGGCATTTGCCCGCCAGAAACATGAAAAGAAAAAATTTGAAGGCGACAACTGGGAGAAATTCCTGCGTGGACGCCACCTGCTGTTGATGCACTCTCTCTTCTGGCCCCTCTCTGATTTGGTTTTGGGCGCACAGATGCTCGGTGGTTTTATCGTTGCCGCGATCATGGCGATCAATGGCGAGATCACCGTGGGCACCTATCTCGCCTATGTCGGGCTGGTTGCCTGGCTGATCTGGCCCATCCGCAATTTGGGACGCCTGATCGTGCAGACATCAACAGGATTGGTCTCCTACGGACGCTTGATGGAGATCACCAAACAAGATCGCGAAAAGCTGATTGATGGAAAATTTCATCCGAATGGTTCTTTGCGCGGCGAGATCATTTTCGATGATGTTTCTTTTGCGTATGACGATGAAAAATCGGACGGAACGCCCGTGCTAAAGAATATCTCCTTCCATTGCGAGCCCGGTCAAGCCGTCGCGCTGCTCGGCTCAACCGGCTCTGGGAAGACTTCGCTAGTCAACTTGCTACCGCGCTTTTACGACTACACGAGCGGCTCCCTCCGTCTCGATGGCGTCGAGCTAAAGGATTACCCGCGAAAATACTTGCGGGCACAGACCGGCATCGTGGAACAGGAACCCTTCCTTTTCTCCCGCTCGATCCGCGAGAATATCACCTACGGTGTAGGGCGCGATGTCACCGATGAAGAGATTGAAGAAGCTGCTCGTGCAGCCGCCGTCCATGATGTCATCCTGACCTTCCCGGATGGTTACAAAACCTTGGTTGGAGAAAAGGGCGTCACTCTTTCTGGTGGGCAGAAGCAACGTGTTGCAATTGCACGTACACTGCTTAAAAATCCGCATATCCTGATCCTGGACGACTCAACTTCGTCTGTGGATATGGAAACTGAAGCCGAAATTCGCGGTGCACTCAATAACCTGATGGAAAATCGCACCACCTTCATCATCGCGCATCGCATTCAATCGGTCATGGTCGCAGACTTGATCCTCGTCCTTGACCAGGGTGAGATCGTTCAAGCAGGCACGCATGAAGAACTCCTTGCTGACGAAAAAGGTATGTACCGCGAGATCTACGATATCCAAACGCGGATTGACGCAGAGCTGGAGAAAGAAATCTCGCTCGCTTTGTAAACACAACAACAGAAAGATAACCACTCCCCTACTGGAGAAATCTAATGTCTGAAGAAGAAAAAATCGAACTTGAAGAAGAGGAACACACCAGTCCACTAACCTTGCCTGTGCTCAAGCGCATCATAGAGCTTCTAATGCCGCACAAATTCTGGGTGATTGGTTTTTTCCTCGCCATTGCGCTCACCTCTGCACTAGATGGTGTCTTCACCTTCATTAATAAAAATATTATCGACGAAGGCATCAGTGCCGGTAATGTCGACCGCATGCTCGAGCTGGCAGCCATTTACGGCGGCTTCATTGTTCTGCAATCGATCATGGTCTTCGGGTTTGTCTATCTCGCCGGCGTTCTGGGCGAACGTGTTCAGTACGACTTGCGTAAAAAGATGTTCGAGCACTTGCAAACCTTGTCGCTTTCCTACTACAGCCAAAACTCGGTCGGTCGATTGATGTCCCGGCTCACCTCCGACAGCGGGCGCGTCGCAGACTTAATCACCTGGGGTTTTCTTGATGTTACCTGGGCGATCACGAATATCATCACTTCTGTTATTTTTATGGCGGTGATCAACTGGCGGCTGGCAATAATTGTCTTTGCGATCATCCCTGTGCTGGTATTCGTGGGTATCCGTTTCAGAATGCACATTCTGGTGGAATTTCGCCGTTCACGACGTGCCAACTCCAAGATCACGGGTGCGTACAACGAGAATATCAGCGGTGTGCGCGTGGTCAAGGCGCTGGGGCGCGAAGATGAAAACCTATATGAATTTCAGAATCTGACCGATGAGATGTATCGCTCATCCTACCGTGCAGCCTGGCTTTCCGCGCTCTTCCTGCCCGTTGTTCAGATTATTGCTGCCATTGCACTGGGCGCTATCGTTTGGTATGGCGGTATTCAAAGCCAATCGGGATTGCTGACCATTGGCGGAATCCACGCCTTTGTTTCATATTTGACCTTCATGCTCTGGCCTATCCAGGATATTGCGCGCGTTTACGCAGAGATGCAGCACTCCATTGCATCAGCGGAACGCATCTTCAAGCTGGTCGACACGCCACCTGATGTGCATAATCTTCCCGGCGCGGTGGATGCAGAGACCCTGCTCGGCGAGCTCGAATTTGATCATGTGGATTTCTATTATGAAGAGCGTAAACCTGTTTTGCAAGATTTCACGCTCAAGGTCAAAGCCGGTGAAATGATCGCCCTTGTTGGACCGACTGGCGGCGGAAAATCCACGATCGTAAACTTGCTCTGCCGCTTCTACGAACCCAAACGTGGACGCGTGCTCATCAACGGGCGTGACTATACAGAGTACACCCTCGAGAGCATCCACGAGCGGATCGGCATCGTGTTGCAAACCCCGCACTTATTCTCAGGCACCATTCGTGAGAATATTCGCTACGGTCGCCTTGAAGCTAATGACAAAGCTGTTGAAGAAGCAGCGCAATTGGCAGGCGCGCACGATTTCATTACATCCCTCGCAAAGGGCTATGATGAGAACGTTGGTGAGGGCGGGAATCTTCTGTCCACTGGTCAGAAGCAACTTATAAGCCTGGCGCGTGCCGTCCTGTCGAAGCCGGAACTATTTATCATGGACGAAGCCACATCCAGCGTTGACACGCTCACGGAGGCGCTCATCCAGCGCGGCATGGAACACCTGATGTCGGGACGCACCAGTTTTGTGGTCGCACATCGCCTTTCGACGATCCGTCGCGCTAACCGGATACTGGTTATCGAAGATGGGCGCATTGCAGAAATGGGTACCCATGCCGAATTGCTCAAGGAGCGTGGACATTATTATCGCTTGTACACGCAGCAATTCCGGCAGGAACTGGAAGAGCAATATGGTGTCACCGAGAAAGTAACGCACGAGGTTAAACCCGTCGCTGCAGATTAGCTTCAAATGGGCAGGTCATTTTACCTGCCCATTTGTTTTAGGAGTTTTTATGAAAACCCAAATCCTTCCCTTTAAAAAAGAAATGTGCCCCGAAGCCGGAAAACTTTTAGTAGAACGTCATAAGCGCAACCGCTACCTTTTGCCTTTTTTGCCCAACCGCTTTGAAAAAGCAGATGTGGCGGAGAAAGCTCTTGTCAAATTCTTTGACAAAAAAAGTGCTCATGGGTATGCTGCCATTCGCAATGGAAAGATGGTTGCATATCTTCTGGGAGACACATCCAATGAGCCGTGGGGACGCTGTGGCTGGGTACGTTTGCCGGGTTCTGCTTTGGCGGATGGAGAGCCAGCTACGCTGCTGCAAGACCTCTACGTTCTGCTTGGAGATGATTGGACCAGACAAGGAACCTTTATTCATCACACTTATCTTTCCGCTGCAGACCAAGAGCTTGTAGATGCCTGGTTTGGGCTGGATTTTGGAAAGGAACGCATTGATGCTATTCTCGATCTAAGCACATTAAAAATTTCTGATGTGCCAATACCTGAGGGGATTCAGATCCGCCGTGCAGGAGTTGGGGACAACGATCATTTGGCTGGCATGTCACACGTGATTTTCCGCGAGCTTGAAAAAGCGCCTTACTGGCACCCCTCCCCTCCCGAAGTATGGGATGACCTAAGAGAAGGTTGGGGAGAACTGGCAGATGACAGCACAGTGGACACCTGGTTGGCGCTAGATGGCGAAAAAACCTTAGGGACGATTGCTTCGTGGGCAACCATGCATCCTGATGAAGAGATAGATACAGATATGTATGCTGATGATAAGGTCTTTACTTTTTCTGTGGCAGCCACACAGCCAGAAGCCCGAAAGCGCGGTATTGCGACTGCAATGACGTGGATGTGCATGGCTCATAACCGAGAGCAGGGTTTTAATTATTGCTACACAAATTGGATCAGCCCGAATCTTTCCGCGTCCCGTTTTTGGCCTCGCTTTGGCTTTAGGGAAACTTCATATCGCCTTACAAGGAATATCAATCCCATGATTTCGTGGACACGAGAATAACCTTTCTTTTTGAAATTTACACTCCAAGAGCTTTCTTACACCCAGTTTTCTTTACAGCTGTAAAGAAAACTGGGTGTGTTAGAATCTCTGCCACGATTTCCTAAAGATTTTGTAAGGTTGCTGTTATGCAAAAGCCAGAAAGCGTAGGTAAAATAGATGCACTGGAGAATGAGCTTATGACAGATAACCCAACCACGATTTTATACGTAGAAGATAATTTTGATAATCGAATTTTGGTACGCCGCGTACTTGAATCAGAGGGGTATAAAATGTTGGAAGCGAGTACAGCTGATGAAGCCTTTGAGCAGATCAGTAACGGTAACCCTGATCTCATCCTGATGGACATCAATATGCCAGAAATGGATGGGTACACTCTCACAGCAAAGATCAAAGAAAACGAAGCATATAAAAATATCCCTGTTGTTGCGATCACGGCGAATGTGATGCAGGGGGATAAAGAACGATCCTTGGATGCAGGTTGTGATGGATATATTCAAAAACCTATTGATATTGATATCCTCACCGAACAGATCGAGCGCTATCGGAATCGAAAAGTTAACTCCTAACCCATCTTTTTTACGAGAAGCTTATGACAAAAAAACTTGATACAACCCCAAAAAACTCTGACGACATCAAAGATGCAACGGTCCTTGTTGTAGAAGATAATGTTTCAAACTTTGTCTTGATCGCACGCATGCTCGGATACCTGGGGATTCACTGTGAGTGGAAAACATCTGGCTACGAAGTCGTGGAATACGCCGATACACTCCCCCGCCTCGACTTGATCCTGATGGATATTCGCTTGCCTTATGAAGATGGTTACGGTGCACTAAAAAAGATCAGGGCATCGGAGCGCCTGAAGGAAACCCCCATTGTTGCGGTGACAGCTGAAGCCAGCCCGGAACAGATCAAAAAGGCGCGTGCCGCGGGTTTCGATGGTTTTCTTGGTAAGCCACTGGATCCTGATCGCTTCCCCGAACAAATCCGACGAATTCTCAGCGGTGAACCCGTTTGGGAACTTCAGTAGTAGAGAAAAAATAAATGGCAGACGAACTCCGCCCGGTTACCCCAGCACCGACCAAAAAGCCAGCCTTTAGAAACAGGCTGGCTCGTTCCATGGTCTTGGCATTACTTACTTTCGCCGTGATCCCTGTTTCTGTCATGGGGTTGGCGGGATATCTGCGTGCACGCAGTCTTTTGCAAGAACAAGTAGCATCGCAATTGCATAATATTTCTGAAATTCAGGTAGACGACTTAGAGCAATCAATTCGGACAAAAGAGATTCGCCTGGACCGTATCGGACGTCGCCCGGCTTTTCTTGAAGCAGTAGAAAAACTCCACAATTTCTACTCCCCACAATACGCAGAGCAACTCTCAGCTGAATTTGATATTGTCAACCGTCCCGATGGTGTTCCTGTTTTCGACAATTTCTTTATTGTAGATCGCGCCGGTGTTATCTTCGGAGCATCCAAAGAAGAGTGGATTGGTGTATCGCTGGCAGAATCGCCTTATTATGCACAACTGGGCGAAGAAGTTGGAACAACCGGGGTATATGATTTTTCGCCCATTTATGCCAACCAATTTAATATCTTCTCAAAGCTAAAAATATTCGAGACAAACGGAGATTATTTGGGGATTTTAGTAGGTATCACTGAAGGTGAAACCATTCGTAATTACCTTAATGATATTACTAGCATTAACCCTTCTACATCTGCGTATTTTATTTCTTCGAATGATGTTTTTGTTGGGATCGATCCTTATACCAAAGCTCTAACAAGCTTCGCTCCCGAAGCTGAGCAACGCCAATTGATCGATGAGTATTTGGCATCACCAATCACCGCCGATCATGCTGAAAATCTATTGCTTGAGTTCGAAAATCAGCTAGATATTCCCGTTGTTGCACATGCTCATGCCATCGACAGGATCAATGGCGACCTTGTTGTCGAAATCCCACGTGATATTGCTTTTGGTCAGCTCGGCAGTCTGGCACCGTTTTCGATCTTCCTTTTCTTTATCACCCTCCTTGTTATGGGCGTTGTTCTTTGGATGGCAACAAATCGAGTGGTGAACCCACTTCTAGAACTTGCAACAACAACGCAAAACTTTGCTGAAGGAGATTGGGCATCCCGCTCCCCCATCAAGCGTAATGATGAGATTGGCGCTTTGGCGCATTCCTTCAACCAAATGGCAGATGACCTGACCAGCCTCTACACATCGCTCAGCCATCAGGTAGATGAACGCACTGAATATATCAGAACCGCGGCAGAAGTTGCCCAAAACATCGTTTCCACTTTCAATATTGACGAACTTTTACGAAAAACCGCTCACTTGATCGTCGAACGTTTTGGCTACTATCATGTCGGCATTTTCATGGTGGAGCGCTCAGGCAGGGTTGCTATTTTGCGTGCAGCTCATAGTCCCGCAGCAGAGCAGATGTTGGCTAAGGGTCATCGTCTCGAAGTCGGTTCATCGTCGATCGTTGGATGGGTCACAGCGAACAATCGTCCACGTGCTGCGTCCGATGTAGGCGACGATCCCGTTCACTTCAGGAACGAACTCCTGCCCGAAACACGCGCGGAGGTTGGCATCCCGATCGCCATTGGGGATACAGTTCTCGGTGTTCTGGACGTCCAGAGCGCACATCCAGAAGCCTTTGACGAAGCCACGATCTCGGTGCTCGTAACACTCTCCAATCAAATTGCTACCGCTATCCAGAACGTAAACCTCTTCGAATCCTCCGACGTCAACCTGCACGAACTCGAGCGTCTCTACCGTGCCAGCAAAGAAGTTGCGCAGGAAAAAACACTATCTGGCTTGCTGAAAGCAGCCAGCCATACACTACAAGATTCTCCTTTTATCACCGCGATCTTCACAGATAAAGGAAAAGGGGTAAGCATTTATTCATTCTCTGACCCCGACCGCGCTATTCTTTCAAACACACTGCCAGAATTTATCGACATTCCCTTGGAGCAGTTGGCTGCACAATCAGAGGTTTCTGCTATTTTCGATTTGAGTAAGCTCACGCAATTCCCCAAGGGATTTGTTGACGTGCCTCGAAAAATGGGATGTCAGGCAATTTCACTCATCCCCATCGGAAGCGGCGATGAGTTAGCAGGTGTTCTCATGCTTGGTTCTCTCAACAAAGAACACCTGACTGAAGCAGCAATGCAACCTTATGTAAATCTGGTTGACATGGTTGGCGTCACGCTTGATAAGATTCAGGCTTCTGAACTTACAGAACGACGACTCTCAGAGCTGGAAGCGATTTCTATTATGAATCAGACAATGGCAACAGCCGAAGAGCTTGATTCTTTATACCCAGCCTTGCATGAACAGGTTCGTCAAATTCTCGGAGAATACTCTTTTGTTGTGGCTCTCTACGACGATATTAGCGACACTATCCAGATACCTTATCTGTATGAAAATGGAGAAGTTGGCAGCCTTGCGCCTTTCCCGCTCGGGGAGGGCTTGACTTCGATCATTATTCATACCGGTCAACCCCTGATGATCGTAGAAGACACCGAAAAGCGCTCCACAGCATTAGGCGCCAAGCTGGTTGGTCAACCCGCCAAGTCATGGCTGGGTTCTCCGCTTCACCTTAGCGGCAAAGTTATTGGCGCCATCATTATTCAAGACCTCGAACACGAACGAAGTTTTGACGAAAACTCTCTTCGTTTTATCAATACGCTGGCATCTCAGGTCTCTGGCGCGATCCACAATGTCCGCCTGCTGGAAGAAAGTCGCCAGCGGACCATTCAGCTTGAAAGTGCTGCCGAGATCGCGCGTGATATCAGTAGCTCCCTTCACCTGGACGAATTGCTCAATCGTGCAGTTACAATGATCCGAGATCGTTTTGATCTATATCATGCCTCTGTCTTTCTTATCGATCAGTTAGGCGAGTACGCTATTATCCGCGAATCTACCGGTGAAGCTGGCGCACAACTAAAACGGAACGGACACAAACTCGGTGTTGGCTCCAAGTCGATCGTTGGCTACGTGTCCGGTCGCGGCGAAAGTCTCATCATCGAAAACACAGACAAAGATGCAACCTATTACGCAAACCCGCTTTTGCCAGATACGCGTGCTGAGGCAGCTCTCCCCCTCAAAGTTGGTGAACGTATCCTTGGGGTTCTCGATATTCAGAGCACGAAACCCTATGTCTTTAACGATGAAATTCTCCAGATCCTAACGATCATTGCAGATCAATTGGCAGTAGCTGTCATCAATACAGAGCTTTTTGCGGACACCCAAGAGCATCTCTCCCAGCACCGCCTCCTCCACCACATTACAACTTCGGCAGCTTCAGGAACTACTCTCGAAGAGGCGCTCCAGGGAGCGGTACAGGGTTTACAGGTCACTTTGGGTGGCGACCGCGTAGCCATTCTTTTAGCCGATGAAAAAGAGCAAAGCCTCAAGATTGGTGCAGCGATTGGTTACTCCGAAGATGATCTTTCCACAATCAATATCCCCATTGGGAGTGGTGTTACAGGCTGGGCTGCGCGCAACCAAAAAGCTATACGAATTGACAATGCTCCCGAAGACCCACGCTATATTTCCATCAGCGCAAATACTCGTTCAGAATTGGCTGTTCCCCTCCTCTTCAGGAAGGAACTTCTTGGCGTACTCAATGTTGAAAGCGAAAGAATCGGTGCCTATAGCGAAGATACGGAAGAGATGCTCGGGACGCTCGCCGGTAGTCTTGCTGCCATTATTGCAAATGCTCGTTTGCTTCAGCAGGTTCGCCGCCAAGCCGAGCGCGAAAGAATGCTCTACGAAGTCACAAGCAGGATCCGCCGTTCAACAAATATCCAAACCATTCTGACAACAACAGCCGACGAATTAACCAAGGCTGTTGGCGCTCGCCATACTCAGGTTAAAGTGGCCGTTGAAGAGCAGCAAAATGAAACAGAGACTGAGCATGAACGATAATTCTGTAAAAAAACCTACGAGCTTTTTCCAACGTGCCCTTCAAAGAACTGGTGGATGGTACATAATCATTGCCATTCTTGTTACGCAAATCTTTGCAAGTTTAGGTGCTTTTGCGGCAGACTATTCCATTCAGGTCAATGCAGAGTTTTCTCGTCAGCAGCTGGAAATATTGGTCAGATTTGCTTTTATGGCAAACAGTGGCCTGAATATTTTATTGGTCTTTGTTGCCTATTTCTTCTACGAAGAGGCGCGCAACGGACTTGACAATTGGAAAAGAGGCACCCCGAGTTCTGATCTTCGAGCCTGGAACCAAATAACCTCCTTAGCTTGGCGTTATAGCTTATTACTCTTTTTGGGCAATCTGATTTTTGTCGTCCTTCCTGTTCTTCTATATGAAGGCATAGTGCTAAAAGTAACCGTGGATCAGGCAATCTACACCGCCCTTGGCCTATTTGCGGCAACATTGAGTACTACCCCTATCTCATTATTATTGCTAGAGCACCTTTTGAAGCCGGCACGAGAAGCCCTGCTTCCTGCTAGTTTTGAAGAGCAACTCTTGGGCGATCAGGGCCTAAAGCTATCCACTAAATTACAACTCATCATTCTGGCACTGATTTTGACAAGCATCCTGTTGGTTGCACCTATTGGGTACCACCAGATGAGCAAGGCGCTGGAAACAGGGAGTCAGAACGTACTCAGTGCCATGCAAACCCAATCCATTGTTGTTTCTATATTGACAATTGCTTTTGGTATTTTGCTTGCAGCTTTGTTCAGTCGAGCTATTTCTCAGCCTCTTGAACAGATGCTGGAAACTTTTTCAAAGATTGAATCCGGCGATCTAAAGCAGAGGGCTTTGGTTGCTGATGCTGATGAGGTCGGGAAGCTTGCGATCAACTTCAATCGGATGATTTCGCGCTTGGACAACCTTCAGGGAAATCTTGAAAATCAAATTGCAATGCGTACAGAACAACTCAGAGCAACATCTGAGGTAGGGCGAGTTGCCAGTGCTATCCTTGATCCTGACGAATTGATCGAAAAAGTCGTCAATCTCATTACCGAACGCCTTGGATATTATTACGCAGCGATTTTTGTCATCTCACCTGATGGATATTGGGCTGAGTTGCGAAGTGCCACAGGAGAAGCCGGGAAAGAGCTCAAGAAAAGGAGCCATCGTCTTGCCGTTGGCGGCAAAAGCATGGTCGGCTCTGCAATCAGTTTGAAAGAAGCCCGTATCGCCCATGATGTTGGTCTTGAAGCTGTTCGCTTTGACAATCCCCTTCTTCCCGATACACATTCAGAGATCGCACTTCCGTTGATTGTCGGAGGTCGCGTTCTGGGCGCTCTTGACGCACAATCCACAGAAGAGAATGCCTTTGATGCAGAGAATACTGAAACATTGCAAGGTATGGCAAACCAGGTGGCGATTGCGCTTGAAAACGCCCGTCTTTTTATGGAAACACAAGAAGCCTTGCGAGAGATCAGAACAAGCCAGCAGGTGCAGCTCTCTCAGGCTTGGTCCGAAGTTCTGGATGCGGAAGGCAATCTCGAAGTCTCCATGGGTGAAAAGGGGCTCTCTGAGAATGCAGAGGTGGATGCGTTGAGTGTTCCTTTAGCGCTGCGAGATCAAATTATCGGAGAAATTTCCCTTGAGGGGGATGCTGACTGGACAGAAGACGATCAAAGTTGGGTTGAAGCAGTTGCGACACAGGCTGCACTGGCCATCGAGAATGCGCGTCTTTTGGAAGAAAGCCAGCAAGTTGCTCTGCAGGAACGTCTTGTTGCTGAAATTACAGGGAAGATTTGGTCGTCTACAACAATAGAAGGTATTCTGCAAACCGCTATTGCCGAACTCGGTCGAACCCTCAGCGCAAACGAAGCCATTATCACGCTAAATACTGATGAAGAACAATAAAACAATGCTTTTTCGAGGATCAAGTAAATGAGTCAGGATCTTAATATAGCCCCCCAAGAAACGGAAGAAAATTCTACTTCTCTTTCATTGGCTGCATCAAGTGCTTCACGAAGAGTAGTTATAATCGCGGCGAGTATGGTTCTGGCTACGGGGCTTGCGGCGCTTATATTTAATCTTGTTCACGAACCTCTTGGAAAAGTTTTTCTGAGCATAGCGATGGGCATTGTTGCACTTAGCATCGTGTTGGCCTATTTCAATCGTTTGCAGCCAGCAAAGATCATCACGCCAGTAGCAGCTTTTCTTGTCCTGACATTTTTCTTGATTGAAGGCGAGGGGATGCATGATGCTTCGATCACAGCATATGCTGCTATCGTTATTTTAGCCGGATTACTTCTTGGAGAGGTTGGGGTCATTATTTTTGGCGCTCTAACGACCCTGAGTTTAGCACTTATAGCATATGCTGACTTTTTGGGATTTCTCCCTAACAAGTACTCGGGGCTGTTTGACATGATTGATGTAAACACAGTCTGGTTTTTACATCTCGCCACATCTGCAATTATCTATTTTCTTGTACGACGACTTTCCAGGCTTGCTATTGAAGCGCAAAAAAGCGAAAAAGAATTTGCTCGCACAAACGAAGAGTTATTTACTTTACGTGATGCATTGCAGGAACGAGTTGACCAGCGTACGCAAAGCTTAGTAGTGCAAAATACTAGTTTGCAGGCAGCTTCTCGTGTGGCTAATGAAATACTCTCTGCAACAAGTATCAAAGAGCTTCTGGAAATGACATCTGATCTTGTTGCCAGAGAGTTCGGGAACGATTATGTCGGTGTCTTTATCCTGAGTGAAAAAAAGGACCGTGCTGTTTTACAGTCTGCTTCATCTGAAAGTGGCGAGAAAATGCTAAGGGACCATTATCAACTACCGGTAGGTGAAGCAAGTTTGGTTGGGCTCGTCGCGTCCGAAAAACAGGCTCGCATTGCTCTTAATCACGATGCTGATTCCGAGTTCTTCAAAAACCCTTATTTGTCAAATATGCAATCTGAAATGGCTCTGCCTTTGATCATCCAAAATGAAATTATTGGTGTCATGGATATTCAATCTGAGCGGGTAGATGCTTTCACACAAAGTAATATCGCAATCTATCAGCCCATAGCGAATCAGATCGCATTGGCAATTCAGAATATCCGCCTGATCGAAGAAGCTCAGATCAATCTTTCCCAATTGGAATTAATTGTTGCCGAACAAAGTATTGCTTCCTGGCGAAAACAGCTTGGTCAAAAGAATTATGGCTTCAGCTATACCCCTGTTGGTGTCAACCCAATACGAGCAACGAATGCAAAACTGGAAGATCGTGCTGATGCTGAGAGAGCAGAAATCCCCATTTTGCTGCGTGGAAGAAAAATTGGCGATATTAGCTTACAGCGCCTTTCAAGCCATTGGACAAATAAGGAAAAGGCGTTACTTGCCGATGTTGCCAACCAGGTTGGCTTGGCAATTGAAAATGCTCGCCTTCTCACTGAGACACGAGAGCAAGCTAACCAGGAACAGTTAATCTCGGAAATCTCATCGAGAGTACGTGAGACTCTTGATATGGATACCGTTCTCAAATCCGCAATGGAAGAGATCAAAAAGACCTTTGACCTCAAGGAGGTTGAAGTTCGTCTCGTGACACCTAACGAAGACAAGGTGAACTAGGCAAGCAACAGGAAAATTATGGCGAATCAAAACTTGAACGCGTCACCATCTATCGAAGAATCTACGATTAGCAGGCAAACCAGGAATGCTTTTCTGACAGCTGTACTCTTTGCATTTGCAGCGCTTGTTAATTTCCTGGTTTCTTTGCGGGTAAGCTTGGCAACAGGACACTGGGCATCCTTTGCCGATACAACAATGGTTCTGTTTTTTGTTATTCTCTCGATCTGGAGTGCCGTCATTATCCGCAGTGGCCGCAAAGAAAGAGGCATTTGGGTAATACTTATTTCTTTTGTTATCGTGTTATTTTTTCGCAATGCCTTCAACGAAGGGCTTGGTGCCATCTTTGGTCTTTTGGTTGCCACATTGGTTCCGCTTATTGGTTTATTAACGCTCAAGCCTAATTTTTTCAACAGGACATTGGCCTTGGGTATTGCGGCAGGCTCAACCTACCTTCTTTTTGATCTTTTTATTGCTCGTTTCCTTCCCCCTTATCGCCAGACAGTGGAAAACATCGTCGCGATGACGAGAATGATCTCGATCATGGCTATCTTGATCGCAATCATTTATATTTTTGTGCTTGTCAAGCAGAGTCGTTTTTTACTGCTTTCATCAAAGCTCACTCTGGCAATGGTTTTCGTGGTTATTGTTCCTTTGTTGCTACTCAGTTTTGCAGGAGCTGCCTCGCTTGAAAACACACTTGCTCCCCAGCAAGATGCGGTCATGCAATCAAAGGCACTTTTCCTTTCACAAAACATTAATGACTTTATTGCTTCAAGTAAAAATCTCTTGCGCGCAGAGGCACAAACACCGATCTTTGCTGAGTACCTGCAAAACAATAGCTTTGAAGAGACCGAGGTGGTTCTTGAGAACTTGCGTTCCTTCAGACGAAAAGATATTCTAACGATCAAATCTTATGCCATTCTTAATCGCTTTGGGGAAAATATTCTTGATACCACCTTGGCTAATGTTGGCACAGACGAAAGCGAAAACAGCTACTTTATACGCGCCCTTGAGGATAATACATCTTATATTTCTGATGTGTTGCGCTCCCCTGCAACAGACCAGTACTCCTTTTATATCAGTGCCCCGATCAACGCCAAAAACGGCAGGGTTTTGGGTGTTCTACGCGTTGAATACAACACTACTGTATTGGAAAACATTATCAGTGCCTATGCTGATGCGGAAAGCAGTGGTGGCGACAAGGAAGTTTTTGCTGCCTTGCTTTCAAGTATTCCTACCGGACGGAGTGACCCTGAAAATCCATCTTTAGTGTATCTAATTCTTGCAAATGCCAAAGACCCCGATCTTAACTTTATGTCGGCTACCCCGCTAACGGACGATGTGCTTACGCCCTTACAAATGCAACATGTATTCCCTGTAGGCAGCACTTTCCACTTTACAGCAGATGTTCCTCTTCTTGATGAGGGCTTGAACAATCGAACTTCAACCCCTGTTTTTGAAGCGCAAGCATTCCCAAGACCTTCGGATACAGAGCGTCCTCTTGATATTGTTGCAAGTGCAGATATCAAGACCGAAGAAGATCTTCAGTGGCTTGTCATTATTTCACAAGATCTAAGGTCTTATGATGCGCCCTTCCAGAGACAAAATGAAACCCTTACTTTGCTCACCATGCTTATCGCCATCGGTGCCGCCGGATTGGCATATATGGGAAGCAATTACCTTGTCCAGCCAATTGCAAATTTGACAGAGGCAGCTGAAAAAATCGCCAAAGGCGATCTTGCGACGCGCGCAGCAATTAACACAGAAGATGAGATCGGCTTACTCGGCAGAACCTTCAACAGTATGACTCGCCAGCTTCAAAACTCTATTATCACTCTGGAAGATCGCGTTGCTGAACGCACCCAAGATCTTGAGCGCCGTACCCAACAACTCCGAGCAGCAGTTGATGTCGGGAAGGTAGCTGTCTCTCTTCGCAATCTAGACAGCCTTCTTACCCAGGCAACCGAACTGATCAGCCAGCGCTTTGGGTTCTATCATGTTGGCATTTTCCTTCTTGATGAGCAAAAGGAATACGCTATTTTGAGAGCAGCGAATAGCACCGGTGGCGCAAAGATGTTAGCTCGCCATCATAAATTGCGAGTTGGACAAGTCGGTATTGTAGGATATGTGACAAATACCGGACAGCCCCGTATCGCCCTTGATGTTGGGCAGGATGCCGCTTATTTTGATAATCCCGATCTTCCACAGACACGCTCCGAAATGGCACTTGCCCTCATTGCAGGCGGTGAGGTTCTTGGCGCACTTGATATTCAAAGCACAGAAGGCGAGGCATTTACTGAAGCAGATATTGCCACCCTGCAAGTTCTGGCAGACCAAATTGCGATCTCAATTGAGAATGCGCGTCTTTTTGAAGAAAACCAGAATACGCTTACTGCCCTCCGTAGGGCGTACGGTGAACAAAGTCGTCTTGGTTGGGATGAGCTTTCTTACCAGAGGAAAAGCCATGGCTTCAGAAGCAGAAGTGACGGAAGAGTTCTGCCGCTAAGCAGAGCGGCAGATGAACAATTTGAACAAGCAATCGAGAAGAACCAAGTTGTTTTAGACGAGAAGAAAATGGTTGCCGATGTACCGATCTTGGTACGCGGAAAACCTATCGGAGTGATGCGCCTTTCAAAGCCGGATAACGCAAGAGGTTGGCAGGAAAATGAATTAGACCTTGCTAAAATCCTTTCTGCGGAATTGAGCGGTGCGATGGATAGCGCGCGCCTATTTGACGAAACCCGAAAACAGGCAGAAAAAGAACGTATTGTTGGAGAGATCACTACCAGAATGCGTGAAACCATGAATGTTGAAGCTGTTATGCAAACAGCGGCCGATGAGATTTACAAGTTGCTTGATCTCGAAAAAGTCGCTATTCACTTTACGGATGATGACAGCAACGATGCCATTGAGGAGGAAGCATGATCTCCCCCACTGATGCAAGAAGAGATTCTCTGCAAGCTTGGCGAGAAACGGTTTTTAATAGTGTTATCAGAGGCGTTGCCTTTGCAGGGATCATTGCCTATCTTCTCGGTTTAGCAATTGCTTATGAAAACCTGACTGCAAAATTTTTCTTTAGCTATACCGCTGCTTTCTTGTGGGTTATGATCACAGCTTTTCTAACACGCATTCCCGCGGTTGTTCGAGCATATAACTTTTCCATCATCCTTTTTGTTCTCGGCATCCTAAGCTCAATAGAGAAAGCCGCGATCGGGGATGGGCGCATTTGGCTTTTCCTGTCCATAGTTGCTACTGTGATCTTCCTTGGTCGCAGAGCTGGCTGGATATTTACTATTGTGTCTGTCATTGCTTGGGGGGTGATTGGATATTTCTTCACCTCTTCGGCATTACCCACTCCTGTAGTGGAACAATTTTCTTTCTCTATCTGGAGCGGAACAACATTAACCCTGCTCATTGCAGGGGTGATCACTGTTCTCTCCGTTGGTGCATTGCTAAATAACTTAGGTACTACTATCCAAGAAAGTCTTGCTTTGGCTGAGAAATCAGAGGGGCAAAGTGCCGAGCTTGAAATACAGCGCAAAAACCTGGAAGAGCGTTCGGCAACCCTTGAAGCCTCTGTAAATATCAGTCGTCACCTTGCAGCACTGTCTACAGCCCAAGACATTTTCAAAGAAGCGCCGGAGCTTCTTCAAGACGGCTATTCTCTCCACTGCGCTGCTGTTTTTGTTTTGGAAGAAAACAATCTTCTTCGTCTTGAATCCAGCTTGGGATGGAAAGAGCAAGCCCTTCTCAAGGATGAATACATCCTGTCTATTGACGAGGGCATCACCGGTTTAGCCGTACGAGAAGCACGAGCTTATTCTGATAATAGTAGTTCTGAAACATTACGAACTGTTTTGCCCGAAACGCGATCTTTTTCAGCAATCCCTTTGCGAGGTCGAAATAAAGTAACCGGGGTCATTGTCCTTCAAAGCACTGAATCTGACTTCTTTGATGCAGAAAAAGTAACGACATTGCAAGCTCTGGCAGATCAGATGGCGGTTCTAATTGAAAATGCAACTTTATTGAGAGAAAAAGAAAGTGCGCTGGAAGCTGAGCGCAGGGCTTATGGAGAAATCACACAAGCAGCCTGGGGTAATTTTCTCCAGTCACAAAGCTACCGTGGATATCAAAGAGATAGAAAAGGATTGTCTGTCATTTCTGAAGATGAGATTTTATCTCCTTCTGAAGGCGCAGAAAAAGAGAATGTGCCCATTAGCATCCGCGGGAAAGTCGTCGGATATATAAGTGCACAGAAACCGGACAATCGCGCATGGACTATTTCTGAAAAAGAGTTATTAAGTACATTAGCTGCACGTTTTGAAAATGCGCTGGACAGCGCTCGCCTGTATGAAGAGACCCAGCGTCGTGCGACCCAGGAGCATTTAGTTAGCCAGGCATCAACACGTATGCGAGAACGATTGAATATTGATGCTGTTTTGCAAGCTGCTGCACAGGAACTGCATAAAGCCATTGGCGATGCGGCCAAGACTGAGGTTTGGATAGCCCCTCAGGATGATAGTGATGGTAAATCCAACAACGGATCAGAAGGCCTTGACTCATGAATCAGAGCAACATGATGAAAGATACTAACCCAAAAGAAAAACACGCTTTCCGCATCTTTCTTGTAACTTTTATTTTAACTTTAGGTGTTGGGATTTACTTTACCGTTTTAGCTCTGCAAGACACGAGGCCTTTATATTTTTATGCGCCAAATATTCAAGCTTTAATCCTGTCATTGGCCAGTCTCCTAGGGATGGTATTCGTGCGGAATAAGCGTATCAGACTTGCTATGAGGATATTTTTGAGCACTTTTTCATTTGTGCTGATCGTTACTGCTTTCTTTTATGGTGGCTTGGATATTGTTCTTGCTTTCCTTCTTTTGCTTATTTTCCTGGGAATCGCGAGTACCTTTTTCCGTAAGGAAGATGTAAACAAGCTGCTTGCGAGTAGCTTTGCAGTAGCCAGCGCCATTGTCTTGATCGGTTTTTGGGATCCCTTTGAGCGCACTTATTACGGCTTGGATACTGTCACGATCACCTTTGTTATTCTCTTGAGCATTATTTATGGGGTCTTTCTTTTGCGGCGGTACCGCACCTTTGCCTTGAGAACCAAACTGATCCTGGCTTTTATCTTTTTGAGCGCTGTCGGGATCGGGATTGCCTTTACCTTTATGAACGCAAATGTACGGAATGTATTACAGAGTAATTCACAGCAAACGTTACTCGCCGGTTCATCATCCGTTGCTGCGAGCGTTGATTCTTATCTGGAAAACAACCTGGACGCAGTCTCTGTTGCTGCAACTTATTCAGATATGAGGGCCTATCTCTTGCTGCCAGAAGAAAACAGAAGAGGCACAACCATTGAACGGCAAGTACAGAACATATTACATTCACTCAGCAATCGAGACCCATCCATTATCTCTTTTGGGATATTAGATCTCGCCGGGGTCAATGTGCTTGATTCAAAAACCACTAATATCGGGCAGAACGAGGGAGAACACGATTATTATCAAAAAACTTTAGTAGAAGAGAAACCCTATATCTCCTCGATCTTATATCTGCCAAATAGTGATATCTCTATTTTCTTCTGTGCGCCCATCTTCAATGACATGGGCGGCATGACTGGTATATTGCGTGCCCAATACAAGGCTTCTGCGCTACAGGAATTGGTCATGCAGCAAGAAAAGATCGCGGGTGAGGGAGCATTCTCTGTCTTGGTAGATAGCAATGATATTATCATTGTTCACGAACAAAACGAAAACTTGCATGGGAAAATTGTCGGCTCACGTAATCCAAATGAAATAGAGATTCTTAAATTTCATTACTTTTTGCCTGCTGAAATTCCCGCTGAACAGCTTGTCCTTGGTTTTGAAAACGTTGAGGCAGCCCTCGATAATTTTGAAACAACCCCCTATTTCTCAAGCCCCGAAGCACTCAACACTCCTGTTGTTGGTGCCATAACGCAATTGAAAGAAGCTCCTTGGTACTTGCTCGCGATACAGCCCGAAGATGTCTTTTTGTCTCCCGCTCAAAGGCAAACGCAGATCGCCCTAGCTACCGCCATGGTCGTTATCGCTTTGGCCGCCTTTTCTGGATTTTGGTTGGCAAACATTCTCGCAGCTCCCATTCTTAGCCTTAAGAACACTGCTCAGAAATTTGCAGAAGGTGATCTTGCAGCCAAGGCAGCCATCGAAACCGAAGATGAGATTGGCGATCTCGCGGTCACGTTCAATGACCTCACCTCCCGTTTGCGCCTGATCATTAACACTCTCGAAGATCGCGTGGAAGAACGCACCCAAGATCTTGCTTTGCGCTCAGCTTATCTTGAAGGGGCAGCAGAAGTAAGTCACGCGGCAGCCACCTTCACAGATGCAGAGGAGCTCTCATGGCGTGTTGTTGAGCTGATTCGTGAGCGGTTTAACCTGTACTACGTGGGTCTCTTCCTCGCTGAAGGCGAATGGGCTGTGTTGCACGCAGGAACAGGCCAGGCGGGCCAAACGATGCTTGCCAATAATCACCAACTGAAGATTGGCGAAGGTATGATCGGTTGGGCTGTTGAGCACGGGGAAGCGCGCATCGCTCTCGATGTTGGTGATGATGCGGTTCGCTTTGAGAATCCTGTTTTGCCAGAAACGCGTTCTGAAGGTGCGCTCCCGCTTCGCTCTCGGGGACGCGTGCTCGGCGCACTAACAGTGCAGAGTCGTGAACCCGCTGCCTTTACCGTTGAGATCATCACAACACTACAAACAATGGCAGATCAAATTGCAGTTGCCTTTGATAATGCTGAACTCTTCGCGCAAAGCGAAGCTGCTCTGGAGGCCGAGCGCCGTGCGTACGGTGAGGCCAGTTTCCAATCCTGGCAGTCTTTGAAGCAAAGTGACAATATCCCCACATATCGCGTCACTGCTCAAGGAGACTTGGAAGCCATTGCCCAAAAAGGCATCGAGCCTGAAGAAGATTTAGATCCATTGACAACAACAATCCCAATCAAGAGTCGAGGTTTTGTTATTGGCGGCATTCGTATTACTAAAAAAGAAGATAGCGGTAAATGGACCAACGAGCAGCTTCAACTAGTGGAAACCATCTCTGAGCAATTGAGTGTTGCTCTTGAAAGTGCACGCCTTTTCGAAGAGACGCAGCGCAAAGCACAACGCGAAGCAATCATTTCAGATATCTCCGCCAAAGTTGGCGCATCCATTCGCGTGGACAGCATTCTAAGAACGACTGTGCAGGAATTAGGCAAAGCTCTGGATGGCGCAGAAGTTGCCTTTGAAATTACAGGACCGGAAAAAGGAGAGCAGGCAAATTAACATGGATCTGATGCTCATACGTCTCCCCTACATCATTGTATATTTTCTTGCCATTTCTGTTTCTGTAGCTGTATTCTTCTATGCCTGGAGAAACAGAACCGCAAAGGGTGTCAAAGCCTTTATGTGGAGCATTTTCTTCGAAATCATCTGGTTGCTTGGGTATCTATTGGAACTTAATGCTCAAACGCTGAATGGAAAGCTTTTCTGGGATAACTTCCAGTATATCGGTGCTTTCTTTGCTCCTGTTGCTTTGCTTATTTTTGCTTTGCAATTTACCGGGAGAAAGTTTAACCTACGGCGTCTTATAGTTTTTGCATCTATCATTCCTGTTCTTACTCAGATCATTATATTTGCCAATATTTGGCCTCAGCTTATTCACCCAAATATTGGCATCTCGCCCGGACTTCCTTTTGATGAGTTGACCTATGATTTTGGCACGATCACTGCTATTGGCAATGGATATCTCTATCTTCTTTCATTGGCTTATGTGATTATTCTTTTTAGCGCCTTTAGAAGAAGGGATGCCAACACAGCCCAGTTAAAGATCATTGCCTTTGGAACCGCTCTTCCAATTGCGGGCATCATCTTCTTCCTCGCCCTGGGAATTAAATTTGGGAACCAACGTGACACATCTCCGCTGATGTTCACATTAAGCAATATCATCATTGCCTGGGGAATCTTCCGCTATCGTCTTTTCAGTATCATTCCTGTTGCCCGAGAAATTCTTTTCGAGAATATGAACAATGCTCTCATTATTCTCGATGAGAACGACCGGATTCTTGATACCAATCCTGCCGCGCGCAGCATTCTAGGAAATCGTAGCCGCGAAAATCTAAATGGGATGCATATCTCTATTCTTCAACCAGATCTATATCAGAAATTTGGTCATGCGGTAGAAATGCAAACCGAGATCAAGAACAAAGAAGGGCGCATTTTCGATTTTAGGATCACACCTCTTTATAATCAGCGTAACGCTCTCGTCGGTCGTCTCATCAACGCCAACGACATCACGATCCAGAAAAAAACCGAAGAAGTACTGAAGGTTACGAACCAACAAAACCAGCGGCGCGCCTTACAGCTTGAAGCGATTTCAAATGTTTCTCAAACAATTTCTCGTATTCAGGATATGGAAAGACTTCTTCCGCTGATCTGTCAACAAATTAGCAAGAACTTCGATTTTTACCATGTGGGTATCTTTTTGAACAACCTTGAAGGAACCTTTGCTGAATTGGTGGCCGCAAATAGCGAAGGCGGAAAGCGGATGCTGCAACGTGACCATCGTCTTGAAATTGGGCGAGTAGGCGTTGTTGGACGTGTTGCAAAAGACGGACAACCGCGTATCGCTCTTGACACTGGGCAGGATGCCGCTTACTTTGACAACCCCGACCTCCCGGATACACACTCCGAGATGGCACTCCCCCTCAAGATCGGTGACCACATCATCGGTGTGTTGGATGTGCAAAGTAAACGAAAAGGGATTTTTTCGCAAGAAGATGCGAAGATTTTTGCTTCGCTCTCCAATCAGGTTGCGATCGCGATAGAGAACTCGCGGCAGGCTGAGGCGACCCAACTCGCCCTCGAGGAAGCTCGCGCACTTTCACAGGAGCAGATTCGCGAAGCGTGGGCACGTCTTGTGGCAAACCAGCGCCAGAAAGGTTATCGATACACAGGGAAGGCCGTTGTTCCCCTAACAAATGTGGAAAGAACTGCCCAACAATCTGACGAACACATTCTCGAAATCCCTGTAGAATTGCGCTATGAAAAAATCGGCGTCTTGAAAGTTAAAACAACGAATGATGCAGTCAAGAACCTTTCAAGCGAAGACAGAGAACTAATCCAGGCGATCGCCAATCGTGCAGCACTGGCGTTAGAAAATGCCCGTCTGCTTGAAGATACATCACGGCGCGCTCAACGCGAGCGTCTTGTTTCTGAGATAACGACAAAGATGCGTAGCACAAACGAACCAGAAGAGATCCTGAAGACGGCTATGCAGGAACTCAAGAAAGTTTTAGATGCAAGCAGAATAGAACTCGAAGAAACGGCCCCGGAAGAAGTACAGGGCAAATAGCTATTTATAACGGTAGCAGACCTAAGGTCGAAGAGTGAGGCGACAATGGCTTATGTAATCGCAGTTTCAAATGAAAAAGGTGGTGTGGCAAAAACCACAACCACTTTATCCTTGGGCGCGGCTTTGGCCGAAATGGATTATCAGGTCCTTCTTATAGACCTGGACGCACAGGCGAATTTGACATTAGCACTGGGCTTTGAGCCAGGTGGAGCCGCATTGACTTCCAGTGACGTCCTTTTGGAGAATGTCCCGCTTGAGAATGTTTGGCATAAAAGCGAAATAGATCGTCTGGAAATTGTGCCTTCAGGGAAAAAGCTGGATCGAGCTGAACAGCTTCTCCCTATCCATCTTAATTATGCGACTCGCCTCGCAGATGCTATCTTTGCATCGCAGCCAATGAAATATGATTTTGTCCTGCTCGATTGTCCGCCAGCACTAGGGGCGGTGACGCTAAATGCACTAAACGCTGCCAATCTTTTGGTTATCCCCACACAGGCTGAGTATTTCTCTGCCTATGCGTTGCGAAATATGATGACGCTGGTGCGAAAAGTTCGCAACGGAGAGAATCCATCACTCGCATATCGAATTCTCATCACAATGCTTGATCGTAGAAATCGCTCCCACCGTACTATTCAAGCGCAATTGGAAAGCACCTTTGGAGACGGCTTGTTTAAAAGCCTGGTTGAGATTGACACAAAATTGCGCGAGAGTCCTATTCTTGGTTTACCGATCACTGAATATAAATCAAATACCCGTGGGGCTGCACAATATCGTGTGCTTGCCCAGGAGCTAGTTGAATATGTCAAAGAAACGAATCAACAACCGTCTTGACGAACTCTTTGACACCATCAAAGAGGAAGAGGTTGCTACGCAAAAAGCAGATCAAGAAAAAAAACAGCGTACTGAACCTCCAAAAGCTGAGAAATACCCCGAGCCGACTCCCCCTCCCGCACAAATTTCTGTGCAGGCGAAAGCAAAGGTGGTTGGGGCGGAATCAATTTTATCCCTGCCTGTGCAGGTTGATAAAGATGCATTTATGACCTTGTCGGTTTTCGATGATGATACCCACCGCGAGTGGCATGAGGAAGAGAAGCTTCTCGCAGAACAGGTTGTCGATCAATTAGCATTGGCTCTCGAAAACGCCCGCTATTTTCAGGAAACTGAAAGACGCAACGATGAGCTAAATGTTCTTAATGAGATTATCTCAGCTGCCAGCCAATCGCTCGACCTGAGCGCTACGCTTGATCAGGTGCTTGAAAAAACGATCTCCTTTTTGAAGATCGATGCGGGCTTGATAAGCATGGTGGAACCTGTGTCAGAAAGATTGGAATTAAGTGTTTGGCAAGAAGTTCCGCAGCCCATGATTGATGGTATTTTGAAAAATGGTTTGGAAAATACACCATGCGGGTATGTATATCGAACCGAAGCCCCTTTGATTCTAAAAAACCTCCGTGAGGAGGAAGCACCGCTTGATGTTAGTGGCCTTGTGGCAAATGGCCTGGTTGCTTATGTTGGCATCCCTCTTGTCGCCGCCCGAGATGAGATCGTGGGGACACTTTGCATGTTCCATAAGCAGCCATTGGAAATTGCATCAGATGATCTTGCACTCCTCGCTTCAATTGGCAGACAAGTGGGTTTCGCTATTGAAAATGCCCGTCTCTTTCAAGAAACTGAACAGCGTACAGAAGAGTTGGCGCTTATTAACAGGATCGCGTCTGAAGTCTCCAGTTCATTGGAGCTTAAGAACGATCTGGAAATTATTGCGAAAGAGATCGCACAGATTGCGTCAGCCCTCCACGTTGGCATGGCATTGTTAAACGATGAAAAGACCCACCTGGTTCTTACCGCAGACTATCCAAATACCGAATCTGATCTAGGGCTTCGCATTCCTCTGGAGAATAACCCCACAAGTGTTGATGTGATCGAAAAACGACAGCCCTTGTCACTTCAGGATATTCAAAATAACCCTCTAACCGTTGGTATCAAAGATGTTATGAAGCAACGCGGCACTGAAAGCCTCGTTATTTTCCCGATTCTTTCAGGCAGCGAGGTAATCGGTACTGTAGGTGTTGATTTTAGCGATCCGTTCGCATCGCTTTCCGAAGAGCAAATCAATCTCATCCAGACAATTTTGCTCCAAGCAAGTACATCTATCGAAACAGCCCGTCTCTTCGAACAAACAGAGGCTTCAGCATCTGAGTTGCGTGCACTTTTTGCTGCAATGGATGATGTTATTTTTGTTGTAGATAAAGACACGCGTTATTTGCGTGTTGCACCCACGAATCCTTCAGGACTTTATCTTGCCCCAGAAGAGCTTTTGGGCAAACGCATGGATGAGATCCTGCCCGAAGAAACCCACAGCCTTTTTCACGATGCAATCGCCCGAACATTGAAGACTGGCAAGACTATCAATATCGAATACCCGCTCGAAATCGACAGCAAAGAAACCTGGTTCTATGCCAGTCTTTCAAAGCTGGATGAAGAGCAAGTTTATTGGGTGGCTCGTGATATCACAGAGCGAAAGATATCTGAAAGGGCACTGGAACGTCAAAATGAATATATGGCTGCAGCGGCTGAGGTTGGACGTCTTGTTACCTCAACCCTCGATATGGATATTCTTTTCCGACGCGCTGTCAATCTTCTTCAAGAGCACTTTGGATATTATCATGCATCCATCTTTACCGTGGAAGAAGCTGGCTTCAATGCCGTTGTGCGCGAATCTACTGGCGAAGCAGGAAAAGAGATGAAAGAGCGGCAGCACTCTCTGGAAGTGGGTTCGAAATCAGTTGTCGGTACCGCAACTTCCACAGGCGAGCCTTTCATTGTCAATGATGTACGCGACAACCCAAATCATCGACCAAATCCCTTGCTCCCAGACACAAAATCAGAGGCTGCTATTCCACTGAGAATTGGACGTAGAATCATCGGCGCGCTTGACCTTCAAGCAACTGATATAAATGCCTTTACTCCTGAAGATATTGTTGTTCTTCAAATTCTGGCAGATCAATTCGCGACGGCAATCGACAACGCCCGCTCTTACAAGATAGCGCAGGATGCCTTTGCCGAAATGCGCGAAATCGACAAGCTCAAGAGCCAATTCCTGGCAAATATGAGCCATGAGTTACGCACTCCGCTCAATTCGATCATCGGGTTTTCACGTGTCATTCTCAAAGGGATTGATGGCCCCGTGACAGATCTTCAGCAACAAGACTTGACCGCGATCTACAATTCGGGGCAGCATCTACTTGGCCTCATCAACGACATTCTCGATCTTTCGAAGATCGAGGCTGGCAAAATGGAATTGACCTTTGATGAAGTGGATATTGAGAAACTCGTTAAAAGCGTCATGTCTACGGTTATCGGACTAATCAAGGACAAGCCTGTTCGGCTTGAGGAAGACATAGAAGCAAACTTGCCCGTTGTAAAAGCTGATTCAATGCGTGTTCGCCAAATTCTGATCAATCTCTTCTCCAATGCGGCTAAGTTTACAGATGACGGTAGCATCAAAGTTATTGCAAAACGAGAAAAGAATTTTGTGCGTATCAGCGTAGTCGATAGTGGTCCCGGCATCTCAGAAGAAGATCAGAAAAAACTTTTCCAGGCATTCTCTCAAGTAGATGCCTCCGCAACTCGCGCAACAGGCGGTACAGGGCTTGGGCTTTCGATCTGTCAAGAATTGGTAACCATGCACGGTGGCAATATTGATGTAAAAAGTGTCGTTGGCGAAGGTAGCACCTTCCACTTCACCTTACCTCTTTATTACCCAGAAAAAGAAGTTGAAGTTTTTGAACAAGCAGTTGAAAGCGGAGTGGCTAGTGATCTACCAGTGGTGCTTGCCATTGACGATGATGAGCAAGTTATCGGTTTATACGAACGCTATCTAAGTGCACAGGGCTATCAGGTCGTTGCTTTGACAGAACCCAAAGAAGCACTTGAGCGAGTCAAAGCACTTCAACCTCATGCCATCACCCTAGACATTATGATGCCCGGTTATGATGGTTGGCAAGTCCTGGAAGAGCTCAAGTCAGACCCTGAAACACAGCATATTCCTATCGTTGTTTGCAGCATAGTTGAAGACACTCAAAAGGGGTATGCCTTAGGCGCTGCTGATTATCTCTTGAAGCCTATTATTGAAGATGATCTCATCGGCGCTCTTGGGCGCATTAGTCAAAATGGCTCGATCAGGGATGTTCTTGTCATTGATGATGACCCCGACGATTTGCGGCTGATCGAAAAGTACCTTGGAGAGACAAGGAAATACGAACCGATACTTGCTGAAGGTGGGCTTGCTGGCTGGGACCAGATCGTTAGTCACCCTCCCGAAGCAGTGATCCTCGATCTTTTCATGCCAGAAATGGATGGTTTCGAGATCATCAATGCCATGCAAAAATATAACAATCTAAAAGATATCCCTGTGATCATTATCAGCGGCGGAGATATTAGTGTTACTCAACAAGAGAAACTGAGCAAACTTAATCATCACTTGTTGCAAAAAGGTTCTCTGGATTCTAAAGAATTACTAGAGGCTCTTGAAAATAGTCTTAGTCAGATCAAGAAGCCTGGCGAAAAAGGAAAACAATAAAAGAATGTCGTTCATTCTCCGTTGCATAGACTGTGGACATAAAGCACCTTATTATCCAACATCATTAGAATGCCCTGAGTGTAATAGTGAATGGCGTGAAGCTGAATATGATCTGGACACACTCGCCAAAACTTTACCGCTCCAGTTAGAGAAGCGTCCGTTTGACCTTTGGCGTTATCACGAGCTTCTTCCAATCCGTAACCCCAACCCTGCGATTGTTCTGGGCGAAGGTGGGACTCCTCTAATTCGCGCAAATAATTTGGGGATGATGTTAGGATGCCCCAACATTTTTATTAAAGACGAGCGCCAGGGACCAACGGCGTCGTTCAAAGATCGTCAAGCAGCGGTTTCTATTGCCGCCCTCAAAGAAGCAGGCATCACTGAAATGGTCGTTGCTTCAACCGGCAATGTCGCGATTGCTTATTCTGCCTACGCAGCCCGTGCAGGCATCAAGCTTTGGGCTTTTGTAACCAGTCTGGTTCCTGCCGTGAAAATGCGCGAAATTGCGCTTTATGGAAGCCAGGTCATCAAAGTAACTGGCTCCTATGATGAGGTTAAAAAAGCAGCATCGGAATTTGCCCATCAGCGTAATCTCTATCAAAACAAAGGCGCTCGCTCGATTCCCTCTGTTGAATCGATGAAAACCATCGCATACGAAATATCAGAGCAAATCACAGCCTATTTTGGCACAAATAATGGTAAAGAAATAGCTTTTTGGCGCGTGCCAGACTGGTATGTCCAAGCAATTAGCGGCGGAATGGGACCCGTAGGTGTTGCGAAGGGCTTTGAAGTAGATGCCTCCGCAACTCGCGCAACAGGCGGTACAGGGCTTGGGCTTTCGATCTGTCAAGAATTGGTAACCATGCACGGTGGCAATATTGATGTAAAAAGTGTCGTTGGCGAAGGTAGCACCTTCCACTTCACCTTACCTCTTTATTACCCAGAAAAAGAAGTTGAAGTTTTTGAACAAGCAGTTGAAAGCGGAGTGGCTAGTGATCTACCAGTGGTGCTTGCCATTGACGATGATGAGCAAGTTATCGGTTTATACGAACGCTATCTAAGTGCACAGGGCTATCAGGTCGTTGCTTTGACAGAACCCAAAGAAGCACTTGAGCGAGTCAAAGCACTTCAACCTCATGCCATCACCCTAGACATTATGATGCCCGGTTATGATGGTTGGCAAGTCCTGGAAGAGCTCAAGTCAGACCCTGAAACACAGCATATTCCTATCGTTGTTTGCAGCATAGTTGAAGACACTCAAAAGGGGTATGCCTTAGGCGCTGCTGATTATCTCTTGAAGCCTATTATTGAAGATGATCTCATCGGCGCTCTTGGGCGCATTAGTCAAAATGGCTCGATCAGGGATGTTCTTGTCATTGATGATGACCCCGACGATTTGCGGCTGATCGAAAAGTACCTTGGAGAGACAAGGAAATACGAACCGATACTTGCTGAAGGTGGGCTTGCTGGCTGGGACCAGATCGTTAGTCACCCTCCCGAAGCAGTGATCCTCGATCTTTTCATGCCAGAAATGGATGGTTTCGAGATCATCAATGCCATGCAAAAATATAACAATCTAAAAGATATCCCTGTGATCATTATCAGCGGCGGAGATATTAGTGTTACTCAACAAGAGAAACTGAGCAAACTTAATCATCACTTGTTGCAAAAAGGTTCTCTGGATTCTAAAGAATTACTAGAGGCTCTTGAAAATAGTCTTAGTCAGATCAAGAAGCCTGGCGAAAAAGGAAAACAATAAAAGAATGTCGTTCATTCTCCGTTGCATAGACTGTGGACATAAAGCACCTTATTATCCAACATCATTAGAATGCCCTGAGTGTAATAGTGAATGGCGTGAAGCTGAATATGATCTGGACACACTCGCCAAAACTTTACCGCTCCAGTTAGAGAAGCGTCCGTTTGACCTTTGGCGTTATCACGAGCTTCTTCCAATCCGTAACCCCAACCCTGCGATTGTTCTGGGCGAAGGTGGGACTCCTCTAATTCGCGCAAATAATTTGGGGATGATGTTAGGATGCCCCAACATTTTTATTAAAGACGAGCGCCAGGGACCAACGGCGTCGTTCAAAGATCGTCAAGCAGCGGTTTCTATTGCCGCCCTCAAAGAAGCAGGCATCACTGAAATGGTCGTTGCTTCAACCGGCAATGTCGCGATTGCTTATTCTGCCTACGCAGCCCGTGCAGGCATCAAGCTTTGGGCTTTTGTAACCAGTCTGGTTCCTGCCGTGAAAATGCGCGAAATTGCGCTTTATGGAAGCCAGGTCATCAAAGTAACTGGCTCCTATGATGAGGTTAAAAAAGCAGCATCGGAATTTGCCCATCAGCGTAATCTCTATCAAAACAAAGGCGCTCGCTCGATTCCCTCTGTTGAATCGATGAAAACCATCGCATACGAAATATCAGAGCAAATCACAGCCTATTTTGGCACAAATAATGGTAAAGAAATAGCTTTTTGGCGCGTGCCAGACTGGTATGTCCAAGCAATTAGCGGCGGAATGGGACCCGTAGGTGTTGCGAAGGGCTTTGCAGAACTTCAGAAAATGAGACTTGTTGAGAAAAGACCCGCAATTGCAGCAATTCAGTCCGCCGGATGTGCACCAATGGTAAATAGCTGGAAGAAAAAACTGGATATCGCTGAAGCGGTCAATGACCCTCGAACCCATATCGAAACACTTGCAACAGGGGATCCGGGGCGTACCTATCAACTACTGCGTAAAGAGGTGGACGATACCGGGGGTGTTTTCGAAAGCGTTACGGATGAAGAAGCCTTCCGCGCCATGCATGTCCTTGCGAAAATGGAAGGGATATCTGCGGAACCAGCCGCAGCAGTTGCTTTTGCCGGGCTCTTTAAGCTGATTCGTGCAGGGGTGATCAAATCAGACGAAACTGTAGTTGTGAATTGCACAGGGCACACTATGCCACCGGAGAAGTTTGTCTTGGGAGACAACTGGGCACGAAATGTTGTCCTGCCAGAGAAGGAAACCAAAAAAGAAACGCCCAAAGAAGGCATTCTTGCAGCACTTAGCCATGTTGTTCCAGAGCGTTTTCCCCGCGTAGTCATTGTGGACGACACCACAGAAGCACGTCTTCTCATTCGGCGTATCTTGCAGTCTCAAGGTGATTTTACTCTCTTCGAGGCAAGCAATGGGAAAGAAGCACTGCGAATTGTTCGGCGTGAAACTCCAGACTTAATCATTCTGGATCTAATGATGCCAGAATTGGATGGCTTTGGCGTCTTGGATGCTCTAAAAGCGGATGTAGAAACAGCCAGTATTCCGGTAATCGTGTCGACAGCCAAAGAGTTGACCAGCACGGAGCGAGATAAGCTCAAGGGTCAGATCGATGCTCTTCTCCAGAAGGGGGATTTTATGAGCGATGAATTCCTTGAAGAAGTGCACACTATCATCCGCTAATTAGAGGCTTCTCATGAATAGCTATGATCTGAACAAGAAATCGAAGTCAGCCTGGATGAGTAAAACCCTGTTTCAAGCTGCCTGCTCAGATAAGCGCAGAGAGAAATGAAGGACTGGCAAAACAGAGGGATTATTGCCGCTCTGTCCTCAGCAGTCTTTCTTGGATTCGCGCCTGTTTTTGGAAAACAGGCGATTTTGCTTGGATTCTCACCCTTTGCTGTTGTCGCCTTGAGAACAGGCATGGCTGCTACCCTCCTGCTTTTGCTCCTGCTTTTTTTTAAACGTGAATATTTATATATTTTCCCGCTGGGCCTTGCAGGTTGTGCGCTCGCCGGCCTGATCAACGGCGTTGGGTCTCTTTTTTACTATCTAGCACTAGGGCGACTAAGCGCAAGTATCGGGCAACTTCTCTACTCTCTATATCCAATCTTCGTGGTCATTTGGTCGTTTTTGGACAGACAAACACCAAGCAAGCTAACACTTTTACGTATAGGATTAGCTACTACGGCTGTTTTACTTATTACAAATATAACTAGCGGGGAAGTCGATCTGATCGGCGTTGGCTTCATGTTAGTTGCCTCAGCACTTTATGCTTTACATCTACCTGTCAATCAGCGTGTGCTTTATGAAGTGCCTGCACCTACAGTAACGCTCTATACGCTCATTTCGATGAGCGCTGTTGTCATTCCGGCCTATTTTCTTTTTGATATGCAGTGGCCTACGGAGAATATCTCCTGGCAACCAGTGATCGGCTTGACATTGGTAACTTTTCTGTCTCGATTGACACTTTTTCTAGGCGTCAAGCATATAGGCGGATTACAAACTGCGCTCTTGGGACTGGGGGAATTGCTGGTTACTGTTAGTTTCGGTCACTTATGGCTTAATGATATGCTCACCCCCCTTCAGTGGATGGGTGTTATCGGATTGATCACAAGCCTTTTATTGGTTCGTTTTGAGAAAAAGACATCCAGCAAGGGGACAGGTGGTTGGCTTAGCTGGATCCGCGCCCCTCACCGCCTACCACCTGATACACCTTGGGGGCCACATAGCTAATCTATCCCTCTGTTTTATATTCAAAAACATAGCCAGTGCCGCGCACGCTGACCACCGCTCCATCCAGCACTGGGACAGCTTGGAGCTTTTGGCGTAAACGGCTAACTAACGGGCGCAGAATTTCTGGCGCCTCATGTTTTGCCGTTTCGTAACCCTGTACAAGTAAAACCAACTCGCGATGTGAGAAAACACGCCCTACGTTTTCAAGGAAAATGCGCAAAAGACGCCCTTCTGCAGGGGTTAGGCGCACTTCTTTCTCATCGAATTTGATTAAGCGACGAGAAAGATCAACAAGCGTACCATCTTTTAGGGTAACGGTAGCAACCCGCTCGTCCACGGGCGTTTCGGAAAGGTATCCCTCTTTTGATCGAAGCTTATCCTCCCGGCGCGAAAGTCCCATTCGTACACTGGCCAAGATCTGCGCTGGCGAGGCGGGCTTGAGCAAATAGTCATGGATGCGCAAACGCAGGGCCTCCACAGCGCTCTCTGTTGTCCCAAAGGCTGTCAGCAAAATGATCTCTGTATCAGGAGAGATTTCGTTAGTAATGCGTACGACTTCCAGCCCGCCGATGCCGGGCATCCGCAGGTCGACGATCATCAGATCAACATAGCGATTTCGAACATAATCAACAGCAATTTGCCCGTTTTCTGCAGTAATGACAGCGTAACCCTCAAGGTGTAAAATATCACCCAAAGATTTTAGGGCGATCGGTTCATCATCAACAATAAGAATAGTGGGGGACATTATTCTCCTCCGATTGGTAAAGTAACCCGGAAACAAGCACCTGCCTGTTCACAAGGGATGTATTCTAATTCGCCGCCCAAGGCTGCAATGATATTGTAGCTGACAGTCAACCCCAAACCGGTTCCGCCTTCTTTTGTGCTGATAAATGGTTCGAAAATATTGGCTTGATCTTCGGGGGCTATGCCCGTACCATTATCTTGAAATCTGATCTCAACGCTTTGGTTTTTTTGTCGTGCTCTAATTTGGAGTTTCCCGCCGCCCGGCATTGCATCATAAGCGTTCAAGATCAGATTTAGAAAAACCTGTTGAAGCTGAGCACCAACCGCGAGTACAGGAGGGAGATTTTCTGGTAATGTTGTTTTTACGCTAATCTCTCGTTTTTGCAATTGAGTTACCATCAAGCCTAAAACATGATCAAAAATTTGTGCTACGTCTACCTTTGTGGGCTTGACTTTGCCCGGGCGGTAAAAATCAAGCATTCGCTGCACAGTCGTCGTCAGGCGTTCCAGTTCTGTCTTTGCCAGGCGGAAATACTCATCCTGTTTTTCCTCTGTCAGATCTTCGCGGCCAGCAAGATGCAAGCAATTTCGCACTGCCTGCAAAGGATTATTGATCTCGTGCGCGATCGAAGCAGTCAAGCGTCCTGCGGCAGCCATTTTTTCAGCTTGCAGAAGGGCTTTTTGTGAATCTTCCACTTGCTGCACGTAATCGCGCAACTCTGCATAGAGATGTGCATTTTCAATCGCTGTAGCCGCCTGACGCGAGAGGATCAAGAGCGTATCCAGATCGATCTCGCGAAAAGCCGATTCGCTCGTATTTCGACCTGCAAAGATAAGGGCTTCAAAACCTGAATGAGCGCTTGGAACAAGGATAGCAGAGCCGATACCGAGCTTGGTTAATTCCTTGTCAAGGACGGGATGCTCTGTCCCCTTTTCACCACTTAGGATGATGGGGTCTCCTTTGTGCTGGACATCTTCAACTTTGCTGTAGACATCTTCCGCTTCGCTCTCCAGAAAGGCCTGCCCTCGTTTCCCGAGCAGTGTCAACGCCCCATTATTGAACTGGTAATAAGCAGCGTTTTCACAGCGTAGATGATTGCAGACAGCATCTACGATCAGTTTAGGAAGGCGCTCCGGGCGTGTTTCTGCAAGGAAAGCTTCTGTCACATCGAAGAGAGGTCGGAGAGCTTCTGTGTGAGCAGCGTCACGCTTTCGTTGGTTATCTGCCAGAGCCTGACGGGCCGCTTCCACAAGCTCATTTCCTTTTTCAAAAGGTTTTAAGATCAAGCCGTCCACACCTTTGCGGAGGGCTTTGATCGCCGTTTCAACTGTCCCGAACCCGGTCATGATAAGAGTAGCAAGATCGGGCTGTTGTTCTTTGGCAAAGGAGATAACGCTGAAGCCATCCACTTCCGGCATGCGGATATCGACCAGGAGTAAGTCAACACGCTCGTTGCGCATATAGCTCATCGCCTTTTTGGGTTCAGTAAATGCCATTGTGCGGAAGCCAGCCCGTGTCAGGAGGCGTTCACAGAGCTTTGCGATCCCGGGTTCATCATCAACGACTAATACAAAGGGGGAACTCATCAGGACTTCTCCTTTAGCGGCAGCCAGACACTGAACGTAGCGCCTTCGTTGGGTGAGCTATCGACATCAATAAAGCCATAATGATCTGCAATGATCCCATAGCTGACAGCAAGTCCCAGCCCGGTGCCACCGTCATCTGCTTTCGTTGTAAAGAAGGGTTCAAAAATTCTGGCAATATCGTGAGGACTGATCCCCTTGCCATCGTCTTTCACTAACATAACAACCCATTCTTCATCATTCTTTTCGCGCGCTTCCGTCTGAACGGAGAGTTTGCCGCCATGCGGCATGGCGTGGAGAGCATTGTGCAGCAAGTTCAGAACCACTTGTTTGATCTGGTCACGATCCATCAATATCCAGGGAAGATTTTCTCCCAATTCCATTGTGAGCTCAATCGCATTGCTGGCAAATAGATGATTGGTAAGGGCTGCGACATCCTCGATCACTTCATTGAGATCAGAACGAACACGGATACTTTCACTTTGACGGGAAAAGTCGAGAAGACGACGAACAACATTTCGTGCCCGTGTGGCTTCGCGTAAGACTAACTCAAGATCATCTCGCTGTGGTGACTCGGACGGCAATTCATCGAGGACAAGTTCTGAAAAGCCAGCGACCGTGGTAAGTGGGTTATTCAGCTCATGGGCAACACCAGCGGCCATTTCACCAACGGCTGCCAATTTTGCTGCCTGAAGAAGCCTATTTTCTGCGTTGCGCTGTGCTTCCATTCTTTCCTGAAGTTCTTCCTGTGTGGTTTGCAATATCTGGATGGTATCCTGCAACATTTGGTAACGTTCAACACTCGAAACAGCGCTGGTCAGGAAGCCCGCTAAAGACTCCAAGGCAAGTAGATCGTTATGGGTAAAAGCGTTCTTGGCATTCGATTCCACGTTAATAATGCCCCAGATCCGATCCCCTTCGCGGAGGGCAACACAGATCTCAGAGCCCATTTCCCAGCCCGGGATATAGTGATAGCCGGGGTGTTTGGTGGCGTCATCGATCATGATACTTTCCCCACTAGTGAAGACATAGCCTGTGATGCCTGTACTGGAGGGGTCTTTTAATTTACTTAAACCGTCTTGCACAATAGCAGACGCTTCCCCGCTAATACCCTTTACTCGCAATACTTGATGCTCGTCCACTAACATAACTGCTGCTAACTCATAGGAAAAATGTTGAACAAGCAGATCAGCCGTGATCTGTGCAACTTCATCCACGTTAGTCACGCCGATCACTTGTTGAACCACCTCGTGGATCAAGCCAAGATTGCGAGCGCGCGCTTCAGCCTCGTCACGCAAGCGCCCATACTCCACCAGCCCTGCAAGATGGCTGGCGATCACTACAAGCAGGTTCTCGTCATAACCACTGAACGCACCGATCTCTTTGCTTTCCAGAGCCAAAACACCGATCACTTCGCCACGGTACTTAAGTGGAATGGTTAGTGCGGCCTGCGCATTTTTATTTGCGGGTTCGTATCCCTGCGTGGTGGCGACATTTTCGATGCGAACATTTTGCCCGGCACGGACAAAATCAGCAATCGGGTGTGAATCAAGGAATTCAGTACGAGGGGTTTTTCTTCTTTCAATATTGCGATATTCACGCAAAGTACGTCCGTCTGATGAAAGTAAAAAAAGCGAAATAAGTTCTGTCTTGAAGGTGCGCGTTAGCAAAGCGAACACACGCTGCACGATTTGCTCAAGGTTCTGTGCAGAAGAAATAATGAGGGCAA